>NZ_CP009245.1:650319-975479 GCF_001941445.1 Corynebacterium aquilae DSM 44791 | reverse complement strand
ACCATCGCCCAGGCGAAACGTGAAGGTTTGTTCTTCTCACTCGCACAACAGGTTCGGGTTAAGGCGGTCGCCGCGGGACCACTGGCCACGGCCCACAACCCGCACCAGCTCCAGACGCAGGACCAACCGGGCCAATACGGCGCCTCGGTGGAACACCTGCCTTCCTACTCCGAATACGTTCGCGCCATCTTCAGCCTCAACGATGACCCCGCGCCCACGGCGTACACCAACTACGAGCTGGCGATCGTTGACGACCTTGCGGACATGCTCTCCCTCATCAAGGACCGCAACGACACTTTTGACCTTGCACGGATCGTTGCAGGTTACGCGTGGCCGTGGGAAAGGAACAAGGTCAAGGCGAGAAAGCGGCGCAAGAAAGACCCCAACTATGTCATGCCAGATTACGACTGGAAGATCGACGGCATTCCTTTGCGATGGAACTCCACCATCGAAGACTGGATGGGCAGCGACAACGCCATCAACGAGGTGGGTTCTATCCACACGGTCCAGGGATACGATCTCAACTACGCCGGAGTCATCATCGGCCCCGACATCACCTACGACCCAGTCCGAGAAACCGTGGCTTTCGGCGGACGAGAACATTTCGCCGACACCGGCGCAACGCGAGGAACCAAAAACAATCCAGCCACAGACGAAGACATTTTTAACGCTGTACTCAACGCCTACTACGTGCTGGCCACCCGCGGTATTCGGGGCACGTTCTTCTATGTTTGCGATGACGCACTAAGGGAACATCTCAAGAAGTTCTTCCCTGTTCTCGCCAGCCCCGCAGATAACCGGATAGTCGAGAGCGATCCAAAGCAGACGACCAGCAGCCGGCCCGGCAACACAGTTGATTTCGCGCCACAATCCAAGCCTGCACTTTTCGACTTTGGTGTCGAAGCGCTGCCGGCGAAACGGTAGCCGCAAACACGTGCTCTAGCAATCACAACGCTTCCAACGCTTCTGTTGTTCAGCTAGATGAGTAATTATCTTAGATCGAAACGGAAGGAAAGCATCCAAGATGGCTCCTGCTCAGAGCACATGCGAAAATAGGAAAAACCAACCTAGCTAACAAAAAATCATCAGCCGAAATGCCTACGCACTCGAGACAAGCTTCAATGAGTCGAGGATTCGGTCGAGGAAGGCCCCAGACGATGGCACCCACTTTGGATCCCACAGTTATCGAGCTACAACTTCTTGAGCAACGGGCCGATGGGTCAATTCGAGCGGCTATCCCCTACACCGTGATCCCCACCATCTATGTGGTCCCACGGGAATCCTTTGACGACTACGCCGACCACTCGGAACTCAACCACCCTGGAATTTATGTCATGGTTGAGCGCATTCCAGGGCACAAGGGAAACGCCTATATCGGGCAAGCTAATAACCGCGCCAACGGCAAGGGCGCCATCGGGCGAGTCAGGGAACACATCAAGCAGGGTCGCCACACATGGGCCACTCACGCATTGTTCATCCTTGGAGAAAAAGCTCAGTTCAATGCGACTGAACTCGACGTCTTGGAGAATACTTTTACTCGCTTGGCCCAAAAATCCGGTCGCTTCCAGGTAGCCAATAGCTACACTCCAAGTGCTAGTGAGGGAACTGAACGCCATCGCCAGATGCTGTCCAAATGCGTGTCAGATGCACGCCTTATTTTGACAACGCTGGGGTGGTACGTTTTCGAACCAACCGAAGACAAAGCCAAGGTTCAAGGGTCTAAAACTTCTGATAGCCAAGCAGATAATGCTGTCGATCCGGGAACAGTGGCATCCAAATCCCCTACTTTCAAGCCAGCCCCAGAGCATCCGACTGTTGAATCACTGAAAGCGGAAAGAGAACCCGACGAGCACCCAGCCACTTCCAACCAAGCAACTGCCGCGGAGCAAAACACGAAGACCAAACAACCTCTCACACAGCACGAGGCTGTTTTCTCAGAGGAGATCGATATGGACGCGACCCATGACGCGGTTGTCTTCTATATGCGGGTGAAAGGACATAGCACTCCCGCCCGTGGCTTGTGGCAAGGCCCAAAGGAGTTCGTACTATTGGCCGGCTCCCCGCTTACAGCTACTTGTTGCAGAGGCGCATGCCGGAGTAACGCGATTCGCACTATCTGGTAACACCGCATACGGACATGCATCACCCCCGCACCCGGTGAACTTTCACCGGTGGATGCGGGGGTGATGCATGGGGGTGGTGGGTTATTGCCTGCGTCGGTCCGTGCCGTTGATCGCGACAACGATCGGGTGCTTAAGCAACCTGCTGAGGATTGCTTCAGAAAAACCCGGGTTGTCGAACGCGCGGTACCAGTCCTGTGGCTGCAGTTGGCTGGCCAGCACGGTGGCGGAGCTTTCACGACGGTCGAGCACGTCAGCGATCGCGCGGGTGTGGGCATCGGCGTAGCTGCCCAACGCGAAGTCATCGATGATGAGGACATCAACGGTGCTGAGGTCGTCGATGAGCTGGTAGTAGGCGCCGGTGTCGTCGGTGACTTCTTCGATCGCCCTGATCAGCCCGTGGTGGGTGTAGTAGCGCACGTCGTAGCCGTTTTCGCAGGCAGCCAGGCCGAGAGCTTTGACGATGTAGGTTTTGCCCACACCGCAGGGGGCTTGGACAATGACGTTGGTGCCGTGGCGGACCCAGTCCAGTTGTGCCAGCCCATCGATGGTGGCTTTGTCCAGGTCACGATTCGAGTCGTAGTGAATGTTTTCCACGCATGCGGTCGAGGTGTCCAGGTGTGCGGCTTTGCGGCGTTTTGCCAGCCGGACGTTGTCGCGGTGGTGTTTGAGACTGTGCAGGCCGTAGCGGATGATTTGGGATCCGGTCAGACCTGCGGTGGCTGGGTCTTCCAGAAGGGTGCGGATCGCTTCGCCCATGGCGGTGATGCGGAACTGTTTAAACAGCTCGTAGTCGTCATCGCTCATGGCCGGGAACGCGGTGTTCGGGCTAGTCATCGTGGTTGTCCTTGGCTTGGTCGGCGGCGGGGTTGGTGTTTGCCGTCGGCTGTGTGGTGGGCAGTGTGAAGGCGTCGGCACCGCGCAGGCCATGGTGGAGGGTGTCGTGGCGGTTGGTTTTGCCAGCCTGGGGGCGTGGGCGCGCAGCCGGTGGTGGGGTGGTGCGTCGCATAAGTGCGTCGATGCGGGTAAACGACGCTGGGGTGTTGGTGGCGATGAGGTCTGCGCAGACGTCTTCAAGCCTGTGCAGCTTTTTGTTGCGGCCAAGCTTTAGGATGTTGTCGCAGGCGTGATACGCCTGTGCTTCGTGGTCGACACCATTGAGAAGTTGTGTGATCACAGCTTCGGTGTGGGGCCCGAAACGTCGTGCACGTCCGATAAGGCTTTTCCTAGACCAGTGGGAGCGAGTCTGTTGGTGAGCATCCGGCATGTGTGCGATGTCGGTGGTGAAGCTGCCTTGCCGGCCGGTGCAACGGCTGCGCCGGGCAACTTCACTGCCTTCGCAGTAGATGGTGATGGTGGTGTCGGTGGCTTGGATTTTCACCGTTTTGCCCACCAGTGCGTAGGGCACCGAGTAGTTCTGCTTGTCGTAGCGGATGTGATAGTTGTGTCCGACGATGGCTTTCGCCCAGGTGCAGTTGGTCCAGGCGATATCGGGTAGCCGGCCAAGGCTTTCGCGTTCGAAGTCGTCGAATAGTTCAGCCCTGCTGATGTTGTTGGTCATGGGCGTGGTGTTAAGGTCGTCGACTAGAATCCGCAGCCGGGTGTTGAGGTCGTCGAGGGTGGTAAACCACTGTTGTTGCAGGACGGCGATGATGCGTGTGGTGACGATTTTGACGGCGTTTTCCACGTGCCCTTTGTCGGTGGGGCGATGCGGCCTGGCGGGGGTAATGCCGAAGCCGTAGTGGGCGGCGAACGCTTGGTAGTTGGGGTTGATCACCCGTAGGCGTTTGTCCGCGGCCCACATCAAGGTGGCGGTGCTGGTGTTGTCTGGGGTGACGGTGGCAGGTACCCCGCCGATGTATTCCAGTGCTTGCCGGTGGCAGTCTAGCCAGGCGGGCAGTTTTTCGTCTTTCGTGGCGGTGGCGAAGATCAGGCCGGAGTGTGGGAGGCTGGCGACGAAGATGCTGGCTTTTGCAGGATCGTCGAGGTGTCCGTAGAGGATTTTCGTGCCGGCCCAGTCGACTTGGAGTTCAAACCCTGGTGCGTGGGTGAGGGTTTGGGTCAGTTTGTTGACGTCGACGAATGCGGTGACTTTGCGGCAGAACTGCGCGTAGCTATATGCCTTGCATCCTGCTTTTTCGGCTTGGTGGAGGTAGGTTTCCCACTCGTAGCGCAGGGTGAAGGTTTTGTCGTGCTTGGCCGCTTTGCGGTGGATGGCTTCGACGTCTGGGGGCAGGTAGCTGTCGTTGGTGCGGGTGCGGCGTTTGTCTGGCAGCAGCGCTGTGATTTCGGCGTCGCTGAGGGCGGCAATCTTGTCGGCGGTCAGGTTGTGATCGTCGATGAGTTGCTTGCAGTTTTGGATGGTGCGCGGCGAGCACTGGAATGCTTGTTGCATTTGCCTGTGGCTCATTGAGCCGTCGTAGACGGCGGTCAGTAGCCGCTTGATGTTGGATGCCATGATGAGCGTCCTTTGCGGTGTGCAAACGTGTCACCGGTGGCACAAGCCGCGCCACCGGCCGCTTGTCATTCAACCGGGTGCCGGACGTTTTGGCAGGGGGCTTGGCCTTTGATTCGGGCGTGATCCCACATCGCGGTGGATGCATTACCCCCGTTGTTGAGCGTTACCAGATAGTGCGAATCGCGTTATCCGATGATGCGATTTTGCACTTGTACGGAAACCGCCGTCAATACACTCCGCGCTGCTCAAGGCGACGCAGTTACAGATAGCACTGTTAGGGAAGACATCACTTTCACGTCCTCCAGCGCCGCCGCGCGTTTTGTGGCTGGAAACTCACGCAACGGTAAAATCACGTGGAAAACTAAAAATGGCACGCTTTTACGAGATGCTTTTCATAGAGACAAATAAGAAGCGCTACGAGGATTTTTTAAAAGAAAACTCCGAAAAGACTTTTCTGCTTTGAGATCGCCACGAAAGCGGGTAGAACCCCTTCTTAAGAAAAGAAAACTTGCAGGTCTACAACAAAAGTGCATCAAAAAACTGATGAAAAAATAGGGCTTTCTGCTGGCTAGCGCTGATAACCTACGCAAGCCTTCACTTACTACCTACACGTTTACCCTGTATCTACTAATAAAGAGCTAGTGGATTCGCGATGAGTCGATTCGATAACCAAATTTCTAAACGGTGCAAACCCGTTGATCCTGAATGCGTATTCACACCGCTCACTCCACGACGAGGAAGACACAGGGTCAATACAACGCTAAGCAGAGTCGCGTTCTATAAGTTTCTGATCCTCAGGATCATAGGACAGGTTCACGATGGAGCCATCAATGATGGCCTCAATAGCTTGATCAAGAACAGGAAAGGGAACGCTAAACCACTCTGAAGGATGGTGCGCCTTCCCATCGAGTCCGATGATCGTCACATCCAACTTCACCATCGCAAAAACTCTGTGGAGAAGGTGTTCTAGCGCTGAGGTCTTCAAATTGTAGGTCTGGTAGGTTGCAACCACTTCTACAGGAGCCATCAAATAGGTTGGCTCGCGCTTCGCGTTAGCAATTCTTTTCTCCACCGAACCTCTAGAAAACCCAACTTTATACAAGTTCGGAATTGAGGTGATCTCTGTTTTTTCACTCAACGAGCGCAAAACATAAATGTTACCTGTCAGAACGTCATCATCTCCGACAAGTAAGGAATCCAGGACCGAAGGCACTGCCCGCTTCCCTTCTTGCAAACCTAGTCGAACTGCTAGAGACTGGCGATACATTGCGGATTCTGTACCGTTTTCGAAGATCACTCGCATTCTTTCACGCTTGACCTCCTTGCCATTCATGACCTTGTATTCAGGTTCCTTGACCTCCGCGATAAATACCATTACTCCTCCAACAACGAGGTAAGCTCCAGGCACGATTGCAGTAATGCTGGACTCCGGCACAAGCCGCATCGAACCGTCTGCAAGTTGCTCATGCATACGCTTGAAAAGTGGGGCAAAGGTCTCAAAATCCGGGCATTTCTTCCGTCTTTCGATGTCACCCGGTTGTGAATTTCTCGTCGCTACCTCAGGCAAAGTCGATACATCAAAGATATCCGCGTCGTCATCTGAAACCAGATCAGATAAGCAATCAGATTCCAACAATTCATCAAAGGTTTCAAAGGATTCCGTCGGAGTTAGCAGGCCGAACTCTGTGTCGAGAGGGCGAAGCGCTTCGAGCTTCCTATGGCTAGCAAGGATCCCAGCAAGACGTGCGCCGAGCTTCCGTTCAGCTATCTCGCGCGTCTCTGCAGACGGCAACCTCCCATGTAAACGTCGAAACTCAACAATCTCCTGGAAAGCACGCTCCAGACGGTCAACACTCGTTACCGGTAACGGTTTCTCTGGCTCACGGAAAAACTCAAGATCTTCCGCGCTGAAAGAATCGAGAAAATCATCGGTTTCTACCGGCTTATCCGGGCGGTTACGGTTAAACTTCTTAGCCACGCGTCTATTTCTCCGCACTCAAAGAACTGTTTTCCACAGCAGCAGCACGTCGTTGAGCTTCTCGCTGCCGGATCCGGTGCTGCATGTAGAGCACAATTTCTGCATCGCGAACTTCGCGCGGATCCTCACTATTCTTGTCTGGTCTCCAGCCTGGTCGATTCTTCATCGCCTGAGTAATTCGAGGTAACTCGACGCGGGCTTCTTCTTCGGTTACATCAATCTTCGTTACATCTATTTCATCGCGAATAAGACGAAGCACGTTTGGAGTTACTGACCGCGACAGCACTTCGTATGCCTTTTGGAAGGGATTAATCGACTCAATCAGATTGATATTGAGATCATCAATGTTGACGAATCTGGCGGCCATTTTTATAAAACGATCCTCACCAACTTGAGTGATATTGCTCTTCTTCACAACCGCATCCACGACAACATGCTGCGCAACCGCCAGTACGTCTTCTTCAGGCAGAGTCGGGTATTTCTCTCGTACGATTTTCGGAATCAGAACCTTTGTGATCATTTCCGGTTGGACGTCCGGACTCATTGCCGCTTTCGCAAAATTAGGATCTTGCAAAAGATGCGCTTTGATATCAGTGAGCCCATCTAGCACAATTTGCTTTCCTTGAGCTGTCTTAGGTTCCTTAAAACCAGCAATACGCAATGTGCCAGGATTATCTTTCGTTTCATCCCCCGACGGCTTCTTTGCTTTGAAGGTGAAATTCGGGGCAAGAACCTGCTCCATCAGCAAAGACGCAGTAATAGCTTTCAACATATTGTTAACCGATGCAGTCACATCGTCTTGAGACGCTTCAGGTTCAGCGATGAGGTTAGTGAACTGTGCGTGCCGTTTCCCCTCACTATCGCGAGTCACACGACCAATGATCTGAATAACTTCGGTTAGGGATGCTCGATACCCAACGGTGAGGGCATGCTCCGCGAAAGGCCAGTCAAAACCTTCCTTAGCCATACCGAGAGCAATAATGATGTCCACTGCGTCACGGTTCTCTGCGGCGTCCTGAAGGTACTCCAGGAGCTTCGCACGGCGCTTCTGATCAGTATCATCAACCAAATCTGCCACTCGAAGTGTTCGCCCGAGTTGCTCATTGCGAACCAGTAGGATTCCGCTTTCAGGTTCACGCTCCACAACCGCGGATGCGCCGGGATCCTCTGCGCCGGCGATGACGTCGAGGATGTGCCCAACTTCCTCGAGTTTGTCCTTTGTAGACTCGCCAGAGTTCACGCTCGGGATGTGAATGATGGTCTTCTTGTCGAGATCCAATACCTCGCTGATAGCATCCAGGTACCGCCCCTGATAGAAGTGATGCCCAATACCGAGGGACTTCAAGTAACGATAACCATTGAGCTGGTCATAATAGTTGAAGGTGACATGTGTGAACTTTTCTTCTACCTCAGGCAGCAGCACCGGCACCGTGTCACCACGGAAGTAAGAACCCGTCATTGCCACGATATGGCAATCAGAGCCTCTCATCACTTCAGCGAGCAGGGCTCCCAAGCGATTGTCGTCTGTGTCAGCCGACACGTGGTGAAATTCATCGATAGCCAATACGCAGCCATCAAAATCACTCGGAGCGAGCTTCTCAAACGCAAATCTCAGCGTGGCATGCGTACACACCAGGATCGCATCATTGGGGCCATCAGGCGCAGGCTTAAGGAATGATACGAACTGTTCCACCTTACTTTTCGAAGATCCCGCATCGCACAGATTGTTCCAAGGCTTGACATCCCAGTCAGCGAAGAAACCATTCGAAACAAGCCCGGTGTTCTTAAACGAACCCCCGATTGATTTTTCAGGAACAGCAACGATGACTTTTCGTCGGCGCTGGTTATAAAGCTTGTCTAATGCGATAAACATTAACGCCCGGGATTTTCCAGATGCCGGAGGCGCTTTAATGAGCAAATACTGGGACAGTCGGGCTTCGAAAGCGCGAGCTTGCATCTCGCGCATTCCCAGTTCGTTGGTGTTTACCGAGCGCCCAGTTCGATCGTAAACTACGTCGACTATGTTTTCCGTCTTACCCATAATACTCATCATTTTACCCATTCGTTCTGTAGAAAAAACTAGTGTTCTTTCTCGCCCATTTCCTCATATAGGGCAAACAATCTAGTCAAGCGTTCCTCGTCAGAGGTGAAAACACGTTTGGAATACAACGAATCAACTAACAGATCAACCTGTTGGTGAGCCTCACGGAGGTCAATCGGCATCTCTTCAGGATCGTAAAGTTCAGCCAAAGTGCATTCACAGTGATACTCACGAACGTCCAATACTCGAAATGCAGCGTCGGCCAGTTCTACCTTCGCCTCATCAGACAACGGAGGAACAGGGAAATTGTTATAGACTAGCGTATTCGAGTACCTAAATCGTGTTTCCAATTGACCCCCAACCGCCCGCGCCCAGACCATATGCATTCGAGAGGTCAGCAAAGCAAAAAGCCACGGCTCAGCGTCGTAGATTGCATTGGCTGAATCACCAATAACTACATCGCATTCCAAGTATCCAATCGGAATATATTCACGCCGTTCGGACGATACCCGTGGGAAAATAATTGAATCCGTAGGGCGATAGGAAATTTGCTTAAATCTATTTGGGTAAATAGCGTAATCTACTGTACTCTGAGCGGCGCTTTCCATCCTGTATTCCCTAACACGATCGAAGCGCTCTTGAATTTCCGGCACAGAACTAACCGCTTCAAGTTGCTCATCAGAAATCCACAAGCAGAAACGTTCCAACCCTTTAATAAATTCCGCCCCGCCAACAAACCCCTTCACGAGATATGCAAGATTGGGCCATTTTCGCAAGAGATCATTTTTCTCTTCCCTTGTGAGAATTAGATTTCCCCCATCTTTCGGCATTGACCCGAGACACATAGGCGGCATTGAAGGCGAGGTGTGGCGCCGGGCGGGTTTTACGTAGATATGCGGCCCCGCAGCAAGGTAGCCATTAATTTGACTAACCTCCCTATACGCTCCATCCGTGTAAATTCGCTTCGGCCCTCCAGTCTTCGCCTGCAATGAAATTACTGCAACCGTCACCCCTGCGTTCCGCTTTGCATTATTTGACCATTTGAAAGACGTGTAAGCATATCCAATCTCAAGACCAAGACTGAAAATGTAAGGGAACATCAAAGAAACATGCTCACCTTGCGCAACAGAATTTGTGGTTACAAAAGATAATTTTGCTGAACTTTTCGCAATATATTCAGCTCCTTTTATGAACCACAACGCAATATAGTCGAGATTTTTCGAATAAGGCCTACCTTGAAATACGAACGGATAATCCTCTTTGAGCTTTTTCGGAGCTGACTTCCCGCCTTTATAGGGAGGATTTCCAATAAGGTAGATTTCACCCCCTTCCTCGTTGGGGCAAACATCATTCCAGTCGATACGACAGGCGTTTTTTGAAACAATATGCCCCGCCTCCCTAAGCGGAATTAAGGGGATTTCAACGCCGAACTTATCTTTGAATTCAACATTCATTTGATGCTTGGCAATCCACAATGAGAGAACAGCAATTTCAGCCGCAACGTCTTCTATTTCAATTCCATAGAAGTTTTGAATGTTGATTCGTGATGATGTAAAAAGTACTTGATGCCTAGAATCCAGCTCGGCCATGCGCTCAAGGATAGAATGTTCCAGTCGTCGCAATTCTTTATATGCAATAACAAGGAAATTACCTGTCCCACAGGCAGGGTCGAATATCTTGATCTCACTTATGCGATCCAGCAACTTCTCAAGCCGTTTGGAACTGTCGATACTCCGTCGGTACTCGTCGCGCAATGCATCCATGAATAGTGGCTCAATGGTTTTCAAAATGTTGGGTACCGAGGTATAGTGCTGTCCCAAATCGGATCGTTTTTGAGTGCTGACGATAGTCTGGAACATCGACCCAAAAATATCCGGATTGATTTCCTCCCACTTTAGAGTGCCTAGCTCGATTAGCATTTGGCGCGCTTTCGAAGTGAATTCAGGAATTATTTCATGTTCACGAACCGTAAACAATTGACCATTGACATATGGGAATCTCCTCAGATAACTGGGTTTATCTTCAGGGCGAGCAGTATCAAGCGCCAAGAAAATACGCGCAAGCATCTGCGCAGTATCGGAGCCGTCTTCTAGCGTATGAGAGGCCAGCGCATTCGTGAACTGATTGGCCTCAAAAATCCCTGTGTCTTCCGCGAAGAAACAAAAAAGTAGCCGTGTAAAGAACACATTTAACGCATGACGCCCGCCTTCCACTTTCAGCATCTCAGGGTTTGCTTTGTGAAGCTCATCAAACAGCTTCCCCATGCGCTCAGCAGCCTTGATGTCGGCATGCGCCTCCGAAATGAACTGTGTCTTTTCCATCCCGGCCCAAGGGAGGAAGAAGGAAAAATGCTGGTCAATTTCTTTTACAGGAGTCAACAGGGATTCTCCTGTACGCATATCGATAGCGCTTAGCTCTTTCAAATCTGTTGCTATGACAAACCGCGGACTAAACCGCTGCACCTCTGGATCTTCCTTAAGCATCGTGACAGCACTCATTAGATTGCTGTCGGTAACTCGAAAATCCACAACGTTCTTCAGCAGGACGTCAGAAGTCGGATCGCTTGCGACGTTGGTATCCCCTTTACGCAATCGCGTAACTGTTGATTTTGGCTTACCGTAAGCCAGCAACAAGTCATAGATAAGTTCACTTGAGTACTCCTCACGACCCGAAAGCTGTTCAACACGGGATTCGATGTCTTGAAGGCTCAGTCGAGCAGCCATAAGTCTTCCATCGGTCTTTCTTTTTGGGGAAGATTTTCGTTTACTAGCAACGCAATTCGCGTGAAAACCATTTGCTGCATGCGACCAGAAGGTGCTACACGTTTTACAAACGGAGAATACTGCCACGTAGCCAACACAGGCTTTAGTGAACTACATGGAGCAGAAAAACTGCTGCCGTCTAGCCTATCGTCTCGGGCGACTCAAAACATCGCTAAACACGATATTTTTGAAACATCCAAAGCAAGGTTTATTTCGACAGAAAATCAAAAATCGTAGCTGCGGCAGGGTATTACACACGCTATCGGCTCGACTAAGATGCCCCTTAGGTTCGTGCTCGCTATGGTTCTCACTGTCGCCAGCAGCTCGCTTTTTCATTAATAGAGGTTGAAGAACAGTTTCCTAAGCATATTTCCGCTAGAGAATCTAAAGATTTTATTTAGAAACGCCTCTCTAAATCATTCGACGCTCCGCTTTATCGAGCATCAAAAGAACCTCCGAGGGGTTTTGCACAAGACCAATCAAGCCTAGGAGATACTCTGAACTCGACCGTCCACCCATCTCCGAACGCCTTTGAAGATAACTGTCTTTTAAACGTTTTTTGATGTAAGTCGGGATTTGACCTTCATCGATCCACTTGCCAGCGTCGAAAACAGCAAGGTCAAGCTTTGAAGTCAGAGAAGGCTGCTGCTTTAATGGAATCTCAATACCAGCCACTGATTCGATCGCCTCTGGCTTTATAGCTAAGGAAATTGAACCTTCATCTTCAGTCTCATTCAGATACCGATAAATAAGGTTATTGCCGGTGAGCAAGTCATCCGCATTCATGCCACCAGAAAAATCCGCTTCCTCATCGTGCACACCGGGTTCAATCCCAGCAGTTGCATGCAGCACCACACGGTATAAGAAGAACTGTTCGTTTTGCTCAGGCTGGCCCACTATCCGACGCAACATATTTTCAATAGCAGCTTCATAAGTGCCAACATGAAGAGCCTTTGACTTCTCTTTTTCTAGCCAAATACCCGCTTCACGTCGACCTATTGTTTTGACCAAATCATCGTAGTAATCAGCACCAACATCTTTTAGCGGGTCGAAATTCTTTTGTGGCCAGTTCGGAACAGTACTCGTGTGATACCAGCACATCCTTGCCACCAGATCATCAACGATGGCCGGATCGTCAGGCGCGTGCACGGGACGCACACACAGCACATCGGAACATTCGACTCCACATTTTGGACATCTATCGCCCCGCTCCATCCAAGGCAAGCTCACCAGCTCTTCATATCCGCACCGACCGCATCGCATTCGACGTGGGCGCCCAAAGTCAATTGCACGTTCAATCATCATGAGCTCATTATTCATCTTTACCCTAATTAAGGTAGATCTAAAGTAGCCTTATCTCCATCGAGCGTTCAGGTTCCTTGCAGCTCTCAGGCCTACAACTGAAACTAGCTCAGAGATCAACTAACAAATGTCCAGAACAGCCAGTTAGAGATTTAAAAACATTGCCAAAATCCCTGATCAACTGATCCAATATTCATATGCGAAAAATCTCTCAAGTTTTAAACAAGAAGCGGTTTACAATTAGAAACTGAGCTACAAATAGCCAAGGTAAACCACCGATATAAGACCAGTCGCGAGTAAATTTTTTCTAACTACTACCGTTGGAAATTTGCGAGTTTCACTCGCCAGAAATGGCCTTTAGTCCACGGAGCCTTTTAACCCTTACGTCCCCAAGCGTCGCAACCGAAAGTCAAGAAGACTCTTGCAGTTAAACGGCTCGAAAATGTAGGCTGTTCTTTCGTCCGATACCTCCCGGCCGGCACAACAGCCGTTTGGGGGAGGTCCCTCGCATCACGCCCCAGTAACGCCGGCGCGCGATCCGAGCCCATAGGGTTTTTCGGTGAGGACATTCCCGATTGTCACCCTATTGTTAAGGACATCTCTATGCCCGAAACTCCGAAGCAAGCCCTGCTTTTCACCCTGCTTATGTGCCCCATCATGGTGGCCGGCATGAGTCTCTACAACATGGTCGCCGTGTACGGCTTCACTTCCGAAGCGCTCCGCGCCACCATCATCGGCTTCCCCCTCGCTCTCGTAGTTGCTTTCACGTTGGACTTCCTCGTCGTTGGACAACCCGCGAAGGCGCTGGCCGGAAAAATCATCCGGCCCTCCTGGCCGCTGTGGGCAAAGATTGGCACCATTTCCACCACCATGATCGTGTTCATGGTGGTCTTGATGAGTGGCTTTGGTGCCATCATGCAGGAAGGTTTCAGCTCCAGCGTGTGGTCGGCCTGGGCGCACAACATTCCCTTCAACTTTGTTGCTGCATTGCCGCTGCAGCTGATCATTGCCGGTCCGATCGTTCGCTTTGTGTTCAAGCAGGTCATGCACCGACGCCGCACTCGACAGCGTGCCGCGTTCATGCAGGTACAGGTCTAGTTTTTCCTGGTGCCAGTGCTGGCATGCCGTGGCATTAACGCGGAAGCTTCCCCTTGTGGGAGCTTCCGCGTTTTTCTTTTCAAAAAACGTTAAAAACACTTAGCTCGTTTATTGACCACCAATTCCATGCACTATAAGGTTAGGCTCTACTAGTTTTTGCCTTTTAATGACAAGGAATCCTACTTTGAGCAAAGGACGCAAACTCACCACGAGATCCCTAATGGCCTGCGTGGTGTTGGCAGCCGCATCGGCAGTGTTTGTCTGGCTTGCGATCGTACTGAACTCGGTGCTGTCCGGCACCATCCCGTGGCTCGCATACCCTGCACCAACCCCATTTTTCTGGGGTTCCATCGCCGCGGTACTTCTCATCCGTCGCCCGGGAGTTGCCACGTTGACGGGATTCGCCACTGCACTCATCGGCTTTGGGGCGACAGCCCTTTTTGCTGCGCTGTTCATCGAACTGGTCGCCTTCCTCGGCAAAAACCTTCTCCGCCAAACAGATAAAGAACTCTTTGGGCGTCCTGTGCTGATGTGGTCTCTTATCGCCGGGGCGACAGCCGGATTGTCTCAAGGGCTTTCCCTGTTCATGGTCAGCACTGCCAGGGAAACATTGGACCTGAACCTGATTCTGGTTGGCATCGCCATCAAGATTGCCCTCGGCGTCGTATACGGCGCTTTGTCGTTCCTGGTGGCCCGAAAGATCTTCCACTCCGGCGTGGATCCCCAAGGTTTGGCGGCATCCTCTCGAGCAAAACGTCCGGCGTAATGGAATCACCCGGACTTCAGGTCACTGGACTCACCATTGGCTACGAGCCCGAGCAGCCGGTCATCACCGACCTGTCCTTCTGCCTAGAGCAAGGCTCTTATGCCGTGGTAGCGGGCGCTTCAGGGTGCGGCAAAACCACCATCGCGTTCGCTTTGACTGGCCTGCTGGAATCCAGTGTGCACGGCTGGCAACAGGGCACTGTCACCCTCAACGGTCACAGCCTTGACGCTGTCCCGGCAAGCCAGTGGGCCCGCCAGGTGTCGTGCGTGTGGCAGCAACCCGACGCACAGATGTGTGCCCAGCAGCTGTTCATGGAGCCTGCCTTACCGCGCGACTACCAAGGACTTCCCATCGATGAGACCACCGAGGTGTGTGCGGAGATCTTGTCCTGGGTGGGATTAGATCATCTCTCCCCCACCACTGATCCGTTGGTGCTGTCCGGCGGTGAGCAGCAGCGCCTAGCACTGGCTGCCGCTATCGCACAGGGGGCATCGCTGATCATCTTGGATGAACCCACCGCTGCCTTGGATGATCAAGCACAACAACTTTTCCGGCAGGCTTTGGCTAATGTTCGCGCCAAGTCGGCGGTGAGTATTTTGGCTATCGATCACCGGCCCGAACGCCACCGGGGTCTGGCTGATCGGATGCTGCTGCTTAATCCTCAAGGCCAGCTGGTCTACGACGGCGATTTCGACCACGCCCTCAACGAGCAGGCAGATCTTTTGCGCCAGCATCGGGTGCGAACCGATGGCGATCTGGTGCTCCGCACTGCACCAACTCCCCTTTCAGATCCCCAGACCCCAACAACCGTTGCACCGCATTCCTCCGAGTTGGTGTTATCCGCCACTGGAGTCTCCTATGCCCTTGACTCCGGGCAGCGTTTGCTTGACCCGGTGACTTTTGAGGTTCGCCGCGGTGATCTGGTCGCGGTGTGGGGGCCCAATGGCAGCGGCAAAACAACTCTGCTGTCCTGCATTGCCGACGCCAAAAAGCCTCTCGGCACCATCCAGCCACCCGCAGCTGAGCGGATCTCCCGTGGAATTGGGTGGGTTCCGCAGCGGGCGAGCAGCCTGTATTCACAGGACACGGTGGAGCAAGTCTTGGCCGCGGCGGCAAGCGCCGATAGGGTCCACCGGCTTGATGAGCTTGAAACAACGGCCAGAGACGAGGTGGTTGGCATCGTGGAAACCCTCGGGTTAACCGATCGTTTGGACAACCACCCGATGAGCCTTTCCGGTGGGCTCCGCCAGCGCCTTTCCCTGGCCGCAGCGCTTGCTTCCCGGCCAACACTGCTGTTGCTCGACGAGCCGACCAGCGCCCAGGATGCAATCGGCACCGCCAGCATGGTGGAGGCAATTAGGAAGTGCCGAAGCGAGGTGGCCTGCCTGGTGGTCTCCCACGATCAGGAGTTTCTCCACGCTCTCAGTCCTACTCAAACGCTGCAGCTCAAGCCGGTTTCCTCAAACCCAACGCCCGAGGTGCAGCAACAAACTTCTAAAGTCCAACCGCGCTTGCAGGTGCATTCACTGGTGAAAATGCTGTGCCTGATCGCTGTCTGGATTGCTGCCGCACGACGCACGAACCTTCACGAGCTTGCCATTGTTGCCGGGGTGCTCATTGTTATTGCTGCACTGTCGGCAATTGGGGCGAAAAAGCCACTTTGGCTCATCCGGGGGCTATCGGTGGTGGTTGGTTTTGGCCTGCTGACATGGGTCGGGTTTTTGCCGTGGGTGAATCAACCCCCTGGGCTGCCATGGTGGAACGCCGACCGCGCACTAGGAGCCCTGTTGCCGGCAGCCCAGTTTTCCACCTTGGCCCTGTCTGTGGTGGCTTTCGGCGCAAGGCTCGACGGCAAACAGATCATCGACACTGTGCTGTCGGTCTTTCATATCCCCTACCGCTTCGTCGATGTCGGCACCTATGGTTCCCGCTTCGTCACCAGGATCAAACGGGATTACACCTTGGCAAAACACCAACGCCACCTTTTGACCCGCTCCCACCGGTCCCGGGCCAACCCTCTGGCTGTGCTGGCCATGCTGTCGGTTGCTTCGCTGCGCGATAGTGAGCAGCTGGCGGATGCGCTGGATTCAAAAGGTTTTGGAGCTACCCCCACCCGCACCTTGCGCCACGATCGAGCATTCACGCTCCTCGACTGGTTGCTCCTGTGCACGTTCATCGCTTTCCTGCTCGCACTGCCCACCCTCAGCCAGACCCTATGGTCGATTGTTTAACTCGTTTTTTCTTTTTCACCAGCAACTTTAGGAAGCTTTCATGAACACCGAAAAATTCAGCACCACCGAAGTCGTCGAACTTCTGTCACTGGTTACAGCGGATGCCACCGGACAGGATCTGTCCCATACTCCAGCGGACAGCCCTCAGCGCTTCTACGGCAACCACACATTCCTCCACCTTCGGATTCTTCGGCGCGAAAAGCGCGCTGCCGATCTGACCAGGTTGTGGTTTGCCGTCGACAGCACCGCGAAAACTTACGACTGGTCGGTTCCGAACTTGGCGTTGCGACTGGAAATTCCCGTCACTCCAGAAGAGTTTGCAGATATTCAGCAGGCGCCGAAGACGGCATCGCGCGCCTATACCGTTGCTGACTACGACGTTGAGCGCAGCGAGTTTGCCGTCGATTTCGTCGAACACGGCACGACTTCACCGGTGATGCAATGGCTGAGCACCGTCAACGTCGGTGATGCGATTTACTCCTGGGAGCCAACCCAGCACCGTGTGCCCGAGGCGTGCCAACACCTGCTGCTGGTAGCCGATGCCACGGCGTTGCCGGCTGCCTTGTCGATCCTGCGCGACCACAGAGTCTTCACCACCGCCACCGTCATCACCAGTGCAGATCCGGCACATCTGGATCACGACTACCCATTTCTTTCCAACGTGGAAATCCACCACTGCTCAGCGCAGACGGGTGAGCTTTCCGGCCGTGTTGTGCAGGGCGAATGGTCGTGTGATGCGGTGTGGGCGTGTGGCGAAAGCGGAGAGATGAAACCGATTCGGGCGCACGCGAAAAAGGTGTGGGAATTGCCGAAACAGCGGCTACAAGTTTTCGGGTACTGGCGCCGCGAACACAGCGGCACTGCTTCCGATCTCACCCGCCTGCGTGTCATGCGGGACGCCATGGCACAGGGGGAAGATCCAGAAGCTGTTGAGCAGCGTCTCGAAGAGATCCTGTAGGAACAACACTGCTGAATCAAAGGCACCTCGGGCTGAAGGGAATAAAAATCTTCCCAGGTGCCTTTTGCGCGCACGCCCTCCCCCACTGCGAGCAGCCTCTCAAGGGTTCTTGTGGCTCGAAAATTTTTTAAGCACCAGCTGTGTTTGGTGTTGTCGTTTACAGGACAGGCATCAGCTTGAAGATTTTTCGGCTGCCGGCACACCTGTGTGCAGGCTTTGGAAGGTTCTACCTACTGGTTGAACTAGTCGTGCATTGACTGCGCTTGATCCAGCGCCGTGGCGCCACGGTGAAATTCCGGAGCCGGCGTTTATGCCGCACTCGGGCCTGTTGGTTGGGGTGCAGTCCGCCCTAGCACAAGACTTGTGAACTGAGCCCCGTATCCCGGGGTGGGTTTTCTTTTACGCGCGCCAGGGGTAACTACCGCACCTGACCTACACCCGGTCAGGTGATAGGTCGGGGGTAATGGAAGTTTTCATTAATGACTAAGTGGGAACTAACCCGCGGAGTGTTTCGACTTGTGTATCCGAGAACGCGTTCTTCACCCATTTTTGTTCTTGTCACAACCACTGCCTAAATAAGCTCATAGCCTCATCCAGGGTGTATGCCCTAGTGGTATTAGTCCTGTGCTGTGCTGCGCTCGAGTTGTTATGTGCGCTGCCAAGGCAGTGGTAGATGGCCCTAGCTTTATGCGTGAGGAACTTTCCCCATGACCTTGTCGACCTCCACCGCGCGAGAAGAATCCTCGTCGAAATCTTCTGGATCTGTCGCTTCGCGCAAGCGTGCAAGCATTCGCCCGATCCTGGCGCGCCTGCATTTCTACGCCGGTATTTTTGCCGCCCCCTTCATCATCGTCGCGTCACTCACCGGTTTGGGTTATGCAATTGCCCCGACAGTAGAGACCATGAGCAATCAGCACCTGCTGACAGTGTCCGCGCCGAGCGATCCAGCGGCTTCGGATGTGCCGGTCAGCCAGCAGGTTGCCGCAGCCCAAAGCACCGTTGGGGAACTGCCCTTGGCGGGCATCATGCTCGGCAAGGATGCCGAGTCCTCCACCCGGGTGTTGTTTGCTGATGAGTCTTTGCCGAAGGGCACCAAGCGGGCGGTATTCGTCAATCCCCACACCGGTGAGGTTTTGGGTACGACCACCAGTTATGGCGGATCCGGTGCGCTTCCTTTCCGCCAATGGCTATCCATTGGGCACAAAAACCTGTGGCTTGGCGAGCCGGGGCGCTTCTACTCTGAGGCCGCTGCCGCTTGGATGGGCTTTTTGGCCGTCGGTGGAGCGGTGTTGTGGTTTGGAGTGCAGCGCGCACCCGGTCGGCTCGCGTCCATGTTCCGCCTGCGCGAGGGCGAACAGTCCTCGCGCAGTACGGGCCGCAAAGCCTTGATGCGCGCCCACAGTGCGCTGGGCATGTGGGCGATTGCCGGAATGCTGTTCCTGACAATCACGGGACTGACCTGGTCTGGTGTTGCTGGCGAAAACATTGCCACCATCCGAAAAGACATGGGATGGTCAACCCCCAAGCCAGAGGCAACACTCCCGGCAAATACCCCGTCGAGCTACACCGGTATCCACGCTGACACCGCAGCCTTTGCACGTGATATCGACGCGGTGGCACTGACCGCACAGGACAAGCTGACTCTGCCGATCACCTTGATCCCGCCGAAGGACGAAACCTCTACCTGGATCGCGCAGGAAACCCGAGCACCCTACCGCGCGGGTTATGACGCGGTCACCATCAGTGGCGTCGACGGTCAAGCCACCTCCCGGTTGGATTTTGCGGACTTCCCGTTCATGGCGAAGCTGACCTACTGGCTGATTCAAGCCCACATGGGTTTGCTGTTCGGTCTGCCCAACCAGTTATTGCTGGTGGCACTCGCGCTAGCGATCATCGCGGTGGCGATCAAGGGCTATCAGATGTGGTTCTCAAGGGCGCGACGCAGCGCCCCAGAGGTCAAGGATCTCCGCGCGCTGCTCAGCGTGCCCGGTATCATCCTGGTGACGGCGTTGGTGGCCTATGGTGTGCTGGCACCGCTGTTCGGAATCACGTTGTTGGTCATGGTCGCCATCGATTTGTTGTGGAAGTACCTGTTCCGCGGCAAGCGCCGCATCCAAGCAAGTAGCCCAGATGAGGCGAGCGCTGAGCTGTCGCAGGACAAGGCGGCTGTCCCCAGCAGCTAGGAGATCCCCATCCCCTTCTCATGCCCCACAATGGTCGCAACAGGAAAACTCTTCACCTGTTTGCGGCTGTCGTGGGGCGTTATTTTTTTTGCCTTTCTAGCTGGCTTTTTCTTCAAATCTATTGACAAAACTAGACAGAGCTGTATAGGTTTGTCTCTGCGATCAAGAAGTTCGGCCCTTTCTTAAGCCTCTCGGCTGGCCGACTGGCAACCGCAAGCGTTTTTCGCGGTGCCCCCGAGAGAAGATCCGTCGCCGCGTCAGGCGTACCCGCCCCGGCGAAAGTAACGCACGTTTTCACCCCAAGGAGCAGATCCATGTCGGATCCCACCCCCTCGCCTGCCCGTTTTACCATCATGGCAGACCTCTACCAACTCGAGGATGACCCCGTAGGTTCCTCCTATTCCACCTCTAACGACGCGCTTCCCAACTTGCGCCATGTCGGCATCGGCGACCTACTCACGGCACTAAAGAAAGGGCCGGTCGATCTTCACATTGAGAACCTTGAGCCAACACCTTCTAGAAAGATCGACCACGCAGCGATTCGTCGCGAAGAGCTCCGCAGGCAAACGAAAGCGAATCTTCAACGCGCCCGCAAAGAAGCCGTCTTTGAGCAGCCACTGTTCACCACAGAGCAAGCCTTAAACATCATTGACCGCATTGAACGCGGTGAAGAAATCGACATGGCAGCCCATGGCCTCCCGGTGGCATGCGATCACTCTGAGCTCACCCCAGATTCCGTGCACTACCCCTGCTGGTCTTATCCCGGCGCACACGATCATCGTCGTAACTGGAACGCTAGGAGCTTCGGCATGAATGTACAGATCCTGGGTTGTTTCAAGGAGCTTCTTGTGGTGAGGGCCGGTGAGGCCCGAACTCTTTTGTGGCATCACGACGCGACTGCCCTGACGCACATTGTTGAGGCCGCGGAAAATGGTTTGCCGATGGTTTATAACTCGACGGCTGGGATGCTGCATTTGGAAACCCCGAATGACAGGTGGCTTCCAGACACCGTGCGGGTGCAGGATTTGAAGCAAACCACCCCTATTCCCTGCCCGACTCATTTCAACTATCACGGTGCCCGGGAAGAAGCGTTACATCTGGAGCCTCATCGCATGGGTCCACTTCCTTTTGGCCGCCATCATCCGCTGTCGCTGGATCCTCGCTTCTATGTCGAGTTCAAGGCTTGCGATGCGCAGCTACACCAGCGCTATATGTCCGGCACCTTGGGGCGAATTCCACTATCCGAGGCTGACATTTGTCCGGAGGATTTCCGGCAGATCGCCGTACCCTCACCCGTGCGGCAATCCTTAACGGATGAGCGCTAGCTTTCCATGACCCCCAGGTGACTCTGGGCACTTAGAGCACGCACCCCTTTCTTTTAAGGGGTGCGTGCTTTTGTTGTGTGCGCTGTGTGCGGTCGAGTTGTGTGCTCGCTGGTAAGGGTTGAACGCTGAGTGTTTGGGGAGCGTGAATGCCCGCGGCGGAGCGGTGCCGTGTGCCCAACTGGGGGTGTGTACACACGTAACCCATGGGTCTTCTTTTGGCGATGGCGAGCGACGCGAGCTGCTGTGAACAGGCATTTTTAGGCGCCTTCGCCTCGTGAGTCCTTTGCATGAGCCTTGTTAAGGCCTACTGAATGGAAGTTTTCACGTTCACAGGGCGAGTTTCTACGTTCACAGCGTGTTTTTAGGGGTCGATTTGCCGTGTTTTCACCCCATTGCGGGGTGTGTGTACGTAGGATTTTCAAAATTTTTTCTTAGCCCCTAGCTGGCATTATGTAGATTTTTTAGATTGTGTACGTAGTTTTGGCTTGCGCTTTGCTTGTGTACGTAGCTATAGTTCATATCAACGGCGTGAACAAAGGTTCACCGCAAGAGTTACAAAACTCCTTGCCGACCATCGTTCACAAACGAAATCACTTCTCCTCACACGCCCCTTTATCGAAAGGAAGACCCCATGAACCGCCGACTCATTCTCGTCGACATCGAGAACTTCAACGGAGGCCCCGTCGCCACCGTCACCCAATCCACCTGGTGCTACCGAATGTTGAGCAACTGGCTCAGCTTCTCAGACTCCGACCACATCGTCGTTGCCTCGGACGTCACCACAGTCACTAATCTGTGTAAGGATTGGGGACATCATCGGGTTCTTGCAGGACGCGGCCACAACGGTGCGGACTTGCAACTCCTCGAAGTTCTCGAAGAGTCGGTCGAAGCCCGCTATAGCGAAATCCTCCTCGTCAGCGGTGACGCAATCTACTCAGACAAGGTCTCCTACCTCGCCGGCCAGGGAATCCCCACCACCGTGTACTCCCACGCCTGCGCCTTGGCTAAGCGTCTGCAGTTTGCGGCAACCACCGTCGTGACCTCCCCCACCACCCAAGAACCCGATACTTTCGGAAAGGCTGCCTAAGATGACCAACCCCACCCCCCAGGGCACACTGGCCCTGAAAGACATCGCGGCACTCGCAGGAGTCTCCCGCGCAGCCGTATCCAACTGGCGCTCCCGCCACGAGGACTTCCCGGCACCCGCCCCCACCTCCACCGACCGCAAGCCGGTCTTTAACTACAACGACGTTGTCGCCTGGTTGGAAGCCCACGACCAATTGGACGAAAAGTCCAAGGCTGCGCTGAAGGATGCACAGTTCAAGGCGATTGTGCGCCCCTTCGCCAAGTCCTTCGACGATCCACTACAGTCCGCTTCTCTGGTGCTGGCGGCACTGGCAGTCAGGAAGTGGTCGCACGGGGCCAACACCACCTTTAACTGGTCGCAGTTTTTGGAAAACCCCAGCATGGAAGATCTGCAAGCTGCCTTCCTGGCGGAAGACTTCCCCGTTGAGCTTCCCGAGAAATGCCTGACCTACTGGCCGACCCGCTTTGGCCGCGAGGATCCCACCGCCTCGTTTGCAGACCTCATCCACGGTCTGGAGTCCCTCGGGGTGGACGACTACCCGGCACTGTCCCGGCTGGCACTCGACTTCTTCCTATCCACGGGAGGTCGTGGCCGCGATAGTTGGTACGGCCACCCCGCATCCGCCCCGGCCACACTCCTGGCCCAAGCCGCAGCATCCACCGACGTCGATTCCCCTGTGGTCTACGACCCGACCGGTGGAATTGGTGGAGTCTTCGCCGAGCTTGCCGCGATTGTCTCCGAGCCGAACCACGACACCAGCTTTGCCGACTTCACAGGCATCAGCGCGGAGATCAGCCCATACGTTGTCATGGTCGCAGTCTTGCGCACCTATCTTGAGGAACTTCCCCTCCAGGTATTGCTCGCAGACTCGCTCACCAGTGATGACACCCGTGGGCTGGATGCGGACATCGTGGTCAGCGAAGGGCCTTTCGGAATGGTCGTCGATGCGGAGACTCGCGACCGGATCGTCGCCGAGTCCGGGCTCAACATCACCATGCGCCACACCGCGGAAAACTGTTTTCTCCTCCACAGCTACAACAGCGCCCGCGCAGACGGCCACGCCTATGTGCTGGCACCCCCTATGACCGGATTCGAGAAGACTTCCCGCAGTCTCCGGGAGACTCTCGTAGCCACCGGCGCGGTGGAAGCTGTCATCCAGCTGCCGAGTGCCTTCTTTACCTACACCCGCGTCGCACCCATGCTGTGGGTGCTGAAAAAGCCCGGCGCGACCGCAAGCGATCCCAGCTTTGTGGCGGTGGATGCCTCCCAGGTGAAAGATCCCGAAACCCAGGTCGGTGACTGGTTGCGTGCCTTGCGCGCAGGTCAGGACTTGCCGGTACCGCATGCCCGGGTGGGGTTGGCGGAGTTGGTGACCGCTGGTGGCGAGATCCTCCCCGACAGGTTGGCGGCCGCTCCTGTTGATCCCGAAGAAGTCTCGGCGCAGTGGGTATCTGCCCGCGATACCGTGATCGAGGCGGTATCCCGCATGGGTGATGCGCCCAACCTTGAGTTTGGGGATGTCCCTCCGCGTGCGCCGCGCGCGCGGACGGTGAAGGAATTGCTGGATGAGGGTGCGCTGAAGAAGTTGCGCCCGGTGATCCTGCGTCGTGATGCCGATGAGTCCTCCGGCACGAAGGTGTTGCCATTCGCGTTGCAACGCAAGCCAGACTTGGAACCAAAGTTTGTGGGCGATTCCTCCCGCTGGGACGCGTTGCAGGTGGGAGATGTGCTGGTACACAAGATTGGTCAGCGCATCCATGTCATTACCGAACAGGACCTTGACCCCGAGGTTCTGGGGGACGCCACCTTGGTTGCATCCGAGGGATGGCTTGCATTCCGCGTGACACTGAAGAACCTTGATCCTGTCATTGTCGCCGCAGCTATTGCTGCACATCTCAATGCGCAATCGGCAGTAGAGAAGTCCCGCGTTGGCGTTCCTTCCGTTGATGCAGTGAAAATCCCCCTCTACGACGCTGAAGATCAGGCGCGCATCGTCAGCCAGCTAGCCCAGCTCAACCAGATGGCGGATGCTGCCCGCCAGCTGTCGAGCCTTACCGATGACGCGCACAGCGCGTATCTCGCAGCACTGGCTGCGGTGAACTAACACCGCAGCATCACCCGCGGGGCCACGGCTGTCAGCAGCGGTGGCCCCCGGTGGAAACTGCTTTTTCTCGGGGGTTTTCTTCTAGGCGCTGTGTTCTAGGTTCCTTAATTTGCGTCCACCCCACGGTTTTCCGGTGGACGACTCCTAGATCGCCACAGCTCAAGGTCTTTTGTTTTCTCGGTGTCACACCTGTGCCAGTGACAACCGGTGGTTTCCTGCACCCAAAAACGCCTGCCCCCTTTGTTGGGCCCCGGCAGTGCTCCCCCTTTTACCGGGTACTGCTCTGCGGGCCTTCCCACTTTCTTTTCCGCCGCCGAGCACCCCCTCGTGGTCGACGCGCACCTTCAAGCCTCCTTTTAAGAAAGGACAACCCCTATGTTTTTCTACTGGGACACCACTGACGACAAATACGCGTGGCTCAACACTATCCAGCCACCACAGTCCATCAACACCTCTTCTTTTGAGATGCGGGTGCTGGAATCCTCCTTTGATGACGCGCCCCGCAGCATCCACCTCCAGATGTGCGGATCCCCTGATAACCCCATTCGTAGGCTGTCTGCCCGCGATGGTGTGCTGTCCGCCTACATCATTCCGGTGGAAGCCATCGATGCGGCAGCAGACATCGCCGAGCTGCAGGGCGCTGGTTGCTACGCCCTGGTGAAAGCCACCATCGGTGAGCCACAGGTGATCACCACTGGTGTCGGCCAACGCCACGACTCCAGCCCGGGTCTGATTGAGCGGGTCGCCTCCATGCTGCGCCACCCAGCATCAGCTGATATCACCCATGTCATCGCGCTGGTCGCACCACCGCTATCGGTGTCCACGGACGTCTACCTGCAGCTATCGGCCATGATTCGCGAGCATGGCTTCGCGCATCTGGCTGGCATCCACCCAGCACAACAGACGGTGGCACAGGACGGTTTTACGGTCGAGCTCCTTACCGCGAATGTTTTGGCGCGCCTTGCAGGAGTCCTCATCACCAGCACCTGGGCACCAGCAGCACTGCCGCAAGGTGAAGCTCACGCCAACACCACGCCGGCGGCTAACCCAGCTAACCCACATCCCCGCAACGCAGACGGCACCGCCGTCGAGCTCAATGCTTCCGCGGATAAGCCCTGCCAACAGGCCGCCTGATTCCTTTTCGCTGCCACCGCTTTCGGTGGCAGCACCCCGGCGCGCACCCGCGCCGAAACCTTTTCACTCCTTCTCCCTGTCATAGAAAGCAGGTTTTGCCATGTCCACCATCTATCGACGACTTTTGCCCAACGGCTCGATGTTTGTCCTAGAACTCAACGAGACAACCGCACGGGATGTGCAGGCTATTGGCCTGATGTACTGGGAGTTCTATTTTGGGGTTTCGCCCCAATCGCAGGTGGGTTGGTTTGTTGAGGACCCGAACCTCATCGTGCTTGGGCCCTGGGGAAGTGAAGTGCACGAAATCGCAGCCGTCGGGGTGACCGCCCGGTTTGAATCCGGGGAAACCTGTGCGAGCTGTGGTCGGCGCTTAGTCCTAGCTACCCGCGAGGATCTGGAGTTGCTGCTTAAGGGAGAAACAGTCTCGTGCCGACACTGTAGGGACGGCTTCGAGGAACAGGTCAACCAGGTCAGCGCGCACATTGATGAGCTTGCCCTGCGTCGTGCTTGCCAACGCTCAGAGCTTGAGCGTTACGTCGAGGAGCTGAAAAAGGCGAATCATCCTGAAGAGCTTGAAAGCTTTGCTGCCCGCCAAGCACTGCTGCGGTGGGACATCGCCCGCGCATATGAGGACACCATCGACGAGTACGCACGCCAGCTGCCTCCCGGCAACAGGTTGTGGTTGTTTGAGCTGCTCACAACCCAGGATGTTGCCTTGATGCCGTCGGCTATCACCCAGTCACGCCATCAGGCGCCGGCAACTGTCTTGCACGACATCTCCGATGACGCCTTCGTGACGTGCGCCAGGCTTGGTGCGCTGGTCTACTACCCCAGTGACAACCCGGAGGATTACGTGTGGCACGACGAGCACCCAACCCGCGCAACGCTCACGCACCCGCCGGTGCGGTTGAGCAAACTGCGCGGACCATGCGATGAGGATCAACACAACGCGGCGTTGCTGCGCTTCGCGCTCGGTGATTGCTTCAACCCGATGAGTGACGACCCCCTGCCGGAGGAAGAGTATCTCAAAGTCTTCCGGCGCGCCCTGGACGCAGAATGCCTCAAATTCATCAGCGCATCCATGAAATCCGTGGGCCTTCCGCCCTTAAGCCCCGGCCATGTGATGCGGCTGAACGTGGTGTTGAAAATGAGCGATGTCTCCTTGACGCCGCAATCCATCGTGGATTTTGCTTTCGCACTGTGCCATGGTCGGGCGGACACCCACGATATGCACCGTTTTACTCCCGCGATGATCGGCACCACGGGTGATTCCACCATCGTCGCTCCACACAGTGTTGATGAGTTCATTGAGCTTTTCACCGCAACCATCGACAGCATCGACAGCTTCACGGGCAGCAAAAACATGGTGAATCGGGCACATTTCCCCCAAGTCACCACCCTGCTTGTGGCAGTCCTTGGTCTCACCCCGGAACGGACCACCGTGGCCGACGTGGAAAAAAGGTTGTCGACTATCGAAGACCTCATCTTCGAAGGCACCCCACGCGCCTACAAGCGCCTGACGTATTTACTCCACGAAGCTGAGGCGCCGACCTTAAAGGAACAGTTCGGCCGAATCATCGCGCCCTTGTTGGTGTCGGAGAAGATTCGTCTCCGCCGAGACCGTTCGGCCTCAGAACAAGACTTCTCCGGCCCCATCACTGAGCAGGAGATGACCCAAGTCTTGCTCGATGAGCCCATCTCCCTAGAGCAAGCGCGCAGCTTGTATCTCGCACCGGGAAGCACCGTTCCGGCAGGAATTCCGGACATCCTGTTGGAGGAAGTCAACGAGTTCCTGAGCGACGATGACTTCAAGCTGCCGATGTAAAAGGAGCGAAAGAACTGACGCACCGAATGAATCTTCGGTGCGTCAGTTCTTGGGCTTAAGCAGTGAAGTCGGAATCGAAAAAGTCTTCGTCGACTTTGTAAATCGAAATGCTCTTAACCTTTTGCACGGCCACTCCGTAAGCAAGCATCAGTGAAGTGAGGCGAATACCATCGATCAACACGATATTGCCTCTGTAATTATTTGCTTCCCGAATAGCCCCGTCGCTGAACCCAGAGGTCGTAATAAACACGCCGCGTTCCGCGCCCTTTGATGCCAGAGCGCCGTAGAACTGCTGGATAGCAGGACGTTGAACATTGTTGTGGTCCGCATAGCGTTTCGCCTGGATATAGACGTTTTGCAAGCCGAGGGCGTCCTGCCGGATGACGCCATCGATGCCGCCGTCACCGCTTTTCCCCACATGCTGTTTTTCACCGTGGGCGCCGCCATAGCCCATTGCCCACAGCAATTCGACAACAGCTTTTTCAAAGAACTCCGGAGTAGCTTCCTGCAACGCCCGTCGCAATTCGGTTTCAACCCGTGCGTTGTAAGAATCGACGGTGTGTTCTAGCTGTTCTATGGGATCCGAATTGTCTTCGTCGACGCTTTCTGTTTGTTCCCCATCAGCGCTTTTAGCCCGTCTACTCGCCACCTCATTTTGGTATGCCTGCCACTGTGGCCATTCCAACATGTCGTTTTCGGAATAGGAACTCAAATTCCGTTCATCGACGGTGAGCCCGTCAGACGTAATCTCATAGAAGCCCCGCTTGGGACGACGGATCAAGCCGGCTTTCGCTAGTCCCGAACACGCCCAGACGATGCGATTGACGTATCGCTTGCCACCCGAGGGAATTGCCTGATTTCGAGCCCCTTCATCCAGTCCCTCCTGATTGGCAACTAACTCGGTGACTTCTTTGAAAGATCGTGTGGCGCCGTCATTAAGAACCCGCAGCACAGATGGACGAAACTCATCAGTGGTTGGGACGAAGCTCTTGTTTGCTTGCATCATCAGCGCCTTCACTAATCATTCGGAATCATTGAACCCGAGCATATCTAAGTCGTAGTTTGTCGTTGCCAAAGGATGAAGGCATTTATGCTGTGAAACTAGACGACGGAAAACTCCTCCCACACGATTGAAAGGCTTCGCATGACGATCACCTTCCAGGCCTTACTCCCCGATGGAGCGTTTTTCCGTGTGGTCAGTGAGGAGTCCGTGCCCAAGGTCGTCCAAGCCATCTCCGTGTTGTACTGGGAATTCCACGGCTTCGACGGCAATACCGGCAAACCCATCTGGGCGATTGAGCATCCGCGCTCAATCAAGTCCCACCCCTGGGGTGCGTCCACCGTGAACATTTCAGCGGTGGGCTGCACCGCCATGATCTTGGGTGATGTGTGCTGCCCGACCTGCGAGGGGCCACTACTGATCAAGACGCGCACGGACTTGATGAAATACCTCGAGGGCGAACGGGTGATTTGCCGGAACTGCGACGCGAAGTTCATGGAGAAACTGCCGGAAACGCGCGCAAAGATCAACCAGCAGACCCACAAGCTCACCGAGTACTACTCCACTATCGAAGTCGCCCACAACAAGATCTCTGCCGCCCCCGAGGCGAAAATGCGTGAAGGTGGAGACGAGGCGAAGAAGATTTTGCTCGAGTGGGACGTCTTACAGACCTTTTCTGATGTGGGCGACCAGATTGTCGCACGGTTGCGCCCAGCCGAGCGCGCCAAGGCGTTGGATATTTTGTCCACCCCAGAGTTGGTGGTGGATCCTTCCCCGCTGTGCCAGTCCTTGCTGGAGCCGGTGGCGAACCCTGATCAGGACATCGCCATCAAGGAAGCCACCTTCATCGCCCAACAGGGGTTGTTGATCCGCCAGCCCAGTACCGATCCGGCGGAGTACTTCTGGGATGAGGACATGCCCGGCAAGGCAACCTTCATGCATCCCGCGGTCAAACGTTTCAAACTGCGCGGGCCGTGTAAGGAAAATCAGCTCAACGCTTTCCTTCTGCGGCGCCAGTTGGTGAAAATCTTTGATCCTTTCGGCCCCGAACGGCTGGATGCGGACGCCTACCAGGAAGTGGTCGCCGAGGTGTTCTTGCGCGAAACGCAGGTGTTGGCCGAGACCGCAATGATGACTCTTGGTCTGCCACCGATGACCCGCGCCCAGGAAGACCGCCTCTTTCAGGTGTTGCACCCGGTGGTGGACACCTTGTCGATCAAGAGCGTGGCTGGTGTTATTTTTGCGCTTGCGCACGGTCGCCCCGAGGCCGAGGACATCGTGTCCGATCGGCAGCCCCAAATGATTGGCACCCTGTTTGATTCCACCATCGTTGCGCCGTTTTCGGTGGACGAGTTCATCGACCACTTGGCGGCCCTGGCGGAGGACATTCCGTTATTCGCCAACGATGGGGTGCCGGTGAATTTGAACTTCTACCCCACCACCTGCCTGTTGTTCTGGGACATGTTGGGGATGCAGCCCCACGACACCCTCATCGGCGATGTCGCCCAGCGGCTGTCGTCCATCGACAAGCTCCTTGTCGACCCGGATGAGCAATCCCGCGCCAAGCTGGCGGCCTTCTTCTACGGCTCCAGCGCGGCAACTGTGGAAGAGTTTTTCAACCAGCAGCTGATGATGGGCCTGGTCACCCAGGAATTAGCCGGGCTGGTGCAACAGCGCATGGATCAGGGCGTAGGTCTGGATGATATCGATCTTGATGAGCTGATGGGCGAGGTCACCAATCGGCACCTGGATGACCCGTTGTCGTTGGATCAGGCCAAGGAGATGCTCAACGACGACAACAGCCTGTTTGGGGGCAGCTTCAGTGAGGAGTTCGCCGAAGAAATCGAACGCTTGCTCAACGACGATGAGGATCCTGACGCAAGCGATGGAGGGTTCCTCTAAGCCGAGGCCGACGCTAAGCCTTGCCACGTGCTGGTTGTTGGTTGCTGGTTGCTGACAGCTTGTTTGCTGTGGCTCCCACGCTACTGGCATGTGGCGGGAGGATTTGCAGGTCAGCCCCCAATTCGAGTAAAGTACATCCAGTCTCGGCGAGGGCCGACCGACTCACACACTTCCACCCCCACACGCTGGGAAAAGTTGTGTTGGTTGTTGGCCGTTATCGACGCGATTTTGCACTCATACTGGGTTGACCAGATACAGATTTGTGAGCTGCGAAGTACTCGACGAGCACCTCGCGGCTCTTTTTGTTGCCTTGATGCACGAAGAAGAGCTGCGGATGACACGACAACCCCCGCTTTCTAAGTGGGTGGTTGACACCATCCCCACGTCTTTTCACAAGGAGACTTTTTATGTCTAACAAGGCTATTGCACTTTCCGCTGCTGCCCGTAACGAGTTCGGCAAGGGCGCTGCCCGCCGCGCCCGCCGCGCAGGCCAGATCCCCGTGGTCATCTACGGCCACGGCATGGAGCCGGCTCACATCCTGGTTGACCGCCTGGAGTTCACCGCTATCGTCCGTAACCACGGCACCAACGCCGTCGTCGAGATCGACGTCGAGGGCGACAAGCAGCTCGCCATGATCAAGACCGTTGATCAGAACGTGCTGACCTTCAACATCGACCACGCTGACCTGCTCGCCATTAAGCGCGGCGAAAAGGTCGAGGTCGAGATCCCGGTCATCCACGAGGGCGAGATCGCCGCTGGCGCAATGCTCATGCAGGACGCCGAGGTCATCAAGGTCGAGGCCGACGTCATGAACATCCCCGAAGAGATCGTTGTCTCCGTCGAGGGCATGGAGATCGGCGACACCATCACCGCTGCTGACGTTAAGCTGCCTGAGGGTGTCACCCTGGTTGACGATCCCGAGCTGCTCATCATCAACGTTGTCGTTCCCGAGGAAGCTGACGTTCCGGAAGAGGGCGAAGAAGGCGAAGACGCCGACGGCACCGAAGACGATGCCGCTGAGGTCGAGGAGACCTCCGCTGCTGACGAGTAAAAAACACTCGTCTTCCTACCTGGCTGACCTTCAAGCCGCGTAGCTGAACGGGGCCGGTGCCCGCAGATTGTTGTTCTGCGGGCACCGGCCTTTTCATGTCCCGGTCGCTTTTCACACACCCGCGGTCACCCACAGTGGGGTTCTTCTCCCCCACTACGAAGGCCGATGATGTCTGGGCAAAGGCGGGTTATGCGACAAAAAGCGCCCGGGCAAAAAGCCTCGGGCGCCGTGGTTTTCTCGTTTGTTGTTTTAGCGCTCGTGCGCGGGGATGAGTGCTGCGATCTCGGGCGGCAGTTCAACATGCGGCAGCGGCGGCAACTGGGGCGGATCAAACGGCAGTTCCACCTGTGGAGCCAGCCCAAAGTGGTTGATAAGGGCCCACACCCCACCGATCAGTGCTGCAACACCGGCAAAGATCCCAACAAACTTGGCGACGTTTTCACCGGTGATCGCAGGAATCGGGGTGCTGCCAACCGGCAGGGAGCTACCCAACTGATCGTGGCTGCCACCGGGGATGAAGACCTTCGGGAAAGGATCCGTCAGTTTCTCCGGCTGGACGATGTTTCCCTCATCGTCGACCTCGTGCTCGACGAGGATCTCATCGATGAGGAAGTGGTGCTCCGGGAAATCCTTGTTGTCTTTGACTCCCGCGATCCACAGCGTGCCCTGGGGTTCGAGGAAGGTATCCAGGATGATGCGGTAGCGCTGGTCGAGGACCTCGGAGAAAATCTTAGGGCTGACAACATTGAAGTTTTCGGCGTCGGTGGGGCCGACGACGACCTTGCCGTCGAGGGTGTAGACGATCTGGTTATCGAAAACTTCCAGACCCCAGGTGTGCCACTCGTTGACGATCGGGCTGTCCCACACCGTATTGCGGGAAACCATCTCCGGCCGGTGCCCGATGTTCACGCACCCGATGTGGGTATTGGAGTGTTGCTTGTCCGGGTAGGCGGAAAAGTACTCAACCAGGTCGTATTCGCCGTAGCGGGAGGACTGGTCGTTGTGGCAGTACGGGCTTTCGGACTGCAACCACAGCGAAGGCCGGATGCCAGGCACATATTCCGGAGTGGTGTTCTTGGCCCGAATTTGGATGCGCATATTGCCCTTGGGAATCAAGGGGGTCTGCATGCGGCTGGTGGTGTACAGGGTGGTGGTTCCTGCCGGGCACGGCGCGGTAGAGACGTTGCCATCGCTGGGTGTCTCATCCCCACTGACGCAGTGGCGGCGAGTCTTGATGTCCAGCACCCCATCCTCGAAGGAGGTGTACTTCCTGGAGACCAGCAACTTGTCGTTGTAGTAGTGGCGGCGCTCCATGAACTTCCAGTCCGCCACAGCGCTATCGTCGTCCAAGGTGGTCGAAATGTCCTCATCGGTGGCCATGCGCGCTTCGCGGCCGATGTGCTCCCGAGTCGGGGCGGACAGCGGGTTGGCGGCCAGTGAGTCGGTGGGCGGATCGATGGTGGGCGCCCAGGCGGCGGGCTGCTGTTCTTCCGCAGATGCGGCAGGGGCGGGCAGTGCTGCCAGGGTGGTGATGGCGGCCAGTGCCAGGGCTAGGGTTCGTGTGCGGGGGCGCATGGTCATGGCGTGTCATTCTTCCAGAGCACTCACCCGAATGAAAAAAGACAAAAACTATCAGTTAGCGTCTGGTTGCCGCCGCCCACCAGCACCAGTTGACACCCGCCAACCACTTCGCGCACACCTATTGCTTGGTGTCGGTAGGGATGGAGCGTTTTGCCGTTCGGGTGGTTACCACTGGCGGGCCTTTTTGATGGCCTTCTTCAGCGCCTTGTCGTCGAGCTCAAACGCATTTTGCTTACACAGTCGGTGCAACACCACGGGACAGCCCTTGCAGCGCGGCTTTGATTTGCAGCACTTCTTTTTCTTCAGGCCCTTTTCGGCTTTCTTACGAAGCTTCTGCACACTCACAAAACGAAAAGCTTAGCCTAAGACAACTCCCCGCGCGCGGTTTTGGTGCCCCCGCCTGCCCCCTCACACGTTGACGCGAAGCTACTTGTGAAGATCGAAGTACAACTGCGGGTCGTAGCCTTGTTCACAGCGCATGAATTCAGTCTCCGGATCCGGGACGGATATCAGGTCGTGCCCCAGGGCCGCGACATCAGCCCCGTTTTCCCGCACCATGTCGTCATACGCCTGAGTGCCTGATGCAACGAGTTCAGGGGATCCCGGCGCGCACGCGCTGTCGATGCGCACGTGGAGCAGGTCGCTGGTGGTCGTTAGTTTCACGCGTGTGGCATCAATCCGGTGGTATCCACGCACATTAACCCCGGGTGACACGGGAGTGACATCTAAGGGCTTTTCTTTCGTGTCGGGGAGGATGTAGCTACCGGTGGGGTATTCCTTATCGCCTGCCGGGTGCTGGTCTTCGGGAATGTATCCGGCTGCATGAAGTCGCGTAACGATTTTTTCTAAGGTGCGCGACATGTGGGCTTTGTCCTGGATGCGGGCGTTAAGGCTTTCCTGGACTGTGACTGTGTCTTGATCCAGGTCTTCCATGCACCAGCAGCGCAGTGCTTTTGGTTGGTAGGCCTTGACGTCTTCTAGTGATGTGCCGGTTGTCTCGGCTATATCGGCGCGGATTCCCTCGAGGAGGGCGCTGACTTCGGCGTGCGCCGAGTTCATGGTCGACGGCTGGGGGTGATTGTCAGCATCGCCTAGCCATGGGCAGTGGTGATGGGTCATTTGTTGGAAGTGGGCACTGTACAGCCTGCTGTCGTAGTTGGCGTCGCGTTGGTGTTTGTGCAGTTCGAGACTTTTGTTCGACTTTTCCATTCCCTCGACGTATTCGTCGCCGAGGTCTTTGAGGAAAAGACCGACTGCCACTGCGAGCAGGAGGGCGAGGACCATCAGCCCGAGGATGAACCAGCCTAGTTTCGCTTTGTTCTTTTTAGGACTGGGTGTGGTGGCGGGGTCATTTTTGGTGGTTTGTGGGTTTGGCTCTGGAGCTGGGGTGCGAGACATGTTGGCTCCTCTCGATCAGCCCTGTGGTTGAGCGTGCGTTGTTCGGTGAGTGTTTTGTTTTTTCTCCGTGCTTTTTAGGGTGCTACTCACCGTATTTTTCTTCGTAAGTGAAGTAGGCCTCGGCGTCGTAGTCGGCGGTGCAGCGGGCTACTTCTTTGTCTCGGTTGGGTGCTGGGGAATCTCGTCTGTGAGTTCTGCGGGGTCGATCTCCAGTTCTTTGAGCAGATCATCATTTGACGGGGGCTTCGATCGTTCCGATCCTGCGACAATGCAGGCAGAGTTGATCTCTACCTCGACTTTGATGGGGTGAACATAGACCTGAATCTCAGTGACGTCAGGCCGCGGTTTCACCGCGAGCCCCATGTGACGGCCGTTGTCGCTGGTGTCCACCAAGTCCACGTCGAGTGGCGCTTCCTGGGACTGTGGCAAGCGGTAGGTGCTGCTAAAGTCGCCTGCCGGTTTGCGCGGGGGCTTATCGCCAATGTTTTCGTAGCCTGCGTCGCGTAGACGCTGGTCCATCTTGGTCGCGATGTCGAACACTTCTTGTTTGCCTATCCGATCGTTGCCCCAGACGGTAAATTCCTGGTCCACCAAGAAGGGGGTCAGGGTTGGGTCTTCAATGCAGGTACAGCTCAAAAATTCCGGGCCAGTGCGCCGAATGTCTTCGCTATCCCAGTCGATCCCGAGCGTTGTGGTGGTGTCCAGGAGGAGCCCATCAAAAAGTCCAGCGATGGACTTGTATCCGGTGTCGGCTGATTCTGTGGCGAGGGCTGCATGATCGATGGCTTCCCCGTCGTGTGTTAATCGGTCTACCCATGGGCAGTGGTGGTGGGTCAGCTGCTGGTAGTAGGCGAGTCTTTCTTCTTTCCTGAAGGCGGGATCGTATTCTTCGGATTTTCTTGATTCGGCAAACTGCCGATCCGTCTCCTCCATCATCTCGTCGAAGGAACGGTTGATGTAAGTGATGAAGGCCCCGACTGCGATCACTCCCACGAAAAGCACCACCACGGGGATCAAGAAGCAGCCCCACACTGCTCTGCTGGATGGTGTCTGTCCTTCAGGAGACTTCTCCGGCGTGCCCTGTGCCTTGTCTGCCTGTTCGTGGCCTTCCTCAGGCGGTGGCAGGTTGTCCTTCGGTTCATCGGACATGGCTGGCCTGCCTCATCGGCTCTTTCATGCGAGCATCCACTGGTGCAGCATCACGTGCACGCTGCTTGCTGGTCGGAGTTTTCTCGGCGGCGTGACCGGGAAGTGTCATTTTCGTGGGCGGGATCGTGGGCTTAAGCATCGCGACCTCCTTGCGACCGTGGCTCGACTGGCATCGAATCTCGACGCCGGTGCCGCCTCGCCGGCGTGGACGAGGGGGTTTCCATGAGGGCTTTTGCGTATTTTTCGCCACCATAACATGAGCCAGGTCACTTTATTGGGGGTTTCGCTCGCTCGTTTCACTATCCGAACGTCCGATCCGGCGAACCTGCGAAGAGGTCTAGCGCAAGATTTTCTCCATGGCTTTCCCCTTGGCCAGTTCATCAATGAGCTCGTCGAGGATGCGGATCTTCTTCATGGTGGGATCGTCGACCTCTTGGACCTTGACCCCACACACGCTGCCGGTGATGAGGTGGGCATTGGCGGGCAGGGTTGCTTGGTCGAAGAACTCCCCCACCGTGGTGGACGATTCTGGGTCTTCCACCAGTGCGTGGAGATCTTCACTGCTCACACCAGTGGCGTAGGCGATGATGGTGTCGACCTCATCCCGGGTGCGGCCTTTTCCTTCGGCCTTGTTGACGTATGCCGGGTATAGATCCGCGAAACGCATGGCAAACAGGCGGGCGTTCATAGGACTCCTGGGGTTGTGCTTATCGCTAAAGATGACGGGCGCCACTGCTGGTGGATTGTTCAGTCTATGGTGTTCCACGCGACGGCTGTCTGCTTCGCGTCTGGCAGAAAAACGACACCACCCGCAGACGAGGTGTCTGCGGGTGGTTGGATTCTTTCGCGCGGGAGGGACTTCGCCCTCACCGAAATGCTGAGTTCTTAGACGGCGTCGACCTCAGCGCGGCGCGGGAAGACGTTGGGGCGGGCGCCGGCCATGTCCTCGACGATGCGGATCACCTGGTTGGAGTAGCCGAACTCGTTGTCGTACCAGACGTAGAGGACGAGGTGGTTGCCGGAGGCGATGGTGGCCAGGCCGTCGACGATGCCTGCCTGGGTGGTGCCGACGAAGTCGTTGGAGACGACCTCCGGGGAGTGGATGTAGCCGATCTGCTGGCGCAGGGTGGAGCGCAGGGAGACCTGCTTGAGGTATTCGTTGACCTCCTCGCGGGAAACGTCCTTGGACATGGTCAGGTTGAGCACGGCCATGGAGACGTCCGGGGTGGGAACGCGGATGGCGTTGCCGGTGAGCTTGCCTTCGAATTCGGGCAGGGCCTTGGACACGGCCTTGGCGGCGCCAGTCTCGGTGAGAACCATGTTCAGGGTGGCGGCGCGACCGCGGCGCTCACCCTTGTGGAAGTTGTCGATCAGGTTCTGGTCGTTGGTGAAGGAGTGCACCGTTTCGACGTGGCCGAACTCGACGCCGAAGCGGTCGTTGACGGCCTTGAGCACCGGGGTGATGGCGTTGGTGGTGCAGGAAGCAGCGGACAGGATCTCGTCGCTGGCCTCGATGGACTCGTGGTTGATGCCGTAGACGATGTTTTTCAGATCGCCCTTGCCCGGGGCGGTCAGCAGCACCTTGGATACGCCCTTGGACTTGAGGTGCTGGGACAGGCCTTCGCGGTCGCGCCAGCGGCCGGTGTTATCGACGACGATGGCGTCGTTGATGCCGTATTCGGTGTAGTCGACGGTGGCGGGGTCGTTGGAGTAGATGACCTGGATCGGGGTGCCGTTGGCCCAGATGATGTTGTTTTCCTCGTCGACCTTGAGGGTGCCGTCGAAGGCGCCGTGGACGGAGTCGCGGCGCAGCAGGCTGGCGCGCTTTTTCAGGTCGAGGTCGCCGTTTTTGCGAACGACGATGGCGCGCAGGCGAACCCCGCGGTAGGACTGCTTGGCCAGCAGGATGCGGGCCAGCAGGCGGCCGATGCGGCCGAAGCCGTAGAGGACAACGTCGACGGGCTGGAAGTCGTCCTTGGTGCCGATGACCTCGGAGAGCTCGTCTTTAAGGAAGGCCTCGAGGTCGTCGCTGCCGGAGGCGTCGAAGCGGGCGGACAGTTCACCCAGGTCGATGGAGGAGGTGCCCAGGTCGAGGGTGGTCAGGGCTTCGACGATGGGGAAGGTTTTTGCCAGTTCGAGCTCTTCGCCGGAGATGCGTCGCGCGTAGCGGTGGGACTTGACGATGTCCGTCGCGGTGGCGTTATCGAGCAAGGATCCGTAGATGGAGGTCACGACGTTGTTGTTGCGGCGCAGCGAACCCAGAAGCGGGATCATCTTTTCTGCGAGTTCGATGCGTGCGTTCCAGTCGTTTTGGGGCATGGGGTGAGCCTTCCACGTCAATTTGGGGTGATTCGAAGTCAAAAAACCGGGGTTTTTCGTCTGTTACGTCAAACAACAGTAACGAAAAAATGTGAGCTTCGAAGCCCTTTGTGGCACCCCCGGGGGTGTTGCTGCTCACGCCGGGATTGTGGTGGGGTTTCCGCAGCCAATCGCTCGTGTTTCCCCGTGAGCGCCAACACAAGCGGGGGTGTTGCGGGGGTTGCCCATTCGTTGCACCTTATGCCCTGGTGGCACACTATTTTTTGCAAACTTCAGCGCGCGTGCGCCACGCGCGTTGTTCGGCCCCGGTATGCAACCCGGGTTGAAGTGTTTGGTGCCGGGCGGATATCCCCCTAACGGGGTGATGTTTTCCTGCGTGTTTCGCCCGGCGCTGTTGTTTGTTTTCTTCTGGTCTCCCTGACGGTAAAGGACCCTGCATCACCATGTCTGATAATTCTTCCCGCCCCGATTCGGGTGCGCCGCACGACGACACCACCCAGTTTCCTGTGGTCGGTGACTCCGGCATGCAGCAGGGCTACCCCCAGCAGGGTTTCGGCGAACCCGGCCCGCAGGGCGGTTATCAGCAGCCGGTATATAACCAGGCTGCCCCGCAGGGTGGTTTTCAGCAGCCGGGTTACGCGCAGGTTCCCCCGCAGCCAGGCTACGAGCAGGCAGGCTACAACCAGGCACCAATGCAGCCCGGTTTTGAGCAGCCGATGTACAACCAGGCGCCCCCAGCTGGTTTTCAGCAGCAGCCGATGTACAACCAGCCGCCGATGCCAGGCTATGCGATGCCCGCCCAGCAGCCGCCGAAGAAAAGCAATACTGGCCTGATCATTGGCCTGGTGCTGGTGGCGTTGTTGATCATCGGTGCGGTCGCCGCATACTTCATGGGCGCTTTCGGTTTGGTCAGCGATGAGGTGGAGGTGGAGACCTCCACGGTCACCGTTGATGAAATCACCCCGGTGGCTCCCCCGGTGGAGGCCCCGCCGGTGCAGAAGGTGACCCCGCAGGCCGGCTGGACGCACTGCGGTAGCGGCTATGGCATGTCGGTGTACGCCGGTACTGGCGTGACCAGTTGCCCCTTCTCGATGAACGTCTACAACTCGCTGGGCGGCCCGTTCACCGGCGGCCAGCGCGTGGTGGATGTATACAGCCCGGTCACTGGCCGCACCTACACCATGACGTGCACGAACAATGGTGGCTGGTTTACCTGCCGAGGCGGCAACAACGCCGTCGTCCACATCCTGCCCTCCTAAGCGTTTTTCACAACGCATAGTCGCCGCCGTTTCCCCCAACACCCGCACCATCCGCCGCGCTGACCGCCATACTGGTGGAATGCGGCGGGTGGTCGGGGTTATTTGTTTAAAAAATGTTTGAAGTGTTTGTGAGTTGGCTGTCGTGAATTCCTCGTTACCCACCCCGCGTCGTAGCACCCGCCTGAGTGTTTCTGCCCCTATCTTCCGCACCTGCCTGGCGGTGGCGCTGTGCGTATCGGCAGTAGCTTTGGGCGGCTGCACGATCGATCGGGGTGCGGGTTCATCGACCAGCACCACCACGGTGACGGTGACCCGCCAGCAGCTGCCACCACAGCCCGCCCCGGATCCGGTGCCCGCCCCGGCTGAGGTGAAGGGCAATACTTTTGATGAGGTGCTGGCCTCCTTAGAGCCGGTACTACAGGGAGTCACGGAGGTCGCCATTTTTGATGGCAACACCGTCCATGTGAGCGCCACCAAGCAACCGGGTCCTGCCTGGTCGACCATTAAGGTGCCGTTGGGCATGGCGGCCATTGCCGCCGACCCGGCGGTGGCGCAGTCTAGCCAGCTGCGGCAGGCGATCACCCTGTCCGATAACGAGGCGGCCAAAGCCTTGTGGAATGGTCTAGGTGCTGGACAATTAGCCGCCGATGCGGTGGGCGCCCAAATCGATCACCAGGCGGTGGTCCCCGCCACCGCCCCGCGCCCGGAATTCAGCCCCTTCGGCCAAACCCCCTGGACCCCGGAACAACAGGCCCAATTCGCGTTTTCCTTGCCCTGTACCGGCGGCGCCGTCTACGAGCTGATGGGGCAGGTGGATCCCTCCCAGTCCTGGGGTTTGGGCCAGATTGCCTCCGCCCGTTTTAAAGGCGGGTGGGGCCCGGATGTCGACGGCACCTACTATGTGCGCCAATTCGGCACGGTGGATACTGCCTCCGGGCCGATTGGTGTGGCCATCGCAACGCGCGCCCCAGATGGTTCCTTCGAATCCGGTACCGCCTTGTTGTCTCAAGTGGCCTCGGCGCTGGGGGCAGCGCTGGCAGATAATCCAGGGCTGGTAGCCACCGGCACCTGCTAAGCAGACGCAACCCCGGCAGCGATTTTCCGGGCGAAACCTTAAGGCGTTTGCCAGAAAAACCCGGTAACGTGAGGCCTTCCAGACGCCACCTCCCGGCGGGTGCGGCGCCCCACCCCCGGCGTCCATGACCCGCCGGACCCAGGCGGCGTGCATTTTGTCCCCACCCGAGGAGTCCGCGTGAGCAACACCCCCCGTGACGATGAGCATCGTCCAGGCGACGACGAAACCCGGATTTTCCCAGCAGTCGGCGATGATGCAGCCGGCGCGCCCCCTGGTGACACCCCTGGAGGCACACAGCCGACCCAACCACAACCAGGCCCCCAACCGCAGTATCGGCGCCCGGATCTGCCCCAGCCAGGCCAGCCGGATGAGGAATACTACGACGAGTTCGTCGACGAGTCCCCCACCACGGTGTTTCCTCCGGTTCCCGCCGGCCAGCCCACCGCCGCCTACGGTCCGGCCACACACGGTGCGCCAGGGGCCCATAGCCCCGGTGAGGCGGCCGCCGGGCGGGTCAGCACCAACATTGGCGGCGCACAGCCCCGCCAAGCCTCCGGCGGTGCCACCGTGTTGTTCGTGCTGCTGATTGTGATGATTCTGTGCGCGGTGGGCGCCCTATTGTGGCTGCTTGGGGTGTTTAGCGACAGTGAGGAACCCACCCCTACCCAGATGACGGTGCCGGAGATCTCCACCGTCACCGTGCCGACCAGCACCCAAAAACCCACCTCCAGCGCCCCGGCTACTTCCTCCAGCACGAAGCCCAGCACCAGCAGCGCGCAGCCGAGCTCCAGCGCCAGCTCCAGCTCAAAACCCACCTCCAGTAGCGCGAAGTCTTCCTCCAGCACAGCACCGTCCTCCTCGGCCGCGGCACCAACCTCAACCAGCGAGCCGCGCCCGGTGGCTGAGCCTCCCAGCGGGGCGAAAAAGTGCGGCACGGGCGGCGGTTTCACCGCCTACACCACCACCGACACCACCTCCTGCCCCTTCGCCATCAACACCGCCAACGCTGCAGCAGAGCTGAAAGACAACGGCGGCACTGTCACGGTCGCAAGCCCGGTGACCGGGCAAGACTACGAGATGAGCTGCGTGGCGGTAGCCCCCGGCCGGCTGGATTGTGCCGGCGGCACCAACGCCCGTATCACCCTGATCTACTAGCCAGCAGCACAAGTCAGAAAAAGCTCCCGCGCACTTTTCTCCCCCACCACCGGTGGGGTATGTGCGCGGGAGCTTGTGCTTCAAGAGTGGGCCACTAGCGCCAGAAGCGGGTAGAGCCCTTCTTTTCCTCGATGTTGGTGTCAATGATCTGCGCCAGCAGCTCATAGTTCACCTCACCGGCAAAGGGGATGCGGAAGAGTTTTTTGCCGTGGGTGTAGCCGGCCGCGACGATCGCTTCCTGATACGGCTCAATCACCTCAGGGGCAACCAGCAGATTGTCCTTGGAATGAGAAAACCCAATGATGAAAGTCTTATCAGCGATAAACATCGGCTGCTTCCACTTGATTTCGCAGCGCAAATCCGGATACGTCGCACCGATCCAATCCAAAACCTTGCGCGCAAAAGCGCGGTTGTCATCAACAGCGATAGTGTCAAGCCACTGCTCAACGGTGGAGATAGTCACGGTGTTTTTCAGCATTCCTAGTTGTCACAGCAAAGGGAAGAAAAAGTACCAGGCGCCCTGTTTGCTTTCGGGATGCGCCGGTGGTGGTTAGCAGCATGCCACCACCCGGGCCACGGTGGCTAATTGTGTGCCGCAAGGGATCTTCATGTCGCGCGCATCAACTTTCGCGCATCAACTTTCGAACCCGATGGGCGCAGTGCGTGGGGCGGGGTCAGGGGCGCAGGCCGTGATGGTGGGCAGCTAGGATTTTTCCCATGTCTTTTTTCACCGAGTTTGCACGCAAGGTGCGCGCCATCTTCGCCGGCGGCACCGCAGCACCCCACGGCGACGCGTCCCGCCCAAACACAGCTGAGGCCGTCGTACCGCAGTGGCTGATCGTGGGATTGGGAAATCCCGGCGCCCAGTACGAGGCAACGCCCCACAACGTCGGCTACATGGTGGTTGACGCCATGATCGACGGCCCCTTGGAGAAACTGCCGGGCACCAAAGCTCTCGTGAGAGTGCAAGAAATCTCTGGCACATCGGTGGCACTCGTACGGTCGACGACATATATGAACGAATCCGGCTTGGCGATAGGTCAACTGGCCAAACGTTGGGATATTGCCCCGGATCATGTCATCGTCATTCACGATGAATTGGACCTACCTGCTGGGACCGTGCGTTTGAAACAGGGCGGCAGCGAAAACGGCCACAACGGATTGAAATCGACGACAGAACAGTTGGGCACTCGGGATTATGTTCGTGTGCGATGTGGTATCGATCGTCCTGCCCCAGGACAATCAGTCACCGAACATGTACTGGGCGCTATCTCTTTTGACCCGGAGACAGAAATCGACCGTGCAGCACGTGGCGCCCAAATGATCGTCACGGAGGGCCTAGGCAAGGCACAAAATGTGATCCATTCAGAAAAGTAATGAGGTGTCCCAGGTCTCTACCTGAAACACCTCACTACTTGTGTGTCCCCTGTTAGAACGGCACCCCACTGTGAACGATCACATTGGCATAGGGAGTCACTGATCCAGTGCGAACAACAAACTTTACGTCACGAAGTTTCCGTTTAAGGTCTTCGTGTGAGCACTGCTCGATCACAGCGTCTTGAAGTTGGTCGCTAACGACGTGCAAAACTCCCTCCGGAGCTTCGAGTGCCAGCTCGGCTTTTTCAGCAACGATTGACGGCAATATTCTCTGTGCTACGTCTACGAACTCGGGGAAACCAAAATCGATGCTGAGGTCGACAACCTCGACATCTTTGGGAATTGGCAGTCCAGCGTCCGCAATAGCGAACGTATCTGTGTGCCCCAGCTGGGCGATCGCGCGCAGAAGCTGGGGATTCGTTAATCCGCTGCGCTTCATTTCACTACCTCCACATCAGGCTAAAAACTCGGTAATTGTGACGACAGATCGGGATACGACGTTTGGGCACCAGCTTTTTGAACGGCATAGGCGCCGACCCTGACCGCATGTTTCGCTGCATCTTGAAGGCTGTCCCCTTTCGCAAGGCGAGACACCAGCGCACCGGCGAAGGCGTCACCAGCACCAGTGGTGTCAACAGCGTGAACTCGTGGCGAGGCAACAGCCTCGGTCTTGACGTTCCCGCGCTCGTCTTTTTCGGCAACCAACGCTCCATCGGCGCCCAAGGTGAGAACTACGGAAGCAAAACCAACGTTGCACAACTGTTGGATGATGGTGTCAAAATCGCTATCTTCAGACCCCCGAACACCGTATTCCGACAGAATCAAGCGGGCTTCATGCTGATTGGCGATAAGTGGATCCGCTTTGAGAAGCGCTGCGTGATCGACGGGGATCACCGGCGCGAGATTCACGACGATGCGCCGGCGACTAGTCGACGCAATCTCGACGGCCTCTTTAAAACCATCGGCGGGGATCTCACCTTGCATGAGCAGAATGCTCGAACGACGAATTACGTCAGCCTGGTCCTGAACGAATAAGCCATCAACATGGGCGTTAGCACCTGCAAATACAACGATCGAGTTCTCCCCATCATCGCTGACCTGAATGGCCGCGAAACCGGTAGCAGAATCAACCTGCTTAGTTCCGCCGAGATCTACTCCGCTGTGACGCAGGTGTTCCAAGGCGATGTCTTGGTAACTGTCATTGCCATACGCACCAACAAACACCACCGCGGCTCCTTGCAGAGCGGCAGCAACCGCTTGATTGGCGCCTTTTCCACCGGCGGTGAGATTAAGTGACTTGCCCATCACGGTCTCACCAGGTGTTGGATGACGGTCGACGCGCAACACCTGATCAACGTTGATGGACCCCACCACGGCCACATCAAACGACGCTGTTGCGTAACTTTCTGCACCCATGGAGGGGCCCTTTCCTAGAAGAAGTTCTTACTCGAAGTCGGCGACGTTTTCCTTCGTCACCGTCACAACCTCGACGGGAACTTCCTTTTCAGCTTCCTCGCCCTTGGCGAGCTTGGCTGCCTGCTCGACAGCCTTAGCGCCTAGCTCGCCCGGCTGCTGGGCGATGGTTGCAACCATGCGGCCATCCTGAACGGCCTTGAGTCCATCGCTGGTTCCGTCGAAGCCAACGACCATGACGTCCTTGCCGGCACGAGCACCGAGAGCTTCCAGGGCGCCGAGTGCCATTTCGTCGTTCTCAGCGAAGATGGCCTTCACATTCGGGTGCGCCTGCAGCAGGTTGGTGGCGACGTTGAGGCCTTGAGTGCGGTCGAAGCCTGCGGTCTGGGAGGCAACCACCTTGATGCCCGGGTAGTTGGCGATTCCTTCGTTAAAGCCTTTACCGCGGTCTCGGGAAGCGGAAGAACCAGTGATGCCCTGCAGCACCAGAACCTCGCCTTGCTCGCCGATGGACTTTGCCAACGCGTCAGCTGCCTGCTTTCCACCAGCAACGTTGTCCGATGCAACGAAGGAAGCGACGTCCCCACCATTTGCGCTGCGGTCTACTGCAACAACAGGAATGTTCGCGTTGTTCAACGCTTCCACGGCGGGAACCACCGCGTCCGAGTCAGTCGGGTTGACAATGACAACCTTCGCGCCAGAGGTGATGGCGTTGTTCAGCTGGTTGACCTGCGTTGCCGGGTCGTCGGAAGCATCCTGGATGTTCAGGTTGAGACCGAGTTCCTTGGCCTTATCTTGAGCGCCATCACGCAGCTGCACGAAGAACGGGTTGGTTTGGGTCGACAGCGCCAAAGTGACGTTCGAGCCAGCGGCGCCGCCGGAGGCATCATCGGAAGATTCGCGGTTGCATGCAGTTACACCCAGGGTCAGCATGGCAGCAGATGCAACAGCCAGAGTCTTTTTGGTAAATGAGCGCATTGTTATGCCCTTTCAGTCTTGTTTCGAATGACGTCAAAGCCGACGGCTAGTGCGATGACACAGCCGATGACAATCTGTTGCCAGAAGCTTGAGACGTTCATGAGGTTGAGGCCGTTTCGGATCACGGCCAGAAGGATTGCGCCGATAAGCGTTCCAGTTGCTTTACCGGAGCCACCGGCAAGTGAGGCACCGCCGATAACCACCGCAGCGATTGCATCAAGCTCGTACCCGACGGCGGCTTGCGGCTGCGCGGAAGAAAGTCGGCCAGTCATGACCAGGCCCGCAAGGCCAGCGAAAATGCCCGACAGGCCATAGACCACGACAAGGATCTTCTTCACTGGCAGGCCAGACAGTCGTGCAGCCTCCTCATTTCCACCAATGGCATACATGGATCGGCCAATTACGGTGCGACTCAGAATGAACCAGCACACCAGCCCCGCGAGCACCATCATCAGAATTGGCACCGGAACTCCCGCCTTGGTGGAACCCATCCAGTTCACCGCAGGAGCGCTAGGGATCGGGGAGCCCTGAGAAAGCACCAGCGTGGCACCACGGGCAATGGACATCATCGCCAAGGTAGCGATGAAGGCTGGGAGCTTTCCATAGGCAATGGAAAGACCCGACAACAAGCCAGCCAACAGGCCGATGCCCAAGCCGACGATGACGGTCAGCCAACCAGGAAGCCCCAGTTCGCTAAACGAGTATGCGGATACCATCGCCGCGAATGCAGCCACTGAACCAACGGAGAGGTCAATACCTGCAGTCACAATGACAAAGGTCATGCCAAACGCGAGAATCGCAACCGTGGCGGCTTGAATACCCACGTTGAGCAGGTTCTGAACCGTGAGGAAGTGTGGTGTGGCGATGAACAGCGCAACGCACAGAACGACGAGCCCTACGAGAGCACCGTTGTTCATAAGCCAGTCGACGACTGGACCAATTTTTCTCGGAGTTTTAACTTTCTGCTGTGTCATCTTCAGTTGTCCTTCCTGCTTACTGCATTGCTTTCGAGCGATGATTCTTCAACCGCAGAATCCACATTCGAGACTGCTAAATGCATGACGTCATCTTGCGAAGCAACGTGGGGGTCTAGTTCTCCAGTCACGCGGCCGTTGGACATGACCAGCAGTCTGTCCGACATTCCGAGAACTTCAGGGAGATCACTAGACACCATGACCACGGCTCCTCCGCGGGCGGTGACTTCGTTGATGATGTTGTAGATTTCGACTTTTGCGCCGACGTCGACGCCACGAGTGGGTTCGTCCAGCAAGAGCACTTCAGAGCCAGCTAGCACCCAGCGCCCGAAGACCACTTTTTGCTGATTACCGCCGGAGAGATTTCGCACCAGGGAATTGATACTGGCCATTCGGATCCGGAGTTTTTCAGCTACTTCTTCGCCGCGACGCTTTTGTCCGCGACGGTCTGCGATACCGAACCTGGCTGTACTACTCAGCGTCGCTAGCCCCAGGTTTTCCGACACCGGGGCGTCGAGGATAAGTCCTTGGGACTTTCGGTCCTCTGGAACGTGACCAATTCCGGATCGGATGGAGTCCTTGATGCTGCCGTTCGTGACCTTTTTGCCCCGCACGTGCACTGTTCCAGAATCTGTTTTGTCGGCGCCGGCGATAGCACGGATAACTTCGGTGCGACCAGCCCCAACCAGGCCGGCGATACCGAGGACCTCCCCAGGGAAAACGTCGAAGGACACATCGCTAAACGCGCCTTTTCGAGTAAGCCCTTTGACTTCTAGAAGCGGGGTGGACGAGCTTTCTTCAGGTCGCACACGCGGGAATTGGTCATCGATATCTCGACCTACCATCAACCGAACGAGTTCTTTTTCAGAGGTTGTTGCCGGTACTTCGGCAATGAATTGACCGTCACGAAGCACGGACACGGTATCGGCAATTCGAGCGATCTCGTCCAGGTGGTGGGAGATAAAGACCATCCCGACACCTTTTTCTTTGAGGTCTTCGATGACCTTGAACAGGTTGTCGATTTCGGCGCCCGTCAATGCGGCCGTCGGTTCATCAAGAATGAGAACGCGAGCATTCATCGTGAGGGCTTTTGCAATTTCGACCAACTGTTGCCGGGCGATACCAAGGCTTCCGACTGTGTCATCTAGGTCGACGTCAACTCCAATGAGATCCAGGGCCGCTTTGGCCATGCTCTGCATGTGTTTACGGTTCACCAGTCCCCAACGGGAAGGTGTGCGCCCAAGCAACAGGTTCTCGGCAACACTCATCGTGGGAACGAGGTTGAGTTCCTGGTGGATCGTGGCAATGCCTAGGGCTTCAGCGGCCTTGGTATTAGGAATCTCAGTGACCTTGCCGTCGACTGTGATGGTTCCCGAATCGGGCTGGTGCACGCCGGAAATCATTTTGATCAGCGTTGACTTTCCAGCGCCATTTTCTCCTAGTAGCGCATGGACCTGGCCTGCTCGAACGTGGAGATCGACTCGGTCGATCACGTTGACGGGGCCGAAGGATTTACTCACGGACTCTAGCGAGACCACAGTTTGAGCTTCGCTCATTTCTCCACCTCCATTGGAGTAGATGCCCGCAAAACTAGTTTTGTTGGAAGACTTTGATGTTTTTGTTCGATGCTTTGATGGTTTTGAACGCTGGACATCTTTTCGTAAAGGAGCGAAAAGGCATGTTTACCCATTTGCCGAACGTCTTGATCGATGATCGTGATGGGGGTTTCTTGGAGTTCAAAGACTGGAAAATCGTCAAACCCTACCAAGCAGATGTCTTTTCCGAGCTGGAGTTCTTCAGCCAGAATTTTTCTGAGGGCACCCACGGTCATCATCGAGTCCCCTGCCAGAAGGTTCGTGCATCCGCGATCCAGGAGTATCCCTGCGCCTTGAAAGCCCTGCTCCTCCTCGTATCCGCCGTTGTAGGTTTCACCTGTGACTCCCAACGAGGAACATGCTTTGTTGAAAGCTTGAAGCCGCCGAATACCGGTAGATGTGTCTTGAGGGCCGGCTAGATAGCCAACCTTTCGCCCGTTTTTTGCCAGTAGTTTGACTGCCTCAAATATTCCGGGTTCGGGATCCGAATCAACGTAGGCCAGTGAAACGCTTTGGGACGCGTCGTATTCTTCGAATCGACGGTCTACCAAGACAACTGGAGTTCCATCTTTTTCGAGTTGCTGTAGAACTTCTTCAGTTCCAATATGCGGAACGACAATGAGACCGTCGATCCTTTGGTTAATCATGATGTCCAGGGCTTCTTTCAACCGTTCTGGATCATCATCGGAACTAGCCATGATCAGGCTTAGCCCGTTTTTTGCAGCCTGCTTTTGAATCACATCAGCAAGCGACGCAAAGTACTGATTTCCCACGCCCGGAACAATCAAACCTATGGCTTGAGTAGCCGATCCCCGCAATGCTTGTGCTTGACGATTTGGGCGATAGTTGAGTCGTTTCGCGACCGTTTCGACCCGTGTTTTGGTCTCTTCGGAGATCTTGGGGTGGCCGGCAAGGGCTCGGCTGACAGTTGAAATTGAAATGCCACACGCCTGGGCGACATCTCTTAATGTGGCGGAGCGCATCAGCTCACCTCACTTCCAACTGACTTCACAATCTGGTGCAAACGTTTGCACACCCGCAGACTAACGTAGCTCCAAAATGCCGTCAAGTGGTTTGGGTCATATCTTCCAAAGCAAGTGGCCCAACACACGAAAAAAGCCCACGCATCAATGCGTGGGCTTTTGAAAGAATTCCGCTTTAGCGGTGGTTGATTGCCGGCGGCTGCGGGGACTTCAGGCCGAAGGGCAGCGGCAGGTGCAGAAGCTCAGCGACCATGACAGACACCATGGCGATCAGGATGACGACACTGGAGACGGAGAAGAACACCAGGCCGCCCCAGCCGCTCACGGAGCCGGTTGCCCAGGAGGACAGCTCGCCGGTGGTGGGACGGTGGGTGCCGTTGTTGTTGTCACCCGGGGTGGTGCCAGTGCCCGGGGCGGGCTGCTCAGTGGTGTTGGTGGCCGGGGTGGTGCCGGTGGACTCCTTGGAGCCATCCTCCTTGGCGGGAGTGGTCTCAGCAGCCTCGGTGTTTTCCTTGGCGGGAGTGGTCGCAGTGTCCTCGGCAACCCCGGTGTTGCCCTCGGCGGGGGCATCGGCGCCAGTCTGAGTGCCGGCATCCGCGGTGTCGGTGGTCGAAGCGGAATCCTTGCTGCCCTCAGCGGAATCGCCGGACTGGCCAGCCTGATCGGTGGCAGCCGGTGCGGTGGCGGCGGTGTCGGTGGTGGCGGTGTCCTGCGCGTGCGCAGACACTGCGGGCATCACGCTGACCGCGAGTGCGAGACTAACAGTCGCAGCAATACGACGCTTCAAAGCCATGTGAATTCTCCTCAGGGAAAACAGATACAGAAAAGGGTTTGTGGGGGCGCCGCATCCGCCCCGCCAAGGCCGGGGGTGCAAGCCACAACCAGCGCGATGATCGCGTGGTATCAACGGGTTATCGTAGACATTTTTTGGCGTAAACAACGCATTAAAAACGGCAATGGTGACCCGTTGCACGATAAGTCGTGACGGGTGGGGCACGTGTTACAAATCTTCATCCGCGGGTGGGGTTTCGCAAGGCGTCGGCAGGTGGGGGCGGGCGGCCGCCGGCGGCGGCGAAGTTGGCTGGGTCGTGATCTAACAGATCCCTTTTTGATATTTTATTTCATTTAGTTTCCGCTCATGCACCCGGGCCGGAAAATCCCAAAACTCGACATCCCCGAAATGCGAGAAAAATCCCCGCACAAAATCCAAAAGTTATTTGACATTCTTTTCCACCCCCACAAAAGGCACAGCACCCAAAAAGAAAAACCCCACATTTTTACCCGCCATAAACACTTAAGCACACCCACCGCAAGCAGATTCAGCATGGGCCGGCAAAACGAAGTTGACCACCGCCTCCCCCTTTGAACTGTGCTGATGCGGGAAGGGCGATATGCAGGCTTCTCCCCCACCCTGGGAGTGAACCCATTAAAGAGGGCACAAAATATCGCACAAAACCGCAATCACAAACGCCAGATACAGTTCAACAACCATTAACAAATCCTTCATAAAAAGTTCCCAACCAACCCCTTAAAGACAGCCATTGGCACTCATACACTGGCTCACGGAAAAAGCGACAAACAGTTTTTCCCACGCCAAAAAATGTGTACGAGAGGCTTTTTATGACCGCGCCGCATCGCGCCAAAAAACGCAGCTGGGCAGCAACCACCGCCCTGAGCACCTGCGCCCTACTGATCGCAGCCACCCTGCCGCCCACCCACGCCGCCGACAAACCCACCATGCTCGACGGCATCGGCTACAACGGCCCCGAAAGCTGCAACACCAAAAACCCCGACGGCACCGTCCGCGCACCCCGCCCCGGCGACTGCGCCCAATACGGACCCCAAGGACCACAGCGCAGCGACAAGCGCGCTAAAAACGTGATCCTCATCGTCGGCGACGGCATGGGCCAGCAGGAAATCACCATGGCCCGCAACTATCTCCACGGCGCGGCCGGCCGCTTTGACGGCCTGGACAACCTCACCTCCACCGGCACGTACACCCACCACTCCATCGACCGGGACGGCTCTTTCAACTACGTCACCGACTCCGCCGCCTCCGCCACCGCGTGGACCACCGGCACCAAAACCTTCAACGGGGCCATCGGCGTCGACCTGGATGGCAAACCGCTGGAAAACCTGCTCGAAAAAGCCAAAAAAGCCGGCATGCGCACCGGCAACGTCACCACCAGCGAAGTCCAAGACGCCACCCCCGCAGCACTGGTAGCCCACGTCACCAACCGCAAATGCTACGGCCCGGAAGAAGAGAAAAACTCCGAAAGCTGCCAAGGCGAATCCTTCCAGGACCAATACCGCAACCACGGCGGCCTCGGCTCCATCTCCGAGCAGCTCGTCGACACCCGCCCCGACCTCGTCCTCGGCGGCGGTAAGGCAGCCTTCGAGCAGACCGTCAGCCACTCCGGCCCCGGCAAACAGCCCTTCCTGGATAACCCCGCCAACTGGGAAGCCGGCAAAACCGTGCTGGAAAACGCCAAAGCCAACGGCTACCAAGTCGTCACCGATAAGCAAGGCCTGGACGCCATCACTAAGGCCGACCAAGACGCACCGGTGCTGGGTCTGTTCCACGACAAGAACATGACCACCCGCTTCGCTCCCTCCAAGGCAGTACCCGGCGGCAGCCAGGACAAGCCCACCGAGTGCACCACCCAGGACATCGGCAACGAGCCGGAGCTCGTCGACATGGCCAACAAGGCCATCGACCTGCTCAACGACCCCACCAGCGACAAAGGCTTCTTCCTCCAGGTGGAGTCTGCCTCCATCGACAAGCGCTCCCACGCCGCCGACTCCTGTGGCGCCATCGGCGAGGTTGAGCGCCTCAACGAAGTCGTCAAGGCAGCCATGGACTTCGCTAAGAAGGACGGCAATACCCTGGTCGCCGTTACCGCCGACCACGCCCACTCCACCCAAATCGTCTACGACGCCACCGACTCCGTCTCCGCCACCACCCGCCTGAAAACCGCAGACGGACTCGGCATGACCCTGGGCTACGGCACCATCCCCGTCGACGAGGTCGTCAACAACCCCAAAGCCAGCCAGCAGCACAACGGCTCCCAGCTGCGCGTCGCAGCTTTCGGCCCCGGCGAAGAAAACGTCGTTGGACAAACCGACCAAACCGACCTGTTCTTCACCCTCGCCAACTCCCTCGGCATCAACGACATCCCCGCCGGTGAAGGCTTCGCCACCATCCCGGACAACGCCAAAACCGCCGCCATCCACGACGGCGCGGCCCCGCAGGACCTGTCCAACACCTGCTACGGCGCCGACACCCCCGGCCCCGGCGACTGCGCACAGTTCGGAAAGAAAGGCCCGCTGGCCGGCACCGACGCCGCCAAGGAGAAGGCCAAGAACGTCATCCTGTTCATCGGTGACGGCACCGGCGACAGCGAGCTGACCTCCGCGCGCAACTACCTCTACGGCGCCAACGGCCGCTTCCCCGGCATCGACGCCCTGCCGTATACCGGCTCCTACACCACCTTCGCGCTCAACCCGGACGGCTCCGGCCCCGAATACGTCACCGACTCCGCCGCCTCCGCCACCGGCTGGGCCACCGGCACCAAGTCCTACAACGGCGCCATCGGCGTGGATGTTGCCGGCAACCCGGTGCCCAACCTCATCGAGCTGGCCAAAGCCAAGGGCCTGAAAACCGGCAACGTCACCACCTCCGAAATCCAAGACGCCACCCCCGCAGCCGTCGGCGCACACGCGCTTCACCGCAAGTGCTACGGGCCCAACCAGGAGGAAAACTCCGACAAATGCCAAGGGCCTGAGTTCGATGGCCAATGGCGCGAAAACGGCGGCCTAGGTTCGATCTCCGAGCAGCTCATCGACACCCGCGCCGACGTCACCATGGGTGGCGGTGCGAAGTACATGAACCAGGAAGTCAAGGTCGACGGCCCCTGGGCCGGCCACCAGTGGACCAAGGGCGTATCTGTGCTCGACAACGCCAAGAACCAGGGCTTCAACGTGGTCACCAACCGCGATGAACTGGACGCTGTGGCACAAGCAGACCAGGACGCACCAGTGCTGGGATTGTTCTCCGAAAAGAACCTGCCCCGGCTGTTCGAGCAGTCCATCCCCACCGTCACCGGCGCCAAGGAAGACGCGAAATCCTGCAACCTCAACCCCGAGCGTGGCAAGGACGTGCCCACCCTGGCCGACATGACTAAGAAGTCCCTGGATCTGCTCCAAAACGACGAGGGCTTCTTCCTCCAGGTCGAATCCGCCTCCATCGACAAGGCCGACCACGACGCCGACATCTGCGGCCAGATCGGTGAGGCCTACCAGCTGGACCAGGCCGTGCAGGCCGCCCGCGAATGGGTCGAAAAGACCGGCGAGCCGACCCTGATCGTGCTCACCGCAGACCACGCCCACACCTCCCAGCTGACCGCCAACGGCAAACTGACCGCCGGGCGCACCACCAAGCTGACCACCGTCGACGGCGATGACATGACCGTCAACTACGCCACCGCCAAGAGCAACGACGACGATGTCGCCCTCGGCGGCCAAACCCACACCGGCGCGCAACTGCGCGTGGCCGCCGAAGGCCCCGGCGCGCAGGCCGTGGTCGGCCAGCTGGATCAGACCGATATTCACTACGTGCTGGCTAACAGCCTGGATTTGTACAAGGACAATCCGAAGATCGATTTGAGCTCCAAGCTGGGTCAAACCCAGGCGGCTCCCGCTTCGACGCAGTCGCGGTGGTGGCTGGTTGGTGTCGGTGTGCTGGTGCTGGTGGTGGTCGCTGCGGCGGCGTACTTCGCCAGCCGTAAGGAGCGCGAGAAGATCGGCGGCTAGCCGGCGCCTGAGTTTTTCTGGCGGTTCACCATCGGTGGTGGATTGCTGTGCCGGGTCGCCCCGTATTGGGGGTGGCCCGGCGTGTGGCGGCGAGGAGTTTTTCGCCGCCGATTGTGTGTGAGTGTTGTTGTTTTGTTGCCTGCCACGGGTCTTATCCGGTGGTGGGTGTGAAGTGAAGGTTCTAAGCGCTGTGAAAAATGACCCTGTGCATGAGTCTGCGCGTGTGCCGCTGCCCGTTGTGGGTGTGGCGGTGGATGCGCCAAGTGATGCTGGCTGTTGCGGTGCTGCTGTGCAGCACGACCATGATCACGGCGACCGTGGGGTGGAGTCTTCTCCCCTGCCCACCGGCGCACTGGTGACGTGGATTGTGTTGGGAATGTGTGGTTTGGCGCTGGTTGCTAGTGGCCGGATTGCGTATTTCATTAAGGGTTTTTGGCATCCGGTGTTCGCGGTGGTGTGCGCCTTGATTGTTCTGTGTGCTGCGGCGGCGTTGTTGTGGCGGCATCAGCAGGTGGTGACGGCGCGTTCCCGGGTGTGGGTGGCGTTGTTGGTGCCGGTGGCGCTGATTGTGGTGGCGGCCCCGCAGCCTTTGGCGGGTTCGATGTTGTCCAGTACCACGACGGGGGATCAGTCGCGGACGCGTCAGGCCAGTGCGGCGGGTGGTGCGGGTGGGACCGCGAAGATTAGTTTTAAGGATTTGGCGGATGGCCAAACCCATGAGCTGACCTTGGAGCAGCTGTCGGATCGTTTTAATTTCGGGGAGATGTCGAAGCTGGCGGGTAAATCTGTGACGTTTGAGGGGTTTGTTTCCCCGGAGACTGGCCGGGGTGATGTGGCGCAGCCGGGCGAGTTGTTTGTGAGTCGTTTCAAGATTTATTGCTGTGCTGCCGATGCGATTGCGTACACGGTGGCGGTGTCTGGGGTGGGTGATTCCCAGGGGTTTGCGCCGGATTCTTGGGTGAAGGTGACCGGCACGGTTGATGGGGTGGCAACTGAGGCCGATGGCCGCAATTTGTTGGTGATTTCTGCTGATTCTGTATCCCCGATGTCTGCTCCGAAGGTGCCGTACCTATGATGACCGCTTCTCCTGTTGTCTCCCGCACACCTGCGGGTAATTCTGTTGTTTCTCCCTCCCCTGTGCCACCCGGTGCGGGTCGTGCGGCGCGGTTTCCGCGTCGCATTCTGGTGGCGATTGCGATTGCTGTTGTTGGGTGCGTGATTGCGTGGTGGTCGCAGTTGGGCACCGGCCCTGGTAGCGCGGCTGACCCGCTGGTGGATTTGTCGGGTAAGGCCCAGTCGTGGGCGATTTTGACGGTGGCTATTACCTTGCAGGCCTTGCCGTTTTTGGTGCTGGGTGTGCTGGTGAGTGCCGCGATCGCCACGGTTGCGCCGGTGGAGTTGATTCGCCGGATCACCCCGCGCAGTAGCTTCTTGACGGTGCCACTGACCACCACGGCGGCGATTGCTTTGCCGGGGTGTGAGTGTTCCTCTGTTCCGGTGGCACGTTCTTTGATGTCGCGCGGTATTTCCCCGGCGGCGGCCCTGTCGTTTATGTTGGCCGCACCGTCGTTGAATCCGGTGGTGATTGTGTCCACGGCGGTGGCGTTTTATGACCTGCCGGCGATGGCGTGGGCGCGCTTTGGTGCCTCGTTTGTGGCGGTGCTGTTGGCGGGCTGGTTGTGGCTGGCGGTCGGCGACAACTCCGGGCTGAAAAAGCGCATTGCTGGTGTGAGCGACGAGAACGAGGCTGGGTGCAATTGCGCGCACCCGGTGGCCGAGGCTGGGTCTTCGCGCCGGGTGGCTTTCGTACACGCCGCGTTGGCGGATCTGACCCAGGCTGGTGGGTTTTTGGTGATTGGCGCGATGATCGCCGCCATGGTGAAGGTGTTTGTTCCGATTACCTGGTTTGTCACCGTCGGCAAGGAGCCGTTGATGGCGATTGCGCTGATGGCTGTCTTGGCGATCTTGCTGGCTTTGTGTTCTGAGGCGGATGCGTTCGTGGCGGCGTCGTTTACTGCTGTGTCCCCCACCGCACAGCTGGTGTTCTTGGTGGTGGGGCCGGTGATTGATATCAAGCTCATCAGCATGCAGTCCGGCACTTTTGGGGCGGCTTTTACCCGCCGTTTCGTGGCGGTGGTCGCAGTCTGTGCGATCGTGTCGGCCATGTTTGTGGGCTTCGTCGTCTTCGGGCGCCTCTAGCGTCCTGCGAAAAATCAGCCGCTGCATGTCGCGGCGCGCAACAACTCCACACAATCAAAGGGTCGGCCCCTCACACACTTGGCGTGAGGGGCCGACCCTTTTTGGATGGTGCTGCCTGTTCTAGGAGGAGCCGGCAAACAGGGAGCGGAGGAAACCGAAGAAGTCAGCGATTGCTCCGAAGATGATCATCAGGGGATTGCTGAGCTTTTCCTCGGCCGAGCCAGTGGAGCTGCCGTGGTGGGAATCGTCGTGGGAGACTCCGCGCTTATCCAATTCGCTCATGCAGGCATTGAGAGTCTCGGTGATGGTGGCGGTGCGGATCTGCGCGGCCAATTCGTTGAGCTTGCTGTCTGTTGCGGCGTGTTCTTTGACGACGGTGGCCAGTGCAGCGGTTGTCGGGGTGGCTTTACCCATGGCCTGCGGGTTGGCCCACTCGGTCCCGAAGGAGTCCTTAGTGGCAATCCGGGAACCGGGAATGACAAAGCCTTGGGAGGCCGCGTCGCGGGCCTCCCCGTAGCTCAGTGGCCGATCCAGTGCATCGAGCTTGGTGACGAAGTCTTCGTAGTTCTGGTTCATTGCCTGGGTCATGGCGGTGGTGGCCTTGCCTGGGGTGAGCCACACCAGGGCACTGTCGTCTAGTTCTTTGTCGGCCGCCACGGCTTCGCGTGCGATGGCCTCGAATTTTTCGGGGGAAAGTTTTCCAGCCTCGACGGCCACCACGGCATCGCTCAGGCGCTGGTTGTCGATGCGTGCCAGCAGTGCAAGGCGCACGTCATTTTCCAAAGACCCCAGTTGTTTGGCGTAGTCACCAAGCACCCCGGTTTGTCCGGCCTGCACGTCCGCCGGGCTGGGATTGAAGTCGATGACGCAGCCGAGTGCGCTGGTGCCATCAACGTGCGTGAAGTTTTCGACCCGCGGGGTGGCGGCGTGGGCGGGTGCGGTGGCGGCGAGGCACAGTGCGGCGGCCATGGTGGTGGCCAGAAGTTTTGTGGTGCGCATGGTGGCAAAGCTTTCGGTTGCGTGTGTTGTGTGCGCGGTCGACGGTGACGGCGCTGGTGTTTTCCAGTTAACTCACCCGTTCATCGGAGTACAAGTGGGGGTGGGGTTGAGTACTCCCCTGTCGGCGGTGGTCTCAGTAGGGCTATTTGTGCAGCCTTTAGGTAAAGTTTGCTTCCGTGTCTGACTCAACTGCCGCTACTGCCACTCCCGCCCACATCACCCAGGAAGCGAACCGTCGTCGTACGTTCGCGGTGATTGCGCACCCCGACGCCGGTAAGTCCACGTTGACTGAGGCGTTGGCGCTGCATGCGCACGTGATTTCGGAGGCCGGTGCGGTGCACGGCAAGGCCGGCCGTAAAGCAACGGTGTCGGACTGGATGGAGATGGAAAAAGACCGCGGTATTTCCATCGCGTCCTCGGCGCTGCAGTTTGAGTACGCCCCCGAGGGCCACGACGGCGAGCCGTACATGATCAACCTGGTCGATACCCCCGGCCACGCGGACTTTTCTGAAGACACCTACCGTGTGTTGACCGCGGTGGATGCGGCCGTGATGTTGATCGATGGCGCCAAGGGCCTGGAGCCGCAGACCCTGAAGCTGTTTAAGGTGTGTAAGGCCCGCGGCTTGCCGATTGTCACGGTGATTAACAAGTGGGACCGCCCCGGCATGGCGCCACTGGAGTTGATGGATGACATCGTCAACGAGATCGGCTTGCAGCCCACCCCGCTGTTTTGGCCGGTTGGTGAGGCCGGCGACTTCCGTGGTTTGGCGCGCGTGACCGAGGACGGTGAAGCCGATGAGTACATCCACTTCATCCGTACTGCCGGTGGTTCCACCATCGCCCCGGAGGAGCACTACTCCCCCGACGAGGCCCAGCAGCGCGAGGGCGAGGCGTGGGATACCTGCGCGGAGGAAATCGAGCTGATGACGATGGATGGTGCCGTGCACGATCAGGATTTGTTCCTGGATTGCACCACCTCCCCGGTGATTTTCGCCTCCGCCATGTTGAACTTCGGTGTGCACCAGATTCTGGACACCCTGTGCGCGCTGGCACCAGCACCCGCGTCGCGCGCGTCCTCCGATAAGGCGATTGAGGAAGCCACGGCTGCTTTCGATGCCAACCGTGAGGTCGCGGACGCGTTTTCCGGTGTGGTGTTTAAGGTGCAGGCCGGCATGGATAAAAACCACCGCGACTCCCTGGCGTTTATGCGTATCGTTTCCGGCGAGTTCACCCGCGGCATGCAGGTCACGCACGCCCAGTCGGGGCGCAGCTTTTCCACCAAGTACGCACTGACCGTGTTTGGTCGCACCCGTAACACGGTGGAGGCCGCCTACCCGGGCGACATTGTGGGCCTGGTCAACGCGGGTTCCCTGGCGCCGGGCGACACGATTTATGCGGGCCGTAAGGTGCAGTACCCGCCGATGCCGCAGTTCGCCCCGGAGCACTTCCGCACCCTGCGCGCAAAATCTTTGGGCAAGTACAAGCAGTTCCGCAAGGCCCTTGATCAACTCGCTTCTGAGGGCGTGGTGCAGATCCTGAAAAACGATGCCCGCGGTGATGCCGCCCCGGTGATGGCCGCGGTGGGTCCCATGCAGTTCGAGGTCATGATGGCCCGCATGGAAAACGAATACAACGTGGAAACCGTCGCCGAGCCCATCCCCTACTCGGTGGCGCGCCGCACCACCCCGGAGACCGCCGCAGAGCTGGCCAAGCAGCGCGGATGCGAGGTGTTTACCCGCACCGACGGTGAGCTGGTGGCCCTGTTTGGCGACAAGTGGCGCCTGCAGTTCATTGAGAAGGAACACCCCGAGTTCGTTCTCGAGCCGCTGGTCGCCGACTAGTCGGCAGAACTAAACCGTGTGCCCGTGTCGTTTTCTCTTCTTTAAGGCCTTTTCGCATGAGCTTTGCTGATACCCCCATGACGCTGCAGGATATCGCCACCGATGGCGTCATCGACCAGTACGTTCGCGTCGTCGCCCTGTGGCGTAGCTTGGCAATGCCGCCCGGCTATAGCCCCCGGGTGAGTTTCGGTATCTCCGGCCAGCGCACCAGCACAGCTCAGCAACCAGCTGAAGCTGACCCCACGCCAGATGTGGCTGCTGGAGAGGTGGACAATGCCCAGCTGGACAACATCTCTCCTGGTGCCACGCCCCAGCCGGTAACCGTCCGTTTCGAAGGCAACCACACCATCGATCACGCCGGATTCATCATCGGCCACGTGGTGGGTGAAGAGTTCACCTGGCAGGTCACCCCACCGCAGCCGCAGGACGTGGTGCTCGCCGACGAGGTGCACCAGGCACTGTCCGGCACCACCACCATCAGCGAGGTGTTCCTCGGCGCGGTGCGCACCCTTTATGGCAACGCATTACTGCTTTTCGCCGCCTACGAGCCCGCGGAAAAGGGCCAAGCCCCCAACGAAGCCGATGTGGTCATCGTGCCCTTGGAACAGACAAAGCTGGAGCTTGCCCAGGCCGTTGAGATTGCCCGCCCGGTTCTTGCGGGGGTGGATCTCTCCCGCGCGGTGCTGGGATACGCGGCCGCCTACGGCATCGGTATTAAACAGGACGGCAGCCTGATCGTTGCCGAAGATGGATCCACCATCGACACCGATGAGCTGGTGGCGCCAGTGACCCCGCCAGCAGCCCCGCAGCAGGCCAGCCCAGCAATGCCTGCAAGCCCGGCAATCCCAGTATCCCCAGCAAGCCCAGTACCCCCGGCAAGCCCGGTACCCCCGGCAGGCCCCGCGCCTGCCATGCCCGCAGCACCCATGCCCCCGGCAGCTGCGCCGGCACCCGCGCCTGCACCTGCTGCAGCAGCAACCACCAGCGCACCCACCCCAGACCAAGCGCCACCTGCGCGCCCGGACGCGCCTACGCAGCCCAATCCACACCCGGCAGCGGCAACCCCCGCGACCCCCTACCAGGACCTGGTGCGCGACGGCGTTTTCGATGCGGCGCTCGGGCAAGTGCTACTCAACCAGCTGTGGCCCCAATCCACCATCACCCTCGATGTCATGCGCGGCCAAGCCCACATCACCACGCCCACCGGCCCCACCATCGCCGGTGCCCTGGTGATTGCCACCATCGGCCCCGAAGGCTGGCGCTGGACGTGGGATGACCCGCACCTCCCCCAAGCCGCCAAAGATGCAGTGCGACCCATCTGGGAATTCGGCCACGCCAACGCGGTGGCAGACCTCACCCAGGCGCCACCCAACGACGACGCAACCTCACAGGCCATCACCGTCGCCAAAGGGCTACTCGCCCGGCCGGTCAGTGTGCGCGCCAGCATCGCCCCCGGTGTCGACGCCATCGCATTGCTAACGCACCCCGCGATCACCCCGCCGCCAATCACGGCAGCGATCCTGTGGGACGTGATCCACACCGCACACCCCATCGACGATCCCCTCAGCGCGATGCGGATCTTCCTCACCCGCCACGGCATAAGCTTCCACACCGACCCAACACAGCCGCACACCCTCACCGTCACCCTTGACGGCTACACCATCGCGCTGAGCGACAATGGTGCCGGCCGAATCGAAATGAGCAACACGTGATCGAAACACTCCTCGGCGCCACCCTCACCATCGGTGGTGTCCCCATCCTCGTGCGGGAAATCGTCGGCAACATCTTCGGCCTCCTAAGCGCCTACGGCGGCATGAAACGCGTCGTCTGGGCGTGGCCAGTCGGCATCATCGGCAACCTGCTGCTGTTCACGGTGTTCCTCGGCGGGGTGTTCCACACCCCACAAGACCTCGACCTCTACGGCCAAGCCGGCCGACAAGTCATGTTCCTCATCGTCTCCTGCTACGGCTGGTACCAATGGGCCAAAGCCTCCAAGCAGGGCGTGAAAGAATCCGACGAGCTCGACCCCTCCCGCAGCATCGTCTCCGAGCCCGCCGCCGTCCAACCCCACTGGGCCAGCACCAAAGAACGCCTCGGCATGCTCATCGTCGCCGTCGTCGGCACCCTGGTGTGCGCCCTCATCTTCCAGGCCCTAGGCTCCTGGGGCCCGTGGGCCGACGCCTGGATTTTCGTCGGCAGTATGCTGGCCACCTTCGGCATGGCCAAGGGCTGGACCGAATTCTGGCTCATCTGGATCGGCGTCGATATCGTCGGCGTGCCGCTGCTACTCATGGCCGGCTACTACCCCTCGGCCGCGTTGTACATCTTCTACGCAGGCTTCGTGCTGTGGGGCTTTTTCACCTGGCTGAAAACCCAAAACAGCGCCAAAACCCACTAACACCTGAAAATGCCCACCCGCTTCGCATACACGGAAGCCGGTGGGCATTTTTATGCCTTAAACACACCACCATCGCGAAGCATAACTGGACGATCCTATCGTCGGTTTTCCTGCAGATAATGTGCAGCCACCTGCACTGCCGCCCCCTAGTGGCGCAGTACCCCCACGGCAATGCCGACACCGATGCGATCCCGAAACCGTCAATAAGAACACTCTTCCACGCTCAACCTAGACATACCGGCATGAGCAAAGCTCACTAGTTTTGACGGTGCTTGGCGATCATTTCCTTCATCAGCTCTTTGAGCTCCGGGTCTTCGCGCACCAGCATCACCAGCTGGCAATCCTGTGGCCCCGATGCGCCCGGCTGACACGCAGTGCAGGGAAAGCCATAGCGAATCGGGCATTTCGGCGCACGGGAACCGCGGCGCCCTGCGCCGTCAGTACCGGAGTTGTGTGCGGTGCCCATACCCCCAAACTACTCCCCCTAACGAGTGATACGCAGGGGCTGTGACGCCATCCACCCGCACGCCGCTCACAACCCACAAAAATATGGCCCCCGAGCAGGTGGATCGGGGGCCGAACTGCAATCACACGCACCAACAGCGTCTCAGCGCGACACGTGTGCTTGCCTTCTAGGAGTCGCGCTTAAGCACACCACGAATAGCTTCCACGTCGACATCCTCGAAGTTCTTAGGCTCAAAGTTCGGGTTGCGATCCTTATCGATCAGCACCGCGCGCACGCCCTCCGGGAAGTCGTGGCCACGGCGCAGGTAGTTACCCAACGCCAGCTCGTTGTCGAGAGCGTGGCGCAAAGTGGTGGCGGTCAGGTTCGCGGCAAACAGCTCCACCGCGGCCACCACCGAGGTCGGCGAGGACTTCTCGATGTGCTCGTAGACGAGGTTTTTGAACTCCTCATTGCCGTGATCTTCCAGCGCCTGCTGGATCTCCGCCCAAGTCTCCTTGTTGAAGGTGGCCTCAATATCGTCGATGAGACCCGCCAGCTTGGATTGTTCTGCCGGCTCGGTGGCGAAGCGCTCCAGGGCCTCATCCAGGGATTCCTCGATGGTGACCTGGATGAACTCCTCGGTGTTGGCCGAGTCGATGTGGTGGGTGGCCATGCCCGACCAGATCATGTCCGCCGGGCTCAGGCGCCAGCCGGTCACCCCGAGGAACACCGCTAGTGCCCGCGAGGGCTTGCCGCGGGTGCCGACCATGTGCTCCATCATGTAGGTCATGCCCACATCCGGGATGAAGCCGATGGCCATTTCCGGCATTGCCGCAAAGGCTCGCTCGGTGATCACTCGGTGGGAGCCGTGGCAGCTCACGCCCAAGCCACCACCCATGGCGACACCGTTGATGACGGACACGATGGGCTTGGGGAACTGGCCCAGATCGTTGTTCATCACGTACTCGTCAACAAAGAGCTGGTCTCCCGCGGCGAAATCCCCCTCGACCCCGGCGTCGCGCACGGATCGAACATCACCGCCGGCGCAGAAGGCTCGCTCCGTGGAGGAGAAGATCACGACCCGGTGAACCGAGTCGTCATCGCGCCACCCTTCGATGGCCTCGGCGATCGTGTTAATCATGTCGTGGTTCAAAGAGTTCAGCGCCTTGGGGCGATTCAGCTCGATGCATCCGGTGGTGTTCCGGACCGACACGTTGACGAACTGGTCCCCGGTGGTCTGTGCAGAAGTGTGTGAAGCGTTCATAGCTTCCTAGTGTTCCACATCACAACGATTCTGTGTGGCGATTAGAGAAAAAATCCTGCATACAACGGCTGCCAAGGTGCCAACCAACCGGCTTAAAACCTTTAGGACGGTTGAGTGTGCGCCCGATAGGCCACCGGCGGGGGTGGCACCGGATCCACGCCCCGTCGCGCCAACGCCTCGGTGTAGATCGTGGTCTCGGAGAGCAGGCGTGCGATGCCGGTGGCAATGACGACTGCCAGCATTAGTGGCAGGAGGAGCCGGAATTGTCCGGTGAGTTCCATGATGAGTAGCACCCCGGTCATGGGGGCGCGGGCGGCGCCGGTGAATACTGCGCCCATGCCGATCATGCCGAAAATGGCCATGGCGTAGGCGTTGGAGGGTTCTACGATGGCGCCGAAGATTGCTCCGAGCATGCCTCCGATGAATAGGCTGGGGGCGAAGGTTCCGCCGACGCCGCCGATGGCGACGGTCAGGGCGGTGGCGATGAATTTCACCGCGAACAGGATGAGTACGAGTTGGAGTGCTAGTTCACCGCGGAGGGCGCCGTTGAGGACGGCGTCGCCTTCGCCGTAGGCGGCGGGTACGGCGAACAGGACTGCGCCGAGGATGATGGATCCGAGGATGGGGCGCAGCCATACTGGGCCGCGCCAGATGTGGTCGACTGCGTCTTCTGCGAGGTAGCGGATTTTTGAGAAGGCGACGCCGACTATTCCGCCGATGACGGCTAGGACGATGACCCAGCCGAGGTCGGTGTCGCGGGCGAGGGTGAGGTCTTGGTGGAGGGTGAAGGAGAGGCTGTCGCCGACGAATTGTTTGTTGGTCATGGTGGCGGCGACGCAGGCGATGACTACGCAGACGAAGGTTTCGCTGGTGAAGTCTAAGAGGATGACTTCCATGGCGAAGAATGCTCCGGCTAGTGGTGCGTTGAAGGCGGCGGATACGCCGGCGGCTACACCGGTGGCGGTTAGTAGTCGGGCGGTGGTGCGGGGTGCGTGAAACCATGTGGACACGGCGTGTCCGATTGCCCCGCCGAGTTCGCTGATGGGGCCTTCTGGGCCGACGTTTCCGCCACCGCCGATGGTGAGTGCTGAGGCGGCGGTGGTGGTGGCGGCTGGGGTGAATTTGACTCGCCCGTAGTTTTTGCGCACTGAGTACATCACTCCGGCAACGCCGCGCCCGCATTCGCTGGCGCCGAAGAAGTACATCAGGGGCGCGTAGATGACCGCAGAGATCACGGGGGCGATGATGAGTCCCCATCGCCCTAGTGGGGCGAGTATCCCGGTGAGTTCGAAGGCTTCTTTCGGGTCGTCTGCGATGGGCAGGGTGGCGTCTTGTTGGCCGGTGAGTAGGTATTCCCAGGAGTGGATGCCGTAGCGGAAGGCGACTGCTCCTAGTCCAGCGAGTATTCCGATGATCACTGCCATCAAGTAGAGGCCACCGCGGCGGAAGCGAACGATTTCTGCCACGCTGAAGCGTTGACGTCCCCGCTGCCTGGCAGTGGGGATGAATGCTGGCTTTGGCATCTTGGGTTTTATACCTTCAACGACACGTGTGTTTGGCGGCTGCGGCCGGTCGAATAATCCACCAGCTGTGTGATCACCGTCGCCTGGGCGCTCTTGGGGGCCCTTGAGGTGTGTGGGTGGCGGTGGCTTCTTCCGTGCCGTGCGCGCGACTGACCACAACCACAATAGACCTCTTGGACAGACCGGTTGCTGTGGCCACTTTCGGGGTGGCTTCTTCAAGGAATCCAGTGCACGTAAAAAGGGGCGTGCCCGATTGGTGGGCACGCCCCTTTAGTGCGTCGCGGTTATGCTTTGGCGCTAGTCCTTTTTGGACTTCTTCGACTTCTTCTTGGACTTTTTGTTTTTCTTGCTGTCGGACTTGTCGGTCTTGTCCTCATCGACTTTGTCGCGTTCCAGTTCGGCGGCGACATCCGGGACGTAGCGGAAGTCTTCGCGCGGGGGGCGCTCGTAGTCGTTGGTGGAGACGGGACGCTCGGGGATTTCCGGCAGCGGGCGGTCGATCTTCTCGTAGGGAATGGTCGACAGCAGGTGGGAAATCACGTTGATGCGGGAACGTTTCTTGTCCTCGGATTCGACGGTGTACCACGGCGCGGAAGGAATGTCGGTGTGGACGAACATTTCGTCCTTCGCGCGGGAGTAGTCTTCCCAGCGGGTGATGGACTGCAGGTCCATGGGGGACAGCTTCCAGCGGCGCAAAGGATCGTTGCGGCGGGACTTGAAACGCTTGACTTGTTCCTCGTCCGAGACGGAGAACCAGTACTTGCGCAGCATAATGCCGTCTTCGACGAGCAGGCGCTCGAAGATGGGGGCCTGGTGCAGGAAGCGGCGGTATTCCTGGGAGGTGCAGAAGCCCATGACGCGTTCCACGCCGGCACGGTTGTACCAGGAGCGGTCGAAGATGACGATTTCGCCGGCGGTGGGCAGCTTTTCCACGTAGCGCTGGAAGTACCACTGGCCCTGTTCGCGGGAGTTCGGGGCGGGAAGAGCCTCGATGCGGCAGGTGCGGGGGTTGAGGTATTGGGTGATGCGCTTGATGGCGGATCCCTTGCCCGCAGCGTCGCGGCCTTCCATGATCACGACGACGCGGGCGCCGGTTTCGACAACCCACTGCTGCATGTCGACGAGTTCGGCCTGGAGGCGCTTGAGCTCTGCCTCATAAGCTTCTTTCGACAGCTTCGGGGGGCGGCTTTCCGATGACTCTTTTTTCTTTCCCATGCCATCCACCCTAATGCGCGTCTGGCCCGAAACCACACCCCATGTCACCCCCACCCAGCACACCCGAAAATCGCCGCCACCCCACCTGGGGCTGTGGGGAAAAACTGCCAGTTCACCACGACCTTGGCAAGGCCTTTCACGGGTGTTGTGGTGGTGAGTTATTCCTCCGGTGGGTGCCAACCCCGTGTGGTAGGTTTTCCGGCCCATGCGCCAAACGCAGTGGGTCACAGCCGGTGTCAATTCCTCGCGGCTTGTGCCAGTGCGCTCCCCCACTAGGCTGACCGTCGGGCTCATCGTTGAGTACGATTGACCCAGCCTAAATATTCACCTGCTCACCTTCGCCGACGATGCGGGGGCTAGATAGGGCTTGATGTGTCGAGACAAGGAAGGAAGCGTCATGGCTTTATTCGGATACACTCCGCCACAGCGCTTTGACCTGCTTCCCGAGATCGTCGATGGACAAGCGGTCGAGCGCACCAAATCCCGCGCCTACAAGATGGCGGTCTGGTCTGGTTTGACGGGGATTCAGTGGGCGTTTTTGGGGCAGCGTTCCCGGGCGTGGCGGGTGTATTTCTTCTCTGTCGGCCTGCCCCTTTTGTTAGCTTTCGGCCTGGGGCTGCTGGGAGTTGAGGACGGCCCGGATACAAAGCAGCTGTTCTGGGCGCTGGTGGTCTGGCCGATCATCGCCTGGGTGTATCAGGTCTGGAAGATAGCCAACATGGCTGATGACGATCCCCTGTTTACCGGGGCCACCGAGAAAGACTTTTTTCCGCCGAGGTTTTGGACCATCAACTGGCAGTGGTGGAGCCCCGAAAGCTGGGGCAAGAAAAGCGCTGATGATGAGCAGCTGAAAAAGCAGGCCATTGAGGCAGCCCGCCTCAAACAGCCCGGCAGCCCGGTATAGCTCAAACATAGACAACTGCCGCCGATGCGCTGGGGCGCCGGCGGCAGTAGTTTTCAGGCGGTAAAGCCTGTGGGGGCTAGTTGACCTTGAATTCGGCCATCTCGTCCCATTCGGTTTTGCCCTCGATGAGGGTGTTGATGATCTCCGGGGTCTTTTCCAGCACCGTCGGGAACAGCTCGCAGGCAGCCTTGAAGTGTGCGGAGTTCACGTGTGCTTCTGCGGCATCGTCTTTGAAGCCTTCGACCAGGATGTACTCGTTGGGGCGCTCGGTGGAGCGGTACCACTCGAAGAACAGGCAGCCATCCTCGGCGCGGGTGGCGTTTGTGAAGTCGGCGACGATCTGGGGGAAGGATTCGACGTTTTCGGGCAGCGGGGTGAATTTCACGTTGATCAAGATCATGTGCGCCAGGCTAGCAAAACTTTGCCCCCGCATTACTGTCCGCGCGGTGCGGGAAAAGTTTGCCGGGGCGCTAGCATTCGGGCACGTTCACGGCGACGGTGATCGCTAGTCCCCCGCCGGCGGTTTCCTTGTAGCGTTCGGACATGTCGGCCCCGGTTTGGCGCATCGTTTCGATTACGTCATCCAGGCTGACTTTGTGTGTGCCGTCTCCTCGCAGCGCCATCTTCGCGGCGTTGATTGCTTTACCGGCGGAAATGGCGTTGCGTTCGATGCAGGGGATTTGAACCAGCCCGCCGATGGGGTCGCAGGTCAGCCCCAGGGAGTGCTCCATGCCGATCTCGGCTGCGTTGCACACCTGCCGGGGGCTGCCGCCGAGGATTTCGGCCAGGCCGGCGGCCGCCATGGACGTCGCGGAGCCGACTTCTCCTTGGCAGCCAACCTCGGCGCCGGAAATGCTGGCGCGTTCTTTGAGTAAGGAGCCCACGGCGCTGGCGGCCAGCAGAAAACGTTTGATGGTGTCGAGTTCGTCCGCGCGGCCGGCCGGGGTGAAATGCCGGGCGTAATACAGCACCGCCGGGATGATGCCGGCGGCCCCGTTGGTGGGGGCTGTCACCACCCGCCCGCCGGCGGCGTTTTCCTCGTTGACGGCCAGGGCCACCAGGTTGACCCAGTCTTCGGAAAATTCGGCGGTGCGCTCCGGGTCGTCGACGATGAGCTGTTCGTACCAGCCGGCGGCACGCCGGTGGACTCCCAGGCCTCCGGGCAGCATGCCGGTGGTGGCGATACCTCGTTTTGCGCAGGCATCCATCGCATGAAAAATCCGCAGCAGCCCTTCATCAATGTCCTCATCCGTGCGCAGCGAACGCTCGCATTGACGCTGCACTGCAGAAATACTCAACCCTTCCTTTTCGGCCAGGGTGATCAGTTCTTCGCCGGAGGTGTAGCAATAGGGGCCAGAAATTTCCTCCAGGGTGGGAATCTCATCCTTGGTGCGAATGAAACCACCGCCGATGGAATAGTAGGTCTGTTTGACCTCACCGAACACGAAGGTGACGGCGTTGGTGTGAATGCTGCGCACCACGGCGGGCCGCAAAATGATGTCCTCAAACCCACAGGTCACCGGCAGGTTCTTATCGCCGGCCAGGTAGATGGTGCGGCTGGTACGGATCTCTTCTAGCCGCTGCGCGAGGTAGTCCGGGTCGACGGTTTCCGGGTCCGCCCCGTCCAGGCCCATCAGGCACGCCCCCAGGGTGCCGTGGCCGGCGCCGGTGGCGGCCAAAGACCCATAGAGAATGATGGTGATGCCCGGCCCGGCGGTCACTGCCCCATCGGCCAGCATGGTCTCCGGGTGGCTGGCAGGTGAAACGTGGGATGCTGCAAGCTGGCCATGCAGTGTCCGGGCGAAATCCAGCCCGGCGCGCATGGGTCCTACGGTGTGGGAGGAGGAGGGCCCGATGCCGATTTTGAACAGGTCGAAGGCGGAGACTGTCATGTGCACTGAGTGTAATCGTGATCTGACACACCCGTGCGGGTCAGTCCTTTGAGTCGGGGATAGTGCGGACAAACCCCGCCTGCGAAAGTTGCGTGCTGGCGGGGTTTGTCGGTGGTGGGGGTTGTTATTCGAGTTCGGCGGCGAGTTCCATCCACGCCATTTCGAGTTCTTCTTTTTCGCTGTTGATCTCGCCGAGGGTGGCGGACAGTTCGGCGAGTTTGTCGATGGCTTCCGCGCTGGGGTCTGCGGCGAGCGTTGCCATCTGGTCTTCGATTTTTGCTTGTTGTTGCTCGAGTTTTTGGGTTTTGCGTTCTAAGGCTGCGAGTTCTTTGGTGATGCGGCGGTGTTCGGCGGCGCTGATGGTGGGGGCGGCTGCCGCCGGTTGTGCAGCTGCGGCGGCAGCCGCATCGGCGTTGTCTTTGGCGCTGGTTGCTGCGCTGTCGCCGAGGTTGAGTACGCCGGATTTTTCGGCTTTTGCTTGCTGGCTGCGGCGGCGGAGGTATTCTTCGATGCCGCCGGGGAGGTTGGTGAGTTTTTTGTCGCCGAATAGCGCCCAGGTGGAGTCACAGATGCGTTCGATGAGGTAGCGGTCGTGGGAGATGACCACGAGGGTGCCGGCCCAGGAGTCCAGGAGGGATTCGAGCTCTTGGAGGGTGTCGATGTCGAGGTCGTTGGTGGGCTCGTCGAGCAGCAGCAGGTTGGGTTCGCTCATCAGCACGCGGGTTAGCTGCAGGCGGCGGCGTTCGCCACCGGAGAGGTCTTTGATGGGGGTGCGCTGGCGGGCGGGGCTGAAGCCCAGTCGTTCGCAGAGTTGGGAGGCGCTGAGTTGTTTTTTGCCGAGGTCGACGTAGGAGGCGACGTCTTCGACGGCGTCGAGGAGTCGGCGGTCGCCGTCGAGGTCGTCGAGTTCTTGGCGCAGCCAGCCGAGGCGGACGGTTTTTCCTTCTTTGCGGCGGCCGTCTGTGAGGGGCAGTGCGCCGGCGAGGGTTTTGAGCAGGGTGGTTTTGCCGGAGCCGTTGACGCCGACCAGGCCGATGCGTTCGCCGGGGCCGAGTCGCCAGGTGAGGTCTTCGACCAGGGTGCGGCCGTCGGGGGTGGTGATGGTGGCGTTTTCGAGTTCGACGACGATTTTGCCTTGGCGTTGTTTGGAAAACGCCATGAGTTCGACGGAGTCGCGGGGTGCGGGCACGTTTTTGATGAGCGCTTCGGCGGCTTCGATGCGGTAGCGCGGTTTGGAGGTGCGTGCTGGGGCGCCGCGGCGTAGCCAGGCGAGTTCTTTGCGGGCGAGGTTTTGGCGGCGTTGTTCGGCGGCGTCTGCTTGGCGGGCGCGTTCGGCGCGGGCGAAGGTCCAGTCGTTGTAGCCGCCGTCGTAGACGTCGACGACGCCGTCGTGGACTTCCCAGGTGGTGGTGGCGACGGTGTCGAGGAACCAGCGGTCGTGGGTGACGACGACGAGGGCGCATTTGGCGGCTAGGAGGTGTTCGGCGAGCCATTGCACGCCTTCGACGTCGAGGTGGTTGGTGGGCTCGTCCAGGATGACGAGGTCGAGGTCGCGGACGAGTGCGGCGGCGAGGTTGGTGCGGCGGCGTTCGCCGCCGGAGAGGGATCCCACTTTGGTCTCAAGCCCGAGGTCGACGATGCCGAGGCCTTGGAGGACGTCGCGGATGCGGGCGTTGGAGGCCCATTCGAAGGTGGCCACGCCAAGCGGGCCGAGGACGACGTCGGCGACGGTGTCGTCTGGGTTGAGGTTGGCGTCTTGGGTGACCACGGCGAGTTGCAGGTCGCTGGCGTGGGAGACGCGTCCCGCGTCGGGGGTGTCTTGGCCGGAAAGTACTTTCAGCAGGGTGGATTTGCCGCCGCCGTTGAGTCCGACGACGCCGATGCGGTCGCCGGTTTGGATGCCGAGGCTGACGTGGTCGAGCAGGGTTTTCAGCCCGTAGGTTTTGTCGACGTTTTCCAGGTTGATCAGGTTCGCCACGGCGGGGTGTTGCTCCTTGGGTTGGGGGTTATGGGTGGTGGGTGCTGCCTGTGGTGGGGCGTTAGATAGCGGCAGCTGGGGTGGTGTGTGCGCAGGCGGTGTCGTCGGCGGCACCGGCGTCCGTGATGGTCTCGGCGACCGCGCGGGCGTGTTCGGCGCTGTGGCATAAAAAGGCGCAGGTGGGTCCGGATCCGGAGATGAAGGCGGCGGCCGCACCGGCTGCGCGTCCGACCTCCAGGCAGTGTGACAGTGCGCTGTTCATGCTCAGGGCGGGTGCTTGCAGGTCGTTGTCGATGAGCTGCGCGATGTCGTCGATGCTGGCTTGGGGGTTTTCCAGGGCAGCAATCAGCGCGCGGGGGTCTCCGGCGCGGGTGGTGAGTTCCTGGTTGTCGCGCATGCGGTCGAGGGTGCCGAAGACTTTGGGGGTGGATAGTCCGCGGCGGTGGAAGGCGAGTGCGAAATGCAGGGTGTGGGCGAGGGTGAACTGGGTGAGTTTTTCACCGCGCCCGCCGGCGCGGGCGGTGCCTTCCAGGATGCAAAAAGGCACATCGGAGCCCAGCCCCAGGCCGATCTCGAGGAGTTCTTCGCTGCTCAGCGGGTAGGAATAGATGCGGTTGAGTAGGCGCAGCACTCCGGCTGCGTCGGCGGATCCGCCGGCCATGCCGCCGGCGACGGGGATGCCTTTGGTGATGCGGATGGACACCCTCGCAACGATGGTGCCCTTTTTTCGTGCTGCTGCGGCAAAGGCTTCGGCGGCACCCCATGCCAGGTTGGTGTGGTCGGTGGGGATGACGTGGCTTAAGGGCCCGGTGACGTTGAGGTTTTTCACCACGGATTCACCGTCAGCCGGGTAGTGGTCGCATGGGGTGATGGCGATGGTGTCGGCCAGCGACAGGGATTGGAAGACGGTGTCGAGTTCGTGGTAGCCATCGGCGCGGGCATCACCGACTGCGAGGTGCAGGTTGACCTTGGCCCGGGCGGTTTCTTCGTAGGTGGTGGCGCCGGGGCGGATGCGTTGGTTCATGTTGAACGGGTGCGGGTGTTTGCGTGCTTGGTCGTTAGGGGTGGGGCGCACGGTGGCGTGGTGCTCGGCGGTCATGGGGTGCCTACCTGTGCCAGCCGCACGAAGTCGGCGACGTGGAGTTTTTCGCCACGCTCGTTGGGTGCGATGCCGGCTGCCTTTAGGGCACGCTCCGCGTTGGCGCCGCCGCCGTAGTGGCCGGACAGGGCTGCGCGCAGGGTTTTGCGGCGTTGTGCGAAGGCCGCATCGATCAGGGGGAAGACCTCGCGGGCTTGTTCCCTACTCCACTCGGCGGGGTTGTCTTCGCCGAAGCAGTCGATGCGGACCAGGCCGGAGTTGACGTTGGGGGCAGGCCAGAAGACGTTTTTTCCGATGGTGTTGGCCAGGCGGACGTCGCCGTAGAAGCGCGCTTTGACGCTGGGCACACCATAGACCTTGTTGCCGGGGGTGGCGGCGAGTCGTTCTGCGACTTCGAGTTGCACCATGACCAGCACTTTGCGGATGGAGGGGAATTCTTCCAGCAGGTGCAAAAGCAGTGGGACGGAGACGTTGTAGGGCAGGTTGGCCACCAATGCGGTGGGCAGGGGTGCGCCGGCGTCTTCGAGCAGGGCGTGGTTGAGCTTCATGCCGTCACTGTGGATGACGGTGAGTTTGTCCGCGTGGTCGGGGGCGAAGGTTTCGACGGTGGTGGGCAGTTGGGCGGCCAGGCGGGCGTCGATCTCGCAGACGGTGGTGTCTTTGGCGGTGTCGAGCAGGGCTAGGGTCAGCGAGCCGAGGCCGGGGCCGATTTCGAGGACGTGGTCGTCTGCGGTCACACCGGCCTGGTCGACGATCATGCGGACCGTGTTGGGGTCGTGGACGAAGTTTTGTCCGAGTTTTTTCGTCGGAACCACCCCGAGGGTGCCTGCGAGTTCGCGGATTTGTTGCGGGCCGAGCAGTTTCGCCGGTTGTGTGTTGTCTTTCGCCACCATAGTGTTTCTCAATCTACCGCATGGGCTGTGCTTTTGAGGTGTTCGCACCCGTTGCCAGCGTGCGATTGTGTGGGATGCACAAACCCCGCCACCGCGGCGCGTGATAGGCCTGGGTGACGGGGTGTAGAAGTGAGTGCGTGCGTGGGTGTTAGCGAATACCCAGCTTGGCGGTGCAGGCGGGCCATGCGCCCCAGCCCTGGGCGGCCTGCACCTTGGTGGCCACGGCGATCTGCTGTTCGCGGGTGGCCATGTAGGCCATGGGGGCGTATTCGCCGCCGCCGAAGGCCAGCCAGGTCGACGGGGTGAATTGGAGTCCGCCGGAAAAACCGTTGCCGGTGTTGATGGCCCAGTTGCCGGTGGATTCGCACATGGCGAGGGTGTCCCACACGGTGCCGCCGGCGGCGACTGCGGGGGCTGCCGGGGCGGGCTTTTTGGTGCCGTTTTTGATGGTGGCGGCGGTGGCGGGCACCAGATCGACGGTCTGCAGGACGGTGTCGGAGACCGGAGCACCGTTTTCGTAGCGGACTTCGCGGATGGTCTTGCGGGTGCCGGGCTTGCCTTCGACCTCGACGACCTGCTCGCCTTCTTCCAGCTCCGGGTCGTCAACGATGACGGGTTCGGCGTCGTATTTGCCGGTCTCGCTGAGGATGTCGGTGCGGATGCGGGTGATGGTGATGGTTTGGCCGCTGGTGGCCGGGGCGCTCACATCGGGTTCGACGACGTCCTCATCACCGAGGGTGATGCCCTGGTCGGCGAGGACATCGCCGACGGTTTTAGCGGCCACGGTGACCGGCTTTTCCTGCCCGCCGTCGTTGACGGTGAGCTGCTTCGGGGTGGTCACGTCGAGGGTGAGGCCTTCGACGGGGATTTTGGTGGTGCGGTCGGCGGAGATCTTATCGCTGGAGCCGACGTTGCCGAGTTCGTTGATGAGTTCATCGACGGTCAGGGCGGTGGTGTCGATGGTTTGCTCTTTGCCATCGATGATGACGGCCACCGGCTTGATGGCGCGCACCGTGATGGTTTGGCCGTCGACGAGCCGCTCGTTCGGGGAGGGGCTGACCATGTCTTTGGCGCTGAGCTGGACGTGGGCTTGTTTCAGGGCCCCGTCGACGGTGCCGGACAGCGTGGCGATGGTGTGTTGTTCGCCGTTGACATCCACGGTGATGTCTTTTTTGCTGTTGAGGGCCACGCCACCGCTGACCAGCAAGGTGGCGAGCATGCCGCCGGTGGCCAGTCGCAGCGGAACGCTGCGGGTGGTGTTAATGCGATTGATTCGGGACTTCTTGTGCTCGTGCACTAGCTACAAACTCACTTACATCAAAAGGGGGCTCGGGCGACCACCGCGACTGCTTTGCTCGCTAAAAACAAAGAGTTCCACATCGTGCATACGGGGGTTTGGCCCGGATGCAATGTGAGTGGGCGGGGTGTTTGAGCGTGTCTTTTACGGCGGTTAGCCACCCCCGGCTGTTGCTGGGGGCAGTGGCACTAAATGACACGGTGGTGATTTTCCCTCATGTGGGGGTGAAACCGGGGCCGTGTCGGCGTGGCACCCGCCGAACGTCTGATGTCACGATACGGTAACAAAGCCGTGTTGTCTAGGTATTTCAGGACACACCCAACTAGGTAGTGGCCCAAAATAACAACAGGAGTACCTTTCTTTCACTCCCATCCCCTTGCGCCACAGTCAGGTGAGTGCTAGGCGAGTCCATAGACACGCGAGAAGGTGGAGTTAATCTCCGTCACAGTCTCCGCGACATCCTGTCCGCGCGCCTGCGCCACACACAACGCCGTGTGGCCGATTAACGCCGGGGAATTTTTCGCCCCACGGAAAGGCTCCGGGGTCATATAGGGCGCATCCGTTTCGATGAGGTACTGGCCCGCCGGCGCCAAACGCGCCGCTTCCCGCAAGAAATCATTGCGCTTAAAAGTCACGTTGCCGGCAAAGCTCAGCACATAGCCACGCGCTAGTGCTTCTTCCGCCACATCCAGCGGGGAGGAGAAGCAGTGCAGGATGGTTTCCTTCGGCTGCGGCGCATCCGCCAACACCCGCAACAAGTCCGCGTCTGCTTCGCGATTGTGGATCATCAACGCCTTGCCGCTAGAGATCGCCAGATCGATATGCCAGCGCAGGGCTTCTTCCTGGGTGTCCAAGTCGGCGCAGGTATCGGAGTGCTTAATCCAATAGGTATCCAGGCCGGTTTCCCCAATGGCCACACACCGGGGATCGGCGGCCATCTCCGTCAGGCGGGCGCGCGCCGCATCGTCGAGTTCGCCAGCACGGGTCGGGTGAATCGCGCAGGCCGCATACACGGCATCACTGTCGTGTGCTGCACGCAGGGCGGCTTCCGCCTCATCCAGCCCATCGCCCACGGTGCAGATGCGCTCCACCCCGGCTACAGCAGCCTGGGCAATGAATTCCCGGATCTGCTCACCGGTGTGCAGCCCACAGGAGGCGAGGTGGGTGTGGGCGTCGATGAGCCCGGGGATTTTTTCTGCCGGAACCGGAATTGGACGAGGCTTCTTTTTACCCATGGTTGTCTGGTTTCACTCCCACGCTGGTTATCTGTGCACGGATTGACCTTTCGAGCCTATGTGCCCACGCGTCGATGCGCGGCATCCAACACTCCCAAACCCAAAATCCCCGGCGCGCACCCTTACTTCAAGGGCACGCACCGGGGATGTCGAGTCTTTTAAGGCCGCAAAGGCTCGCGGGTGGGGGCTGGTTTAGGCCTCGTCGCGCTGGACCGGGGCCCATTCGGGGCCGGTCTCACCAAGCTCGGGGTCGAGCTTCTGGATCAGCGGCTTCGGCTTGCTCAGCTCCACGCCGGCCACCATCGGGGTGCGACCCCAGTGTGCCTGGCCTGCCTGGTAGTCGCCCATGATGACCGGGTAGGTGCGGCCCTTTTCGGGCACGCCCACACCGACCGGTTCCACCGGCATGTCGTCGCTGACCTCCACCACCTTCGGCATGGCGGCCCACACCCCGGTGCGTCCTAGGGTTTCGTGCACCTTTTGCGCGGTGGACGGCAGGTAGGGGGTCAGCAGGGTGTTGGCATCAGAGATCACCTGCAGGGCAACCCACAGCACGGTGGCCAGGCGCTCTTTTTGCTCCGGGTCCTTAGCCAAGTGCCAGGGCTCTTGCTCACCCAGGTAGGCGTTGCATTCGCCAACCACGTGCATGGCGTGGGTGATACCGGCCTTGAAGCGGGAGTGCTCCAGGTGCTCACCGACCACGGCGAAAGCGTTTTCGGCCAGGTCTAGCAGTTTCTGGTCGGCTTCGCTCAGCTCGCCCGGGGCGGGCACAGCACCGAAGTTTTTCGCGGCCATCGCCACGGTGCGCGAGACCAGGTTGCCCCAGCCGTTAGCCAGCTCGTTGTTGACGCGGCGAACGAACTCGTCCCAGGTGAAGTCGGTGTCGGTGTTTTCCGGGCCGGCGGTGGCGATGAAGTAGCGCAAAGGATCCGGGCCGAAATCGGCGAGGAAGTCCTTGACATAGATCACCACACCCTTGGAGGAGGAGAACTTCGAGCCGGACATGGTCAGGTACTCGGAGGAGACCACCTCGGTCGGCAGCTGCAGCTCACCGAACTCGCCAGCCTCGCCGCCCTTAGCACCCTCACCCCGGTAGCCCAGCAGCTCGGCCGGCCAAATCTGGGAGTGGAAGGTGATGTTGTCTTTGCCCATGAAGTAGAAGGACTGGGCGGTCTCAGCGGTCCAAAAACGCTTCCACGCCTCCGGATCCCCACTGCGGTACGCCCACTCGATGGAGGCAGACAGGTAGCCGACCACCGCGTCGAACCACACATACAACTTCTTGGCGTTGTTGTCCTGCCAGCCCTCAATCGGGATCGGCACACCCCAGTCAATATCGCGAGTCATGGCGCGGGGGCGCAGATCATCCAGCAGGTTCAGGGAGAACTTCAACACGTTGGGGCGCCAGTCCTCGCGCCCCTGCAGCCACACCCGCAGTGCCTCAGCCAGGCTCGGCAGGTCCAGCAGGAAATGCTCGGTCTCAATGAACTTCGGGGTCTCGCCATTGATCTTGGAGACCGGATTGATCAGATCCGCCGGATCCAGCTGATTGCCGCAAGCATCGCACTGGTCGCCGCGGGCACCGTCGGCGCCGCAAATCGGGCAGGTGCCCTCAATGTAGCGGTCCGGCAGGGTACGGCCCGTCGACGGGGAGATCGCACCCATGGTGGTCTCCTTGAGCATGTAGCCGTTGTCGTACAAACCACGGAACAGCTCCTGCACCACCGCATAGTGATTACGGGTGGTGGTGCGAGTAAACAGGTCGTAGGACAAGCCCAGGCCGGCCAGGTCGGTGACGATCTGGCGGTTGTAACGGTCAGCCAGCTCCTGCACGCTGACGCCTTCTTTTTCGGCCTGCACCAGCAGTGGGGTGCCGTGCTCGTCGGTGCCGGAAATCATCAGCACGTCCGCGCCAGCCATTCGCTGGTAGCGGGCGAAAACATCGGAAGGCACGCCGAAACCGGCGACGTGGCCGATGTGGCGGGGGCCGTTAGCGTACGGCCAGGCAACAGCGGTGAGCACAGACTTTGTCATGGTCATCTACCTTAGTTGACTCCAAGCGCTGGGCCGTAAACCACCCCCAGTTTTGCCCAAGCGATAACCAGCGATCACACCACAACACACGCACGGCACACCACAGCCCCCGCACAGCACACTGCACCCCCATAAAACAGCCAACCCCGCACTCCCCTGCCCCACTAGTTTTCTCCACCCGCAATAAGACCCCCACTAATAGGGCCGCACACAGCACAGCCGCCCCAGCATCACCACACACGGGATACTGGGGTGGCTGATAAAGGCCCTTAAAGGGCGCTTTTGGCTCATCACGACTTCATTGAGCCACAGCCCCACCTGGCCGGAAGCTGGCCAGCACCAATCAGCACCGGCCGCCGCGGCAATTTTTAGGCGCGGCGCCGACCCACGACAAACGCGGCAGCACCCAGCACCAGCAAGGCGCCAGCGGTCGCCAGCAGACCTTCCAATGCAACACCGGTATTGGCCAGCTGACGCTGAGATGCCGGCGGCTGGGCAGCGCTCGTCGTACCGCGCGGCAGCCCCTTAACCGGCTGGGCAGGCTCGGGGCGCTCGACGCGAGTAGCCACCGGAGTTGGCGACGGGGCCACCTCAGAATCCGGAGTGTTGTCGACAACCGGGGTGGGCGCCGGGGACTCCACCACACTGGAGCCACCACCAACCACCAACGGCACAAACGGAATCAGAACAACCCACCAAGGAACCGAGCTGCTCGAGCCGGCAGATGGGCTCGGCGGAGTAGTCGGCACAGTCGGCACGACCGGGGTCGTGGTCTTTGTAGTCGTGGTCGGCACCGACGGGGTGGGCTTAACCGGAGTACTACTCGGCTCACTCGGCTTACTCGGCTCGCTCGGCTTAGCCGGAGTAGTCGACGGGGTCTTCAGCGGGGTCGTCGGCTCCGAGGGAGTGGGCTTGACCGGAGTACTACTCGGCTCACTCGGCTTACTGGGCTCGCTCGGCTTAGCCGGAGTTGTCGAAGGGGTCTTCAGCGGGGTCGTCGGCTCCGAGGGAGTGGGCTTGACCGGAGTACTACTCGGCTCACTCGGCTTACTGGGCTCGCTCGGCTTAACCGGAGTAGTCGACGGGGTCTTCAACGGGGTCGTCGGCTCCGAGGGGGTGGGTTTGACCGGAGTACTACTCGGCTCACTCGGCTTGCTGGGCTCGCTCGGCTTAGCCGGAGTTGTAGGCGGAGTGGTCGGCTCGGAGGGAGTCGGCTCCACCGGGGTGGTCGGCGGAGTGCTCGACGGAACAACCGGGGTGTAGGTATTCGCCACGGTAGCGGTGGCAGCCGCCCCCAGAACAACCGGCTTCGGCAGCTCCGCAGTCAGCGTGTAGCCATCCACGCGGGCTTTATCGGTGTCCTCGCGGACGATGTCACAAGTGGTTCCCTGAGGAAACTCACCAACAACAACGTCAGCACCTGCCGTAACGGTCACCGGGAACTCGATACCAGCGGTGATCTTGCCGTCGCGGGAATCCTGATCACAGGTGCCGTAGACCGTGTACTCCCCTGCCGGGTTCTCCACACCGGTGACCGTCTTATGCACGCTGAAGGGCACAAAAACAAGCTTCGGGCCAAAGTGGTTAGTCAACAACACCGCGCGGCTCTTACCACCGTCGGCAGTCACCACCGCCTTATTGCCTTCCGCCTGGAACCAATCGGCCTGCTCGTCACCGAAGCGACCCGCGCCAAACTCCTGCCCCTCATACTCGAAGCCAGCATCCGCGGGTGCCGCAGCAGCCTTCTCCACCAGGGTGACAACAGTGCCCGCCGGCAAGCCCGACAACACCGCCGGGGACGTAGAGGTCACCGTCAGCTCACGGGACTTCTCCACCCCATTCTCACTCCACGTCGCAATCACCGTGTACGGAGTATCCTCCGCCGGAGAATCCCCCTCACCGCGCAACGCCTTGAACACCTTCACCTCAGCAATAGAGGGATTACCCGTACCGCCAGCACTGGTCTGCGGGTGAACCTCCACACGACCAGCAGTCGTGCGCGCATCAATAGAGGCCACATTCTCAATAGTGGTGCCATCGTTATAGGCGTCCGGAACCGTGCCGGTATAAATGCCCACCCGATAAGTAAACGCCTTATCCGTGTTCGGGATAACCACCGTGGCCACATTGCGGCCATCGGCGTCCACGGACCAATTCACCTCATAGTTATCCAAACGCCAGGCAGTACCCGGCTGCGCATCATCAGCCAGATTCCAGCTACCGCCGTCCTCCCCCTCACGGGCGGTATCGCGCACCCGCACCTCCACCGACTGCTTATAGCCGGCCGTACCATCCAGGTACTCGGCACGCGCCTGCGGGCGCGGCATCGGATCCACAATCGTGATCGTCCCACCAGTACCCGGGGTGGAAATAAACCACCCAAACACACTGGTGCCGTTGGTGAACTCCCGCACATCCATGAACTCGCCCCACTTCGCAGCAGACTCATTCGTGCGGGTCTTCTCATCCGGCGCCTGCCGCCCCACCGGCGGAACCGGCGCCGGCACCGGGGTTCCCTCATCCACCCCAACAACCTTATTCGGCGTCACCAACTGAGTACCCACCGTAATGTTGTCCACCACCTCATCGCTGACCTCAACGACAGTGGCAACAGACTTATACCAACCCGAAATATCCTGCGGATTCTCCAGCACAAAATTCGTAAACGTACAGGTCAAATCCGGGCCAACCTGCTGCTCACAATTAGCCACAACCTCATCCGAGGCCGTGCGCATCGCCACATTCGCACCATTGAACTGCAACCAGTTCGGCAAATGCACCCGAATAAAATCACCAGGCTTAGCGGCCTTATCGGTATAAGCGAACTGGGAAGCATCAAAGGTGAAACCAAAAGACAACTTCTCGCCAACAACCAGCGGCGCGCCGGGCTGCGCCTCGGAGCGTTGCGCGGTCACCCCGGTGACGTAGTCGTTGGTGCGGTCAACCCCATCGTCCGCGTGGCTTGGGGGAACAATCACCAGGCTGCCAGTGATGATGCCGGCGGCGGCCAGTGCAGCCCCGGCGAGGCGCTGGCGGCGCCGTTGCAGTTGACCGCGGTTGTTCAGGCGGGTGGTCATGTCGATGCTCAATCCTTGCGTCAAAAAACTAGTTTCGGACGCGCTTAATATTAGGTGCCCAACACAAAAAGAAAACCCGACTAAATGACATCCGTTGTGCAAACATAGCAACCGTGCTGCACATCCCCTATTTTTTGGTATGACCTAACTCCCCCACCCCTTCCCCCATCCGGGGGGATGCCCCGCAAGCTGGCACAACGCCACCACCCACCGCCACCAGCTACCGCCACCGCGCCCACTATGCGAGCGCCCCATCCACCCTTTAAACGACGATCCCCTCGCACGCACACGAGGGGATCTGGCTGCCTGCAGTACTGCACGCAGCAAGGGGTGAGAACTTTTAGAACTTGGTAATCACCGAGCGGATGATTCCGCCCTTCTTCAGTTGCTCGTAGGCCTGGTCGACCTCGTCGATGCTGATTTCCTGGGTGATCAGGTCATCCAGATTCAGGCGCCCCTGCACGTACATGTCGGCATACATCGGAATGTCGCGCTTGATGTTGCTCGAGCCCATCCACACGCCCTGGACGCCGTTGTGGGCGGCCAGGATGCCGAGGGAGGTATCGATTGAAAGGGTCGTGCCGGGCTTGGCAATACCGATGAAGTAGGCGCGCCCACCAGGCGCGGTCATGGCATAGGCCTGCTGCTGGGTTTGCTCCAGGCCGATGACCTCAAAAGCGTGGTCGACGCCGCCACACAGCCGCTTGACCGCCTCAACCGGATCGACCGTGGAGGAGTTGATGACGTCGGTGGCGCCGAACTTCTTCGCCGCTTCCAGCTTGGTGTCGTCGATGTCGATGGCGATGACGTGGCGGGCGCCGGCAAGTGCGGCACCACTGATGGCATTCAGGCCCACGCCACCGGTACCGATGACGGCGACCCGGTCGCCGACGCGCACCTGCGCAGTGTTGATGGCGGCACCGGCGCCGGTGACCGTGGCGCAGCCCAAGATGGCCGCCTGCGGGAAGGGGATCTCGTTGTTGACGACCGCCAGTTGGTTTTCGTGCACGAGCACTTTTTCCGCGAAGCCGCTGATGCCGAAGAACTGGGCGATCGGCTCGCCGTCAGCGTCGGTCAAGCGGGGCGCCTCATCCGGGCCGCGCAGGGTGTAGGCCTGGTTCAGGCATTGGTAGGTGCGCCCGGAGAGGCATTCCTCGCAGGCGCCACAGAACTGGATGAGGCAGGCAACCACGTGCTGCCCGACCTCCATGGTGGTGACCTCTGGGCCGACGGCGGCGATGACGCCGGAGATTTCGTGGCCCAGGACCACCGGGAAGGGGAAGTCGAAGCCGTTTTGTTCGATGTGCAGATCGGAGTGGCACAAGCCGGAGGCTTTGACCTCCACGAGGACTTCTCGGCCTTGGGGTTGTGCGAGGTTGACCTCTTCGACGGTGAATCCTTGGCCAACTGCTCTGGTGACTGCAGCTTTCATGATGTGCTCCTTCCAACGAAGCAAAAAAAGGGGGATCTGTTCGGACGGCACCCTTGTTGGAACCCTCGGGGGTCATAGTCGCGAGTATAGCTATTGACACCTAGTGAAAACGGATGTGTTTAGCTGCACAGTGGTGGATATAAAGAAATCCACGCCACACTCGATGGTGCGGCGTGGATTGGTGGTGTTGTTTGTGGTGTCCCCGTTCCCTCCCTCGCTATCCCGGATACGTGGTTGTACTCGATACACGCTGCACGGTGCCCATGTGCTCGATCCCGGCCGTACACGGTTGAGGTGACTCCGGCCCAGAGTCTGAGATCAAATGGGAGCAGGCCGCGCCTGCGGTGGGTGTATCCCGCTGATAGCTACCGACACTTCACTGGTGTTATTGCCAGTCGGCGCTGAAGTCTTCTGGAACGTCGACCGACCAGTTCAGTGCTTGGAGTTGCACGTCGAGCTGGCGGAATTTCTTTCCAGCCGCATCTGCGCGTTGCCGCAAGGTGGCCACGGGGTAGGTGGCGACGAGTTTGATCTCGGTCCGGGAGTAGCGGTCGATGCGCTCTGAGGCGTTGTCGGCGAGCAGCTGATAGAACTGCTGCTCGCGCTGCAGCCCGTCGCGGCGGGCGATGGCTTGGGTGACGGTGATGTCTTCACCCGGCAGCACGGTGTTGTTGTTGATGTCGTTGATCATCGCGATGAGGCGGACGAGTTTTTCGTTGAGCGCGTCGTATTCGCCCAGCAGGTCTTGGGGAGACTCTGCGGGCTCCTCGCCTTCTTGAACTCGGATGACATTGGTGGCGCGTTCAAGCAGTTGCCGCATGCGGGTTTGGATATCCGCCCGCACGGCGAGTACTTCTGCAAGTTTCATGAGCTAAAACCTCGTGGTGTGCCGGGGCGCGAGTTAGGCGCTTGAGCTAGGTGATTAACAAACACGGTACCCGTATAGACGCGGACGTGAGGACAACAACGGGTAGAGGGTGCGAAAAAGACACCACCGCCGCCACTTCCGGGGTGCGGAAGGGGTCGACGGTGGTGCGAGTTCGCTTCAGGCGGGTGCCCCGAGGGGGTTATTTCCTAAGCGGGTTATTTCCTGGGCCGGTTATTTCTTGTGCGCCAGGTTGCGCAGGCGGTGGCCACGCTCGTGGTGATGGGCTGCCTTGCGGGCTTCGCGGCGGGCGTGTTCGGCGTGAATGCGACGCTCGCGGGCAAGCTTCATGGCGAACTTCTGCTGTGCCTTGTGGTCCAGGTACAGCGGGTCGTCCGACAGGCCCTTGACGAGGGCGAACATCAGGCCGATGATGACCAGCAGGAAGGGGCTGGCGGCGATGATGGTGACGTTTTGCAGGTTGTTCAGCGCGTCGTCACCGCCGGAGATCAGCAGGGTCAGGCCGATGGCTGCGGTGAGCACACCCCAGGCGGCGGTGATCCAGCGGTTCGCTTCCAGACGACCGTTTTGGCTCATGGAGCCCATGACGGTGGAGGCGGAGTCGGCGGAGGTGATGAAGAAGGTGGCCAGCAGGATCATGGCGACAAAACCTGCGACCTTGCCGCCGGGCATGGTGTGCAGCAGATCGAACAGCTGGGCCTTGGAATCGCCGTCGCCCCAGATGGACTCGCCGACCTGCTCCAGGTGGATGGCGGTGCCACCGAAGATGGAGAACCACACGACGGTCACGGCGGCGGGCACCAGGGTCACGCCGACGATGAATTCGCGGATGGTGCGGCCGCGGGAGATACGGGCGAGGAACATACCGACGAAGGGGCTCCAGGAGATCCACCATGCCCAGTAGAAGATGGTCCAGCCGGACAGCCATTCACCGGCGGTGCCGTCGGCACTGTCGGCGGTGCGGGCCGCCATCTCGAAGAAGGTCTGCAGGTAGTTGCCAATCGCGGTGGGCAGCATGTTGAGCACGGTCACGGTGGGGCCGAGCACGAACACGAAGATCGCCAGGATGGAGGCCAGCACCATGTTGGCGTTGGACACGTACTGGATGCCCTTGCCCACGCCCGACATCGCGGAGATCAAAAATGCCAGGGTCAAGATCAGCACGATGGTCAAGATGGTGCGGCTGGAGGGATCCTCGACGATGCCAGCAGCTTCCAGGCCGGCGCCGATCTGGACGGCACCAATGCCCAGGGAGGCGGCGGTACCGAACACGGTCGCCACGATGGCGAGCACGTCAATCAAGGTGCCCAGCGGGCCGGACGCACCCTTTTCGCCGATCAGCGGCACGAAGGCTGCGGACAGCAGCTGCTTGCGGCCGATACGGAAGGTGGAATAAGCAATCGACAGGCCGACGATGGCGTACACGGACCAGGGGTGCAAGGTCCAGTGGAACAGGGTGGTCGCAAACGCGGTGCCGACCTCACGCTCAGCGTGACCGGGCACGCCATTGCGGTAGTGGGTCAGCGGCTCGGTGGTGCCGTAGAACATCAGGCCGATGCCCATGCCGGCGGCGAACATCATCGCGATCCAGCTCACCGTGGAAAATTCCGGCGCCTCATCGTCGCGTCCCAGGCGGATGGTGCCGAAGCGCGACAGGGCGATGGCGAAGATGAAGAACACAAAGATGGTGCCGAACAGCACGAAGGCCCAGCCGGCGGTATCGACGACGAAGCCCAGGGAGTTCGACGCGAAGGTGGAGAAGGACTCGGAACCGAAAAGGCCCCACACCACCACGGCCAACACCACGGCCATCGCCGGGATGACGACGCCGAGATTCAGCGGCGCGCTGTCGCTTTCGCCGTCGAGGACCACTTCTTCCTCGACAGGGTCCGGGATTTCTTCGTGGTTTTCCAGCATCACGGCCAGCTGCTGCATGGCGGTCGCCGAGTCGTCGGTAAAGACGGTCTGGTCGGCCGCGTCCGCAGCAGCTGCGTGCGCTTGCGTTTCTTGCTCATCCCCAGGGTTGTGGGGGTTTAGGTCAGAGTCGGTCATGCGTACCACCGTGGGTGATGAGCGCGAAAGATTCAAACTCACACTTTTATCGACCTGGGAAAACACCCCACTGCCCCAAAAGTGTCACCAAAGTGGTGGGCAGGATACTACCAGGTAACACCCAGTGGAAAGCCAAGTAAATAACAATTAGGTAACAATTGCTTTGTTTTGCCGGCAGTTTAGTAAGCAAAAGTGAAAAAAGCGGCAATGCAGTCCATTAAACACCTATAGATGTGCCGCGTACGCGCCACCCTCCATCACGGCTTAGCCCCGCGCGGCAAGCACTGCGTCGTACAACTTCTTCGCACTCCCGCCATGCGCCGCCGCCACCTCCTTGGCCGCCGCCTTCATCCGCTCACCGGCCTCGACCCTGGCCAACACCAAGCCCACCAAATCCGCCTCATCGACGGCCGCTGCTGCTCCCCCATCGATCACCACGGTGATCTCACCTCGCACCCCATCGGCCGCCCACTGCGCCATCTGAGCAGCCGGGCCCACCTTGATCTCCTCATAGGTCTTGGTCAGCTCCCGGCACACCGCCACCCGACGATCCGGGCCCAACACCTGGGCGATATCCGCCATCGTCTGGGCGATCCGGTGCGGCGACTCGAAAAAGGCCACCGCCCGGGACTCGTGCTCCAAGCTTTTCAGCCACTGGGCGCGCGCACCCGACTTGCGTGGCGCAAACGCATCAAAGATGAAATTACCCACCGACAATCCCGACAACGCCAACGCCGTCGGCACCGCCGACGGCCCCGGCAAACACGTCACCGGCACCCCGGCCTCGTGCGCCGCGGACACCACGTTCAGCCCCGGATCGCTGACCACCGGCATACCAGCATCCGTGACGACCAGCACCGTGCCCGTGCGCGCCCGCTCCACCAGCATGCCCACCCGCTCCTTTTCATTGTGATCGAAGTTCGACACAATGCTGCCCCGCGGACTTACCCCCAACGCCTTAGCCAACGCCCGCGTACGCCGAGTGTCTTCCGCGGCAATCACATCGGCCTTCGCCAACGCCGCAATCAACCGCAACGACGCATCCGCGATATTTCCCAACGGCGTCGCAGCAATCACCACGCCCTGCGGCAGCGGCGCCTGCAACACCTCATCGAGAAGCTCATGCGGGCTCGCCACGCCAGCACCATGAGGGCTCGCATCGTGCGCGGGGGTCATATCAGGGGTTGCTTGCTGCCTATCCATGCGTTTAAGCATGCCCTACAATCCTTAGCCGTGACTACCACGACCGCCGACGCCGACACCACGGGGGCCGCGCAGCTGCCCGCCGGGCCACCCCGCTACGCCCGCGACATCCCCGCGCCAACCCCCCGGCTGGCATGGACCCGCACCGACACCATCATCACGGTGCTGATCACCCTCGCCGGCATCATCAGCCGATTCACCGCCCTCGGCCGGGCCACCGGCAGCGGCACCCCCGTGTTTGATGAAAAGCACTACGTGCCCCAGGCCTTCGACATGGTGCAATCCACCAGCAACCCGCTGATCGGCGGCATCGAATCCAACCCCGGATACGGGCTCGTGGTTCACCCACCACTAGCCAAACAACTCATCGCCCTCGGGGAATACATCTTCGGCTACACCCCCTGGGGCTGGCGCCTGATGACCGCCATCTTCGGCGTACTCGTCCTGGTCATGATCTACCTCCTCGGGCGCGAAATCTCCCGCTCCCGCTGGGTCGGCGGCATCGCCGCCCTGCTGGCCACCATCGACGGAGTCCTCGTCGTCGCCTCCCGCTTCGGCATGCTCGACATCTTCCTCACCCTCTTCGTCCTCACCGCCACCTACGCGCTCGCCCGCGACCACGAAGACACCCTAAGCCGCTTCCACGCCGCCTACACCCACAACCTGCTCCACCACACCGACCTCGGCCCCTACATGGGCTTTCGCTGGTGGCGCTTCGCCGCCGGCGTCAGCTGCGGACTCGCCCTATCCGTTAAATGGTCCGGCCTGTACTACATGGCCTTCTTCGGCCTCTACCTCGTCGCCCACGACTACTGGCTACGCCGCCGCTACACCATCACCAAACCCCTCATCGGCGCCATCACCCGCGACGGATTCGCCAGCTTTTTCGCCATCGTCATCGTCCCCATCATCATCTACGCCCTCAGCTGGCGCGCCTGGTTCGCCTCCGAAACCAGCGTCTACCGCCACGCCCGCGCCCAAGGCCTCTACGACGACGACTCCTACCTCTCCCTCCTGCCCGACGCACTGGGCAGCTGGATCTACTACCACCGCAGCGTGTTAAGCTTCCACGCCTCCCTGACCACCTCCAACGGGCACCACCACCCCTGGGAATCCAAACCCTTCACCTGGCTGGTCAGCGGCCGCCCCATCCTCTACCTCTCCGACCGCGACATCACCTGCTTCGGCGGACAAACCTGCGACCGCCTCATCTACATGTTCGGCGTCCCCACCGTCTGGTGGCTCACCATCCCCGTGCTGCTGTGGGCACTGTGGATGACCCTGAAAAAACACACCTGGGCCACCACCCTGCCCCTCTACGCCTTCGCCGCCGGATTCATCCCCTGGGTCATCGGCTACGACCGGCAAATGTACTTCTTCTACGCCACCGGCCTCGTCCCCTTCACCCTCATCCTGCTCGCCCAAGCCCTCGACCGCATCCGCACCCACGGCATCAAAGGCAACACCCTCGCCGGCGAAAGACTCGTCCAGGTCTACCTCGCACTCTGCGTCGCCAGCTTCTTCTTCTGGCTACCCATCATCTACGGCATCGCCCTCCCCAAACCCATCTTCGACTCCCTGCTGTGGATGCCCAGCTGGAAATAATCCACCCCACCTCACCTGCTCCCCCGCGCGCCCCTGTCACCACAACCCACAAGGACAACGCGGGGGAGCAGGCTTTTTCATGCTCACACGCTGCAGGCCCACAGCCTGCAGCCTGCCATCACCTAGCAGTGTGGATACTCCGCCACCACCTGGCCAGACTCAACCACCCGGGCAGAACCCGCAGCCACATCCAGCCACACCTCCACACGCTGCGAGTCTTCCGCACCGATCACCGCATACCCCAACTGCTCATTAGTGACCTCAAGGGTCTCCACCCGCGCATCCACCAGCCACGGATGACGACGCCGCACACTAATCAACAACTGCACCCACCGGTGCATCTTCTCCCCCAGCGGGCTGAACTGACTCGGAGACTGCGGAAAACTCGGCCGCACCTCATCATCGCCACCAACCCGCTCAAACTTCGTGCCCGTAAAACCCTGCTCATCGCCGTAATACAACTCCGGCACCCCGGGCACAGTCAACAGCACCGCATGCGCCAACGCAGCCCCATCAGCCCCCACCGTCGTCGCAATCCGGTTCACATCATGATTGCCGACAAAAGTCATCGGGCGAAACACCGCGCAAAACTCGTTATGGCGGCGCAAACTCCATTCCAACTCGAAGAAGTTCCGGTCCTTAATGCTCGACCACACCGCCTTCCACAGCTCATACTGGGTGACCGAATCCAACCCCGAACGCTGCACATAATCCGCATAATCGCCGTGGATCATCTCCCCCACAAACCACGCCTGCGGGAACCTCTCCCGCACCCGCGGCACAACCTGCGCCCAAAACTCCGGCGGCATCGCATAGGCAGCATCCAAACGCCACCCCGCAACCCCACGCTCACACCAATAACTCATCACCTCGACCACCAAATCGACCACCTCGGCACGACTGTGGTCGAGCTCCCGCAAACTGCCATGCCCCTCAAACACGGTGTCGCTCACCAGCGGGGCGGTGTCGTACTGGCTTCCCGCGGCCACGTGGTTAAACACCCCATCGACAATTACCTTCAGGCCACGGGATTCACACTCGGCGATGAACTCCACAAAATCCGCCTCATCCCCCAGGCGGTCATCGATGGCGAAAAAATCCAGCGTGTCATAACCGTGGGAGGCCGACTGGAAAATCGGGCCCAGCTGGATCACGTTGGTGCCCAACTGTTGCGCATAGTCCAAAAAGGCCACCAGGTGCCCCCACCTATGCCCCACCCCGCGATCTTCGGGGGATTCCGGCCGGATCGGCGCACCGACAAATCCCAGCGGGTACACGTGCCAAAGGATTGCATGATCTGAAAAGCTCACACTGCCAAATCTAGTCCAGCACCCCACCTGTGCGTGGCAAGATGACACCACCGATGAGCCCCCGCCTGTTGCAAAAGACACCATCGGCGGCACCACCGGCGCCGCCAATGTTTTAGGTGCTTCGCTCTAGCCGCGCGGAGTTGCGCTGAGGGTTTGCCACATCTGGCGAATAGCCACCGCCCCAGAATTAGCCATCCAGCCCACCACCAGCGCCACCGCCGCCACGCCCACCAGGGCGATAAAGGTGACCTCGCCGACGGTGATGGTGCCCAACAGCACGTCACGCACCCGCAGGCCGACGCTGAATGCAAATAGCGCCCCATACATCGGCATCAAATACCCCATGGCACCGGGACGCCACGCCGCAAACAATGCTCCAAAGGCCAGTGTCATGCGCACCGCCGCGGCATCCAACGCCAGCGCCTGGGTCTGCGGGTCCTCGACCCCGATACTGCCAGCAAAGGTGCGCACCCCGAACCACACGAACAGCACCCCCACGACCACTAGTAAAGCCCGCGCCGCCATCACCCACGCCGCCCGGCTGGCGGCCTGGCGACGAAACTCCGGCTCCACGGTGGACAGGATCGCATCCGACAGATCCGGGATGGCCGCGGGCTGGCTGTTGATGCTCAGCGAGCGGTTCAATAGGGCGGCGCGCTCCAGGAAGGTGGCGCACTGCTGGCAGCCGGACACGTGGGCGTCGATGACATCATCATCCAACCCGACTGGTTCCCCATCGAGTCGGGCCGACAGCGCGGCCTGTACCTGCGTGCACTCGATCATCGCGACAGCACTTCGTCCAAACTGGCCCGCCCGGCACCAAACACCACGATCATCAGCAAGGCGGTGGTAAGCACTAGCGGGTATTCCAGACCATTATCGCCGACGAAAAAGCCGTGTTCGCCGTGCACGAAGTACATCGCGCACATCATAAACAGTGCCAGCGCGCCGGCCGCGAAGGTGGTGAGCACCCCGATCAGCAGGCAGGCGCCGCCAAGGATTTGACTGACCCCGGCGATGTAGGCGGACAGGTGGGGTTGGGGCACCCCGTTGGCGGCGAAGTCCGCGGCCGTGGCGTCTACGCCGCCATGCCCGAAGAAAACCATGCAGCCGTGGAACACAAACACGAATCCCACAACGAGGCGGAGAAAGAGTAGGGCTGAGTCCCTCACGACTGGCTTATCCATGGCGCTTTACCTTAGTCGATGGGTAGTCTTTTTCCCCTCAACTACACGACGCCGCCCGCTGCTTGCCAGCAAAAACCCCGCCGCCACATCATCGGGGTGCGATTCTGTGTGGCGGCGGGGTGAAAACTGTCTGCTTAAAGTGTCCCCATTGGGGGGTTAGACGGCGTGGCGGTCGTGGCTTACCGGCAGTTCTTCCTCGATGTGCAGGCCGGTGTACATCACATCGAGCTCATCAAAATCCGGGCAGTCGTCATCGGCTTCGAGCACGATCGCGCCCGGGGAGCGGAGACGATCCGGCACGTGGGAGTTGTCGCCGGCGGTGCGCACGCCAAGCCGTTGGCGGCGCAGGCGGGCGATGCGCTGGGCGCGCAGTTGGCGTTCCACCACCACCTGGTTGCGCAGGGCGACCATGTAGGCGATGGAAAAGCCGATGGCCAGCACCGGCAGTACCCAGGCGAAGCTACCCACCAGTACGGCAACAAGGAAACTCAGCACGACGGCCACACCGAAGCCGATCAGGGTGCGCTGGCGGCGTTGGGCAAGCTTGGCCCATTTTTCGGCTTCGCGCTCGGGGTTGTAGGCGGTGCGGGAGCGACGGGACTGGGCGAAGGCGTAGTCTTCGTCGGTCAGTTCCAGGTCCTCGTCGCGAAGCTGCGTGGCCGCGGCCGGCACCTCGGGGTCTGCGGCGGGCTGGGAGTACTCGGAAGCGTCCGGGTAGTCCTCGTAGTCGGCCTCTGGGTGCAAAAGATCGGCGGGGCTCAAGTAGGAGTCGTCGATGTCGATGGCATCCTCAGCATCCGCGTAGAGGGTGCTGACACTTGCCAGTTCCTCCCCGTCTTCATCGGCGTCGGCGGCGGTGTGCGCGGGGGTGGTTTCTCGCTCTTCCGGGGTGTTTTCTGCCGGGGCTAAGGCGACTTCACCTGCGGTTTCAGTCTCCGCTTCTGCTGCGGCTTCTGCTTCTCGTTCGGTTTCGGCGTCGCTGGCCTCGGTCGTCGAGGTGGCTTTCGCTTCGACGGGTTCTTCGATGGCGCCGTCGAGGACCTGCAGTGCGTTGACGTCGTCGTTTCGGCGAGGGGTGAAGTCATCGTCGATGATGATGTCGTGTTCTTCGACGTCTTCGGCTTCGCTATTTTCCTCGCGGCTAACGTGCACGTCGGTGGGCAGCAGGCGCGGGCGGCGCGGGCGGGTGGGTTCTTGGCCACCGGCCACGACGACGCGGGTCTGGTCGAAAGCCTCCGTGGTTTTGCGGATTGGCTTTTGGTTGCGCACGAAGATTGGTGCCAGGACGAAAAGCCACAGCACAATCAGCAGGGCAACACCCAATGTTGAGGACATGTTCTTTACTAACCCCTAGCAGTGTTTTCTTGGGAAAAACTCGCGCGGTGTGCGGGTTTTTCCGGTTGTGAAAGACCCCGTGCGTCGCTGGTGTGCCTTCCCGGTGTGGGATGGGCTGTTGTTGGTGCAACGCCACGGATAGTGGTGCCTTCGCACGGTGTCTTTAAACCTATCGTGCGTTGCTGGCGACAATGGTGAAGCCACACCGAGCCGGCGGGAGGTTTCCCCACGAAATCCCACTATTGCTGTCGTGGTGGTGCAGCACAGTTGCGGTTAGTGGCGCAGGGTGCCTCGTTGTTGGAGGCGCCTGATTGCGGTCTCGGGGTAGTCTTCGCGCAGCAGGGCGACGAATTCGTGGTCGCGCCAGCGCCCGTCGATGTGGAGGTTGCCGCGGAGGTAGCCTTCGCGGCGGAAACCGACTGCTTTGAGCACGCTGCCGGAGGTGGGGTTGTCGGGGAGGAAGGTGGCGGTGAGGCGGTGGAGTCCGACTTTGTTGAAGGCGTGGTCGACGCCGAGGGCGAGGGCGGCTTGGGCAACACCGCGGCCGGTGTAGCGGCTGGATACCCAGTAGCCGACCCATCCGCTTAGGGCGGTTCCGCGTTCGATGCCGCCGATGGTGAGTTGTCCGGCGAAAAGCCCGTCGACTTCGATGGCGAGCGGTAGCACGTGTCCGAAGCTGGCTAGGCGTCGCAGTCCGGCGAGTTGTTCCATGAAGGAGGCGCGGGTGTGGGCCTCGGCCCAGCTGCCGCGCACGGTGGGTTCCACGGGGCGGATGAGGTGTTCGTCTTCGAGGCGCATGCGGCGCCATGAGCTGAAGTCGCCGACTTTGAGGGGGCGGACGGTGACGAGGCCGCCGTCGGCGAGGAGGACGTCGCCGACTTTCCCGGGCCAGCCGGGGTGGTCTGGGTGGGGCCGGGCGGGTAGTTCGCCGTTGAGTAGGGATCGCAGTCGGTTTAGCATGCTGTTCCGCTGGTGCGGTGGTGCCGGTGGGGCGCGTGGCCGGTGTGTGGGTGGGGGTGGTTCATCGTTGGGAGAGGAACAGCACGTCGACGACGTCGCCGGGCTGGACGAGTTCCACGTTTTCGGGGATCCGCACGATGGCGTTGGCTTCTCCCATGCCGGCGAGCAGGTGGGCGGGGGCGCCGGTGGCGCCGCCGAGGCCTTGGACGAGGTAGTCGGAGGTGTCTGCGTCGCGCATGAGTTTGGCGCGGACGAATCCACGGCGGCCGTAGCGGGATTGGATGCGGTTGACGCTGCGGGCGCGCACGTAGCGGCGTTGCGCGGAGCGTTTGCCGAGTGCTTGGCGGATGACGGGGCGGATGAAGATTTCGAAGATCACCAGCGCCGAGACGGGGTTGTTGGGGACGAGGAAGACGGGTTTGCCGTCGATGTTGGCAAAGCCTTGCACACTGCCGGGGTGCATGGCGACCCGGGCGGTGTCGACGTCGCCCATTTCGGCGAGCACTTTGCGAATGACCTCGCTTCCGGCGCCGCCAACGCCGCCGGAGATGACCAGGATTTCGCTGCGCAGTAGCTGGCCTTCGATGATGTCGCGGACTCGTCGGGGTTCACCTTCGGCGATGCCGACGCGGTGCACGTCGGCGCCGGCTTCGCGGCCGGCGGCCGCGAGGGCGTAGGAGTTGACGTCGAAGACTTGCCCGAGGGTGGGTTCGCGGTCGATGTCGACGAGTTCGCGTCCGACGGAGATGACGGAGACGCGGGGGCGGGGGTAGACCAGCACTTTGGAGCGCCCCACTGCCGCTAACAGGCCGATTTGTGCGGGGCCGAGGATGTCTCCGGGTTGGACGGCGACGTCGCCGGGGGAAATGTCATCGCCGACGCGGCGGACGAATTCTCCTGATTTCACCGAGCGGGTGGGGCGCACCCGATTGGTGCCCCTATCCGACCACTGCAGTGGCAGCACCGCATCCGCAAGGGCGGGTAGCGGGGCGCCGGTCCACACGCGGACGGCTTGTTTTGGTTGCAGGCGCAAGGGTTGCGCCGAGCCGGCGGCCACCTCGCCGACGACCGGCAGGCTCACCGAGTTCACTGCGACGGGTTCGGCTCCCGATAGTGGGCGTTGGCCGCCCACGTCCACGGCGCGCACCGCATAGCCGTCGATGGCGGCTTGGGGAAAGCCCGGCAGTGGGCGGGTGGCTTCGACTTCTTCGGCACACATCAAGCCCAACGCCTCGGAGATTGCGATCCGGACAGGCTCCGGGGACACTGGCAGGCTGGTGACTCTGACCAGCTGTTCTTCGACGCTGCGCATGATGGGTGTGGGTTTCTAGTCTTCCTGTGAAAGCCGGGCCGTAAGGTAGCGGCGAAGACCCGGACCGTACTGGGGATCCCGCAACGCGAAATCCACACAGGCACGAATGTAGCCGCCCGGATTACCTAAGTCATGACGCGCGCCGTCATGGACCACGATATGTACCGGATGACCCTTGTCGATCAACATAGCAATTGCGTCGGTCAGCTGCAGTTCGCCACCAGCACCCGGGGTGATTTTTCTCAGCGCGTCGAAGATTTCTCGATCCAATAGGTAGCGTCCGGTGGCCACGTAGTTGGAGGGAGCGTCTTCCACGGCGGGCTTTTCAACCATGCCGATGACTTTTTTCAGCCCCGGGGTGGCCGGGTCGTCGACGGGTTCTACCTCAAACACGCCGTAGTTGGAGACCTCCTCGCGGGGCACCTCGCAGGCGCACAGCACGCTGCCGCCGACGCTTTCGCGGGCTTTGGCCATGGTTTCCATCACGCCCTGGGGCAAGACCAAGTCGTCGGGGAGCATCACCGCGACGACGTCTTCGTCGTCATGCAGTTCTGCTTCCGCCAAGCTGACCGCATGCCCCAGGCCTAAGGGGCGTTCCTGGGTCACCGGAATGGCCTCGATGAGGTTAGGGGCGCGGCGGACTTTTTCCAGCTGGGCGGACTTGCCGCGTTCCTCTAGCAGGGCCTCGAGTTCCGGGTAGGGGTCGAAGTGTGCCAGCACGCCCTGTTTTTTCGGGGCGGTGACGATGATCATCTTGCTTGCACCCAAAGCGGCAGCTTCGCTGGCGATGACCTCGATACCGGGGGTATCAACGACGGGAAGAAGTTCCTTCGGAACCGTCTTGGTGGCGGGCAGGAATCGCGTACCCATTCCTGCTGCCGGAACGACGACCGTCTTCACGGACCATTTGTGATCGGCAATGGGAAGATTCATAAACGCACACTTTACATTTGCGGGCAGTAGCACATTAGCGGCACACTGCCCTCAGTTAGTGAACATGGCAACCACCGAGAAACTTTGCTGGTCAAAGCTTTATACTGTGGTGCCACACACATAGTTACGTGGGGCTAATCACTTTTTTCATAGCGCCCGTCTACCCCCACACACTACCCCAACCCCCGCCCAAAAATCGGAACATTCTCCGAAACGTGCCCCCGCCAACGCCACCCCCACACCCCAAAACACATAAGATGAAACGCACCTTATCTGGTGGGGCCCGGTGTTGAAACTACTTTTTCAACATCCATGCACGAAAAACAGGTATTCCCCACATCATGCTTGAAGTTTTTTGAGATATTTTCCATTTAGAAAAACAGGCAACTGCCAGGCTTTTTGTAAAAAACGCTGCAAAACACGTAAGCAAAAGGCTATCCTTTTTCAAAAGATAACACCTAGCAGTCGTACAGTGGAGTCATGGGCACATCATCCAACCAGCGCGGAACCAAGGTCACCACGGCCGTTTCCGCCAACAGCGCACAAATGGCCGCGGCCAAGCAGTCCATTCGCGCGCAGATTCGCCAGGCGCGGCAACTCCGCGCCCACGGCGAACTGGACGACGCAATCGCTGCCCATGCCGCGTCGCTATCACATGGCGCCGCTCAGGTCGCGGCCTACTTTCCTACAACCGGAGAGCCAGGCGGACAATCACTCCTGCCAGCACTCTCCAAACACTGCAGGCCACTGATCCCCCGCACCCTCGAAGATGCGGAAATGGATCTTGGCTGGGCTGACGGCCCACTGATTCCAACCTCCTTTGGGGCACAGGAACCAGTCGCCGGCGGCCACGCATTCTCCACGTGCGACCTCATTTTTGTTCCCGCCCTCGCGTGCACCCGCGACGGCTACCGCCTGGGACAAGGCGGCGGCTTCTACGACCGTGCACTGGTAGACGTCAATGCGCCCGTTATCGCATTGCTCTACGACGAGGAAGTACTCAATGAGCTCCCCGTGGAAGAACACGACATGCGGGTCAGTGGCGTCATCACGCCATCCGGTTTGTTTTGGTGCAACGGAACCAAAAACTAGAAACCAACCCCTTATCCCACGCGCACATAGCGCACCACCCCGACGACGGCTCGCCCCAGCGCAGCCCAGCAACGCCCCACGCGCGGTTCACCCAGAACCAGCAGTGGGGCGTTGCTGCGTCACAACAACATGAACCCCCAATCCGGCCACCCCGACCCCACCACCCAAAGCCCAACACCTTCAGCACTCACCCCAGGACACAAGCTGGAGCCCAGACTTCGCAAAATCTTTGCACCCCACCTATTAACCCCCAGCTGGCGCAGGACGGTTTTCCTGCGCCGAGTTCTGGCCCTTTCCCTCCTCCTGGCAGCACTTGCAAGTGCGATCAGCCAGAAAAGCGAAACAGTGACAGTGGCCGCGCACGACATCATCGCGGGACACAAGATCACCGCAGCAGACCTCACCACCCGCACCCAACCCGCCGGCCTCGCCCCCGAAGGACATCTCGACAAGGATGCAATCGTCGGAAAAATCGCTGCCCACGGATTAACAACGGGTGATACTTTTTCACCCCTCAATGTGCTGGGAGAGGATCTCACTAACACATTTGTGACGATAAACACCATTAACGACAGAAGCGAGCCAGGCAATATGGTGCCCCTGCCCCTCGCGGACCCAGCTCTGGCTCCACTGCTGCAGCATGGCGATGTGGTCTCCGTGGTCGTTGCCGACGAAAACACTTCAGAACCCCGGGTCATATCCGCTGGTGGAACCATTATTTCCACCACGGAAAGCACGGCCGGGAAAAACGCCACGGCCGTCCTGATTGCCCTCCCCGAAAGCGACGCACGGAAAGTGGCAGCGATCTCAATGTATACCCCTGTTGCGGTTGTGGTCACAGGGGCGCGCGCCCACAACGACCCCTAGTGGACACGCATCCCAGTAAGAGATTTAGTTTTTTCTTAGGTTTTTCGGGCCTTTCCCATTAAGCTCACCTACACCAACCACACCGTGTGGAATGGCGGGCCCACGCCTTTGAGCGTGTTGCCCTACCCCAAATGGACAACACCTACAAGGAGATCCTCATGCTCAAGGGCTTTAAAGACTTCATCATGCGTGGCAACGTCGTCGACCTCGCCGTCGCAGTGGTCGTGGCAACCGCTTTCACCGCTATCGTCACCGCCTTCACTGAGAACCTCGTGAACCCGCTGATCGCCTCCTTCGGCAGCGCCGACGCTGACGGCCTCGGCTTCTTCATCAAGGCCGGCAACGAAGCCACCTTCATGAACTTCGGTGCCGTCATCACCGCCGCCATCAACTTCATCATCGTCGCCGCCATCGTCTACTTCCTCATCGTCGTCCCGATGAACAAGGTCAAGGCCGCCCAGGCTGCCCGCGCCGGCGCCGTCGAGGAAGAAGAGGAAGCAGTCGCAGTCGACACCCAGCTGCTCACCGAGATCCGCGACCTGCTCAAGACTCGCAACATCTAATAGCTTTCATCAGCTTCACCGCTGACAAGCACAAACCGCGCCCCCGTCACACGGGAAGCGCGGTTTTTTAATTGCCTTTAACGACTCACACCCCAATGGGGTGGCATTTGCTCACGCCAGAACTGCTCATCAAAACCTGCAGAACTCTTCTGCCCGACAGCCCGCTCAGTGCGCAACAACTCCGGCGCCAAGTCACCACCGGTGGCCGATTTTTCCACGGACGGCTTCCGCCGGGACCGTTTACGCAACCCCGCAGCTTTCGGCTCCGGCCTATTCACAGGTCCACTGATCCAGCTGATCCAAAACGTGGTGCACCAACGGACCCAACGTCGCCATACCATCACGAATGGAAGACCGCGACGGCGCCAGATTAACGATCATGGTGGAACCGGACACTCCCGCAATACCCCGAGAAGTACCAGCATCAATCGCACCGCAAGCCAAACCCGACGCACGCAACGCCTGGGACACCCCAGGCAGAATCTGGTCAAGCACCGCACGGGTCGCATCAGGGGTCTTATTGCGCGGCCCCACCCCAGTACCACCAATGGTGAGCACCAAATCCGCGCCACCGACCACAGCAGTTTCCAACGCCTTGCGGATCGCTTTGCCCTTGGAAGGAACCCCCACCACCGCATCGACGGTGAAATCGTCTTCGTTGAGCAACTCAGTCACCAGGCGGGCAGTGGAATCCGGGTCAGTGATCGAATCACCAACTAACACGACGAGCGCACGACGCTGCGGCTTGGCGCCGCCGTCGCTTTCCTCGGCGCGCAAAACCTCCGGATCCGGCTCAGCGATGCCATCAAGATCAACGGGGGCGTGTGAGGAGTGTTCCATGGCGGGGTCCTAATCTAGGTGGGACGCTATACAAAACTGTGCACACCGCACCCCACACCCCACCAAACGGAGGGCAGATGCGCGGACACCGGCACCGCGGACACAAGTTCGCAATGCCGGTGACCAGCGTCGTGCTTCCCACAAAGCAGGAAGCGCGGGGCGCCTGTGTCTATTTCTCCCTAGCTTAGCGTGACAGGCACATCTTTCACGTCGTTCTGGTTGTCAATTGAGGTAACTTTCAACGTCACCTTGTCGCCAACATTGTGAGAACGAATAGCCGCGATGAGCGCATCAGCCGAATCCGTCGCACGATCATCAACACCGATGATCACATCACCCGGAGCAATACCCGCCTCCTGGGCCGGCGAACCCTCATCAACCTGCCCCACCACAGCGCCCTTCACCCGGGACTGCGGTGCCAAACGCACCCCAATCTTCGGAGTAGTCACCTTACCGTCCTGGATAAGCTCCTGGGCGATCTTGCGGGCCTGATTGACCGGAATAGCAAAACCCAAACCAATCGAACCTGCCTCCGAACCACCCTGAGACATCGACGCAATCACCGAATTCATTCCGATGAGATTGCCCGACATATCCACCAAAGGCCCACCGGAGTTACCCGGGTTAATAGCAGCATCAGTCTGGATCGCATCAATCAACGAAGACTCTCCCCCAGCCTGACCAGAAGCCCGCACCGGACGATTCAACGCCGAAACAATGCCAGAGGTCACCGTCGCAGACAACCCCAGCGGAGAACCAATCGCCACAACCTGCTGGCCCACCTTGATGTCATCAGAATTACCGAAGTTGATCACCGGCAAATCCTTGGCATCGCGCAACTTAATCACAGCCACGTCATAGGACGGATCCCCGGCAACCAGATCCGCACCAAAAGTGCGGCCATCATTTAAAGTGACCTGAATCTGCCCGCCCTGCGAGGCCGCATCCACCACGTGATTATTGGTCAACACATAGCCGTCGGAGGAAATAATCGACCCCGACCCCTCATCAACAGCAGACGGGCCAGCCACCCGAATAGAAACCACTGCCGGCAACACATTCGAGGCAACATCTTCCACACTGCCCGGCTCCTTAGTCGCCGTGCGGTGAATCGTCGGCTCATTCAACGCATTAACAGCCGTGCTGTTCTCCGGGGCGAACTGGGTAGCAGCCACACCAGTCAAAGTGCCAGCGCCAATAGCGCCCACCAACATCATCGCCAAAGCGGTGCCCAAAGACACCTTCTTCTTTTCCTTCACAGCCTTGTGGCCCTGCGGGGCAGGCTGAGCAAAAGCCGGCCCCTCGAAGCCCTGCCCGGTCGGCGGCACACCACCAGCCCCACCAGCAGCCAGCGGCTGCTGCGCCTCATAGGCATAAGGATTCCGGGGAGCGCTGAAACCACCCGCAGCGCCAGCCGGCGCATAGTGCCGGGGAGCTTGCTCCGGAACGGCATCAAAACTTATGGTCTCCCGCACATCGTTTACCTGTTGCGCCGCAGCATCCGCCAACGTCCGCGGAGCCACCGGCGGCTTCGCCACCGAACTGTACGGCTGAGCCGGGGCAGAGTCCGCAGCGGTATCGCTGCGCTGCTGCTGAGCATCCTGGATGGCGGCATCACCACCCCACTGCGGCGCAGAATTCGACTGGGAGGGCGTCAGGGGCTGCTGCGCCACAGCATCCCGCGGCTGGGTGTACTCCCCTTCAGCGCGCCGCTGCGAAGCCTGAGCCTCGGAAGCAGCGTCATCATTGTGGAAGGGGTTCTTGGGCATGTCTTCGTATCGCATAGAACAAATAATGACCCTTCGCACTGGTGAAGGGCTGGAAAGATAAATTCAAATTTTTATTAAAAAGTTCCGCGTTTCCTGTGGCTTGACAGCTATTGCGAAACTACGGCCTCCCCAGGCGGAATACCGCATGCGCCCCAGGCTAACCCACCCCAGGCAATCTGTCAGACACAACCCCCGACAAAAACAACAACCGGCCGTCTGCCCCACCCCGCAAAGGGCGAAACACACGGCCGGACACAACCAACAAGGGGGCTAAATATGGAAGCCCCACCCATTAGAGCGCTTCGCGCGCGAAGCCTCATTCTTCGTCCGATGGGACTCAACATCGGGACCACCAGGCAAAGTCACCGTCATCATGGTGCCGCCATCATCGCTTTCACTGGCAACAATCGTGCCATTGTGTCGATTAATCACCTGCTTCACGATTGCCAAGCCCAAACCGGAACCCGGCATCGAACGAGACTGAATCGAACGATAGAACCGCTCAAAGACCTTCTCACGCTCATTCACCGGAATACCCGGGCCAGAGTCCGAAATCGTCAACGCCAACTGGCCGCCACGCTCCTGCATTACCACCCGCACCACGCCATCCTCCGGCGACCACTTCGCGGCATTATCCAGCAGATTCAACACCGCACGACTCAACGCGAAAGAATCACCCTCGATAAACCACGGAGTGGTACGAACATCAAACGTGACATCGGAACGGCGCCGCTGCACACGCTCCAAAGACGTCTCCACGGTCTCAACCAAATCGACGCACTCGAAGTCCTTCTCGGGACCATCCTCACGAGCCAAATCAACCAAGTCACCAACCAAGGTGGACAACTCATCAAGCTGAGCAATCACATCACGCTCAAGATCACGACGATCCTGCTCCGCGATCTGCGCGCCGCCCGCCTGACTCACCATCATCAACAGCTCAATGTTGGTACGCAGCGACGTCAACGGAGTCTTCAACTCATGTCCAGCATCAGCAACCAGCTCAGTTTGTCGGTTTCGAGAAGCCTGCAACGCGCTCAACATGCCATTGAAAGAATTCGTCAGCTGCGCAACCTCATCAGTGCCCTCCACCGCAATCGGACGCAAATCATCGGTACGAGCCACATAATCAACAGCGTTTTGCAACCGCTTCACCGGCCGCAAACCAGCCGTGGCAGCCACCGCACCGGCAGCAATCGCAACCAGCACGCCCAAGCCACCAATCAACAGCAGCACAATGCCCAACGAAGAAATCATCTGGTGAGTCGGCCCCATATCCTGAGCCAAAATCACCCGCGCACCCGCAGCATTACGCTTAGCCAAAATGCGCTCATTACCGGCGGTGCGCACCGTACGATCCTTCTCATTCTGAAGCACCGCTGCCTCATCCTGGAAGTCAATCGGGTCGCCCACACCAGCCATCGACCCCGCCCCGAAATAAGCGATACGGATGTCCGGGTTGTACACCTTAAACATCGCCACTTCGGCGCCAGGGTTGATCAGAAAATTCGGATCAAAACTCTTCGACAGCAAAGAATTCGCCTTCGCATCCAGATCCTCATCGACCTGGTGCGACAAAGAAGCAGACACCGTCCAGTACGCCACAATCGACATCACCAGCACGGCCAACGCCACCATCGACGCCGTCACCACTGACAGCTGCCAACGAAGCGAAGTTCTCCGCGACGAACGATTCACGCCCTGCGGAGCCTGACGGCCCACAGTTTTTCTCAAAATCACGGTGCAGTCTCCCGCAGAACGTAGCCCACACCGCGCACAGTGTGAATCAGACGGGATTCCCCTCCAGCCTCAGTCTTACGTCGCAGATAACCGATGTACACCTCGAGGGCGTTGCCGGAAGTCGGGAAATCATAACCCCACACTTCCTCCAGGATCGCAGTACGCGACAAAACGCGACGCGGGTTGCGCATTAACAACTCCAACAACGCGAACTCCGTCCGCGTCAGGCTGATCTGACGATCACCGCGGACCACATCCCGAGTCTCCGGATCCAGGCGCAAATCCTCAAACGTCAGACGCGCAGTCGACTGCGTCGTCGTAGCCTCCGCCGCAGCACGGCGCAACAAGCTACGCACACGCGCCAAAAGCTCCTCCAACGCAAAAGGCTTCGGGAGGTAATCATCGGCGCCAGCATCCAAGCCGGCAACACGATCGGACACACCATCGCGCGCCGTCAACACCAAAATGGGTCGGTCATCACCGTCTCCGCGGAGCGTGCGACACACCTGAAGACCATCCAGCCTCGGCATCATCACATCCAAGATCACCAGATCTGGCTGCTCGGACTGAATCATCTTCAAGGCGTGTTCGCCGTCTTCGGCAAGCACAACCGTGTAGCCGTTAAACGTTAAAGACCGGCGCAGTGATTCCCGGACGGCCTGCTCGTCATCTACTACAAGAATTTTCATTGTGCCTCTGCGTGCGAAAAACTACCGACATTAATGCGATCAACGTGCCAAAGACACCGCCACAAGCGGTGTTCAGACACTAGACGAACTTTCAAACGTTACGTCAATCATCCAAGCCCCATTGGAAGCAGAAGCCCTGAAATATACCCACAGTAAAAACAACGGGCTTTTCTAGAGCGCCTGACCCAGAAACAGCTCGGATACTAAGAAACTAGTCTACCCATGGAAACCCTCAACAACCCCACGGAAACCAAAAAATTAACGAAACCCTTAACTTTCCACCCCCACCCCAATAGTGCACGTCACAGCAAAAACCCGCTGCCTACCAATGGTAGATAGCGGGTTTTCTACTTATCAACCTTCAACACGAAGGCGATGGAGTCTCACAAGGCTCTTAGAACTGCTCAACCTCAACGAGGCCGAGCTGAGCTGCCTTGACCAGACGGCGCGGGATCAGGTGAGCGCGACCGTTGATCTTGACCTCCTGGAGGGCGACATTGTCGGCCTTCCACTGAGAGCGGCGAGAGTGGGTGTTAGCACGCGACATGCGACGCTTCGGAACTGCCATTTTTCTTTCCCTCCTTTAGTCTTTCTTGGTGCGACGAGCGCGGTTGCCGTAACGACGCTGGAACTTCTCGACACGACCAGCGGTGTCCATGACACGCTGTGCGCCGGTCCAGAACGGGTGGGACTCGCTGGTGACGTCAACGACGATCAGCGGGTACTCGTTGCCATCTTCCCATTCGACGGTGCGCTGGGAGGTGGCGGTGGAACGGGTCAAGAACTTGAAGCCCGTGCCGGCATCCTGGAAGACCACCGGGTGGTAGTCAGGGTGGATATCCTTCTTCATACCGATCCTTTTAAAAATAAGGTTGACCATTGCCGTAGAGCTCTTCCAGCCTGGAAGCCGGAGAGTGGTTCCTGTTGATAAGCCGCCGGAACCGAGACCTCGCCGGTTAAGCGCAGCATTCTCAACACTCAAGGTGAACTAAGTGGAGAGTCATTCCTTGGCTGCGTTTAACAGAAATGGTGTCTACGAGCGGAGCCCATATGTGGGCAACTCTAGGGAATCCTACAGTTAGCAACGCCAAAAACCTAAATCCCCACTACCCCTACCCCTTTGCCACCCCTGCCTCCACTAGCAACACGCCCTCTAAACGCACATCTAGAACGATAAAAACGGCGATATCACTTGCAGCGACTCTACCGGGTTAGGACACTCATGTCCTCTAAAAATACGCCCACGCCTATCCTGCGAGCAGGGCAAGCGCGGGCAGGCGAAGAAAACCCGGCAGGAAAACCAATCGAACCCCGACCGTGACGATAAACGAATAAGGGTCTTGGAAGCGACCGCACAGCACAACAAAGCTCGCCCTACCCCACCGCATTTCACGCCGTCCCTATATATACGGAAACGGGTTGAATGCCGCGCGCGATGACGTCAGCTAGCAATCCACCTTGTCTTCAGACGCCAACAGTCCCTCGAAAGTCATCTTCGGCCCGTCACAAAAGCTTTGAGGCACGCGATCCCGCGAGCACCAACGAGGGTGAAGAATCGCTCCCCGTGAACGATTGTCAGATTCTTCGCTTGCAAAGAAGCATGACGGTCCGCACGGAGCCAATCGCCCCAAGTGCACCATTCCACGCCAGCAGTCACACTAATAACAGTCGACATGGCCAAAATCGAAGATCGCTTCACGCTGTGTCGCGGGGACGCTTCCTTACCGCGGGGTGGTATGAGAATCCCGATTAGGAAACACGGCCAAAAACATGTATGGTTGTCCCTTGCTGTTGTCAAAATGTTCGTTTAACGCCCCGTCAGCTGGCATTGGTCGCGCCCCGGAAAGTTGTTTTCTGGTGCGGCTGCGGCCACCGTTGCACGTGGGCGGCTAGGAGAAAGAAAGTCCATGTCGGCAATTTGCCAGGTCACGGGACGTCAGCCGGGTTTCGGCAAGTCGGTCTCGCACTCGCACCGGCGCACCAACCGCCGTTGGAATCCCAACGTGCAGCGCCGCAAGTTCTTCCTGCCCTCTGAGGGCCGTACCATCACCCTGACTGTGTCCACCAAGGGCCTGAAGGTTATCGATCGCGATGGCATCGAGTCCGTCGTTGCCGCGATCCGCGCACGTGGGGAGAAGATCTAACAGATGGCACGTAATGATATTCGTCCAATCATCAAGCTGAAGTCTACGGCTGGCACCGGTTACACCTATGTCACCCGTAAGAACAAGCGCAACAACCCGGATCGTATGACCCTGAAGAAGTACGATCCGATCGCCCGCAAGCACGTCGAATTCCGCGAGGAGCGATAATTCATGGCTAAGAAGTCTAAGATCGCCAAGAACGAGCAGCGCAAGGAAATCGTCGCCCGCTACGCGGAGCGCCGCAACGAGCTCAAGGCCATCATCAAGAACCCCAACTCCACCGACGAGGAGCGCCTGGACGCTCAGTACGAGCTGAACCGCCAGCCCCGTGACGCCTCCCCGGTCCGCGTTCGCAACCGCGACGCTGCCGACGGCCGTCCGCGCGGTTACCTGCGCAAGTTCGGTTTGTCTCGTGTCCGTGTCCGTGAGATGGCTCACCGCGGTGAGCTTCCCGGCGTTCGTAAGTCCAGCTGGTAAGGGAGTTTTCTAATGAAGCGCACCAACATGAAGAAGGCGCGGATGGAGCAGTCCCGCCGCCCCAAGAAGAATCCGCTCAAGGCTAAGGGCATCTCTGAGGTGGACTACAAGGACATCAACACCCTGTCCCTGTTCATCTCCGATCGTGGCAAGATCCGTTCTCGCCGCGTCACCGGCCTGACCCCGCAGCAGCAGCGTCAGGTCGCCACCGCCGTGAAGAACGCTCGCGAAATGGCTCTCCTGCCTTTCACCAGCCGCTAAACACGACGGTCGCAAGGACAGTTTGACAGCCTTTATCGCACTTGATGCGACGGGCGTTGAATTTCGATCCGACGCCCACTGTTAAAGCCCACCGGTTATTTCCGGTGGGCTTTACGCATACCTAGGCACCGAGCACCGGCTACAGGCCATGGTGCTTGTACTATGTGAGAAACATCCATCCGGTGAATTCACCGTAAATGTTGCTAACCCGCACCGACCCAACCGGACGTGCGAACTCTTACTCCCCATCCACCCCGGCGCAAAGCGATAATCCATGTTGCATGACTCCCTCCATCAGCTCGCCGCTGAGGCCCCCCAGTGCGTGAGCACTGCGATGGCTCGTGGCATTCTCGCTGATGCCCACGATCTGCTTCAGCAGGCCGCCCACCACGACGGAGACGCCAAAGAACTCGGCGCGTGGTTTTCGACCATCGTCATCCAGGTGCTCAACTCCCCTGCCCTCAAAGAAGACGCTAGCCCGGAGGCACAGTTTTATCCTTCGGGTGCTTTCGGTCGTCTCGAGGGCTTGGTTGATTCCCGGGTGCGCTTGCTGACGTGGGGCACCGACAGTGATCAGGACAAGGCGGCGGAGCTTCTTCGCAGTGCAGGCCTGACGGTTCGTACTCCCCTGCCCGCCCGCAGCGCTGATCAATGGCAGCTGGAGGCCAGCGATGCGGTGGCGCGCCGTGACGCGGAGGTGCTTGGTCTGATCAACGACGCCGGCACCTGGGGCAACTTCGCCATCAATGTGGCTGCTCGCGCCGAATGTGGCGATAGCGGGCTGAAGGTGGTTGCAGATGTTTTGCGCGCCGATGCCTTGTCTCATCGTCCGCCGGCCTTGTCGGTAAAAAGTGGGTTGCCGGACAAGGATGTGGTTTTTGATATCCGCGAGCACCTTGTCGTTCCTGCAGCCCGTTTGGCCCGGTGGGCTGGTTTCGCGGCCGGGGTGCGCTCCACGCACACACCGACCCGGCTCGCGGTGGCTGCCGCCAGAGGCGTGTTGACCGAAGCGGAAGCTACCAGCTTGAATCAGGCGTGGGCAGCCGGTATGCGCACCTATCTGTTCCTGTGGTCTACTCGCACCGGTGTTAAGCCGCAGCGTTTTAGCAACCTCCCCCTCATCCAGCGCAGCCTGCTTGGCGCAAGCTGCCGTGAACTAGCCGATGTGGCTCGTAGCGTTGCTGCCCGCCACCACGATGCGTAAAGGATCATTGTCTTATGGCTGGCGCAGTTGGACGCCCCCGCAAACACAGCCCCCGCAGGAAAGGAAGTACTGCTCGGGAGGAGATTCTCGACGCCTCTGCTGAGCTGTTCACCACCCAGGGCTATGCCACCACCTCGACGCACCAGATTGCCGATGCGGTGGGTATTCGGCAGGCTTCTTTGTACTACCACTTCCCTTCCAAGTCGGATATTTTTATCAGCTTGCTGAAGTCCACCACGGAGCCGTCGATGCAGATTGCGGAAACTCTTTCGGAGGCCGGGGGCACTCCGAGTCTGCGTTTGTGGGCTTTAGTCGCGGCCGAGGCGCGCCTGTTGCTGAGTTCCCGGTGGAACTTGGGCCGCCTGTACCAGTTGCCGATTGCGGTCAGTGAGGAGTTCGCGGAGTTCCACCATGAGCGGGCTGCCCTGGCGCGGGTGTTTGAGGAAATTGCCGAGGATATTGTCGGCGCGGGTGACCCGCGGGCACAGCTGCCGTTTTTGCTTTCCCAGACGGTGACGGAGATGCGCCCAAACAATGGCACCGCCCCCTTTTCTCCTTCCGGCGAGCAGGCCTTGCCGGATACGGCCATCATGTTGGCTGATGCCGCGTTGAAGGTGATTGGCGCGGAGCTTCCGGCAGAGCGGGTTGCTTGGTGTGTTGGGGTGCTCAATCAGGCGGAGGCTAACGCCGACGAGAAATAGTTGGCGTGTGTGCTTGTGCTTTTCCCGCGTGGCGGGTGACGGGAAACTGCGGTGGTTTCCCGTCACCCGCCGTTGTGTTGTTGGGCGCGGTTTAGGCCGGGTTGATGTTGTCGGCGCGGCTAACCACCCGGTGGGCTTGGTTGATCAGGGGTGCGTCGATCATTTCGCCGTCGAGTTTGAAAGCTCCGGGGTGGGCTTGGGCTTCTTCGACGACTCGGCGGGCCCATTGCAGTTGGTGTTCGTCTGGGGTGTAGGCGCGACGGATGACGGGCACTTGGGCGGGGTGGATGCAGCAGGTGCCGGCGAATCCGCTGCGCGCCGCGTCGGCGGCTTCTTCGTATTGTCCGGCATCGTCTTTGAAGTCTGCGTGGACGGCGTCGAGGACGTATTTTCCGTTCGCTGCGGCGTGGAGGTGCATCAGGGAGCGGGTGACGGACATGGTGGTGCGGTAGGGGCCGGGCCGGCCGGTGGGGCCACCTTCGTCGGGTTGGATGCGGGAGTGGGTGCCGCCGAGGAATTGGGTGAGGTCTTCAGCACCCCAGAATAGGCCGACGACTCGGGGGTCGGCGGCGATGTGGGGCAGGTTGATCACGGCGGTGGGGGTTTCGATCATGGCGATGATGTCGAAGCCGTCGAGGATGTCGGGGAGTTCGGCTTGGACTTTGGGCACCATGATGGTGTGAAAGTTGGTGTTTTTGATGGCTGCGACGTCGTCGGCGAAGCCTTCGTCGTCGGGGCCACAGACCCGCACGATGGTGTGTTGTGGGTCGAGTCCACTGTTGGCGATGTTGCTGCGGGCTTCGTTCCTGTCGCAGTTGCCGGCGCCGTCTTCGAGGTCGAGGATGACGGTGTCGGCGGCTGCTGCGCCTTTGGCGAATCGTTCGGGCCGGTTGGAGGGCACGAATAGGACTGCGGGTCCGGGGTTGAGGCGTGGCATGTGGGGTTTCTCCTGTGCGAATCTTCGGTGGTTTGGTTTGGTGGTTGGTGTTTTCTAGTATGCCCCGGGGGCGGGGGTTGTGGGTGGGTTGGGCGCATGCCAAAGCCCTGTGCTGCCCCCTTGTGGGGAGGCGTGCACAGGGCTTTTGGTGGTGGGTTTTAGTGCGCGAAGTGGCGGGCACCGGTTAGGTACATGGTGATGCCTGCTTTGGTGGCGGCTTCGATGACTTCGTTGTCGCGGATGGAACCACCTGGCTGGACCACGGCGCGGACTCCTGCTTCGGCGAGGACTTCAAAACCGTCGGCGAAGGGGAAGAAGGCGTCGGAGGCGGCGACGCTGCCGCGGGCGCGGTCGGCGCCGGCGCGTTGGACGGCGAGGCGGGCGGAGTCGACGCGGTTGACTTGACCCATGCCGACGCCGACGGTGGCGCCGTCGCGGGCGAGCAGGATGGCGTTGGATTTCACGGCGCGGACGGCGCGCCAGGCGAATTCGAGTTCGGCGAGGGTGTCGGCGTCGGCGGGTTCGCCTGCGGCCAGGGTCCAGTTGGCGGGGTTGTCGCCTTCGGCGTCGACGAGGTCGCGCTGTTGGACGAGCATGCCGCCGGATACTTGGCGGAGTTCTTTGGTGTCGGCGTGGGGGGCTTCGGCGACGAGGATGCGGATGTTTTTCTTTTGGCTAAGGACCTCGACGGCGCCGTCTTCGTAGGAGGGCGCGATGATGACTTCGGTGAAGATTTCGGCGACTTGTTTGGCCATTTCGACGCTGACTTCGCGGTTGGCGGCGATGACGCCACCGAAGGCGGAGACGGAGTCGCAGGCGTGGGCGGCGCGGTGGGCTGCGGCGATGGATTCGTCGGAAACGGCGATGCCGCAGGGGTTGGCGTGCTTGATGATGGCGACGCAGGGGCGTTCGTGGTCCCAGGCGGCCCGCCAGGCGGCGTCGGAGTCGGTGTAGTTGTTGTAGCTCATTTCCTTGCCGTGCAGCTGGGTGGCGTGGGCCAGCCCGGTGGCGTTGGCGGGATCGAGATACAGGGCCGCGGTTTGGTGGGGGTTTTCGCCGTAGCGGAGGGTGTGTGCCAGGTTGAGGGACAGCCCCATCCAGGGCTGGTATTCCTCGTCGTTGTGTTGTTCACCGAGCCAGGTGGCGACGGCGACGTCGTAGGCGGCGGTGTGGCGGAAGGCGTCGACGGCTAGTGCGGTGCGCTGTTCGCGGGTGAAGCCACCGTTGTTGAGGGCGGCGGTGACGTCTTGGTAGCGGTTGGGGTCGACAACGACGGCGACGGAGGGGTGGTTTTTGGCTGCGGCGCGCACCATGGAGGGCCCGCCGATGTCGATTTGTTCGACGCAGGCGTCGAAGTCGGCGCCGGAGGCGACGGTTTGTGTGAAGGGGTAGAGGTTGACGACGACGAGTTGGAAGGCTGCGACGCCGAGGTCGTCGAGCTGTGCGAGGTGGTCGGCTTTGCGGGTGTCGGCGAGGATGCCGGCGTGCACTTTGGGGTGCAGGGTTTTGACGCGGCCTTCGAGGCATTCGGGGAACCCGGTGAGTTCTTCGACGGGGGTGACGGGGATGCCGAGGTTGGAGATGGTGGAGGCGGTTGATCCGGTGGAGACGATTTCCACGCCGGCGTCGTTGAGCGCGCGGGCAAGGTCTTCGAGTCCTGTTTTGTCGTACACGCTGATAAGGGCGCGTTTGATGGCCTTCTTGTCATCACTCATGGTGGTTTGCCGTCGCTTTCACACAGTTTGTTGTCGAGGTGGTGGGTGCCGCGTGTGTGCGGCACCGCACCGTTGCAGTGGTGGTCACTGGTTGTGGTGTGGGGCGCCATCGCCCCGGGTGTTCAGTGCCGCGGCGATAGCGGCGAGGGGGTTGTCGTTGAGGACCGTCACGATGAGTTCGCGTTCGATTTTTTTGATGCGTTCGTGCAGCGAGCTTTCGGTGTCGTCGGGTGCGACGGGGACTGCTTGTTGCGCGATGATGGGGCCGGTGTCGACGCCGGTGTCCACGACGTGGACGGTGGTGCCGGTGATTTTTACCCCATAATGCAGTGCATCCCGCACTGCATGTGCGCCGGGGAAGGCGGGCAGGAGTGCGGGATGGGTGTTGATGACGCGGGAGTCAAAGGTCTGGAGGAACGACGCGTTGAGGATTCGCATGAATCCTGCGGATACGACGATGTCTGGCTGGTATTGGGAGACCGTGCGGGTCAGCGCGGTGTTCCAGGTGTCGCGGTCGGGGTAGTCGGACAGCGGCACCACCGTCGAGGTGATTGCTGCGGCGGTGGCTTTGTCGAGTGCCGGACATGTCGTGTCGGTGACCAGTGCTACGACCTGGTAGTTGTCTCCTGCTGCGCGGAAGATGGCTTCGGCGAGGGTGCCTGCGCCGGAGGCCAGTACGACGATGCGCAGGCGTGGTTTTTTACCGGTGGTAGTTGGGGTCACGCGGAATATCTTAGATGACGGTGGTACCCCCTTTGCTAAAAGGCTCGGGGGTTTAGCTACCCCCGGAAGCCCAACTAGCTGGGGTTTTTCCTCAGGCTGGGTGGGGCTGGGGGTTGGTGTTGGATGCTGAAATGCAGATTTGTTCCGCACGCGGTGACCGATTGAGGAGCACTGTCAGCTGTGTTGCTGACGGTTTTTGGGTTTATCCGGTGGGGCGGAATTGGCTGCTGGGGTGTTTAGGGGTTGTCTTCCTCTGCATCTTTTTTGTCTGCGTTTTCGCCTGTGCCTGTATCCGCGTTTCCGTCTGCGTTTTCGTCTGAGGTTTCGGCGTCCGCTTCAAGGTCTTCGGCACCACCGGCGTGTTTGGCGTTGTCCGCTTGGAGTGCGTCGTCGCGTGCGTCCGGTTCCTTGTTTACTGCTGTGCCCTCTACATCCTCTGCGCCCTCTGCATCTGCATCCTCTGCGCCCTCTGCATCCTTTACATCCTCTGCGCCTGCTGTGCCTGTGCTGTTATCGGAAGTCTCCGCGCGGGCCGACTCGTCGCTGTGCGCATCTGCCTCATCGTCTGCTGGGGCTGCGGTGTCGGAATCTGTCTGAGTGGTGGACTGTTCGGACGCGGTGGCGTCGAGGGGCTCGGTGGCCGGGGAGTGCGCGTTTTCGTCCTGATCGGCGCTGCCTGTTGCCGCCTCGTCGGCTAGTGTCTCATCGGCGGGTGCCGCGGGATTTTCGTCCGGGTCGGTGTCACCGTCTGTCTCCGCGTCAGCTTCGCCGTCCTGCTGCGGGTGCGGCTGGTCGTCGGGCTGTTCCTCGGCGTCGGCGTTTGAGGTGTCTGGCTGGGCTGCAGCTTCGGCTGGGGTGGTGTCGCGGGTGCGGTTTTCGCGCAGTGCGGTGACTACCAGGGCGCAGAGGCTGCCGGCGAAGAAGAAGCCGGCCAGGCTGAGCATTGCCGGCCACAGGGAGGCGGTGAGGTTGCCCATCACGCCGATTTGTCCGGTGGACATGAAAACCAGCACGGCCACGCCCGCGGCGACGGACACGGTGGCTACCGCCAGCTGCCCAAAGACTTTGGCCCAGGTGGGGCTGGTGCGTGGGGCCCGGTAGGCGACGAGGAAGGCGATCAGGATGCTCACCGTGGTGGCGATGGCGAGGCGTTGCCATTCCGGCCAGGTGGTTTGCGGCAGGGCCGCGAACAGCGGCAGGGGTGGCAGTTGTTGTTGCAGGACTGTTTCCTGCCCCAGGCTGACGAAGGTGGTGCCGATCATCAGGTAGCCGAGTCCGCCGAGCACGAGTGCTACGGCGGCCATGGTGGGCAGGTACAGCACGCTGAGCACGCCGATGCCGGTGCGTGCCCCGGCTGAGGGGAAGTGGTCGAGGAATTCGGCCACCATCTCCCAGTGCAGGCCTACCGCGGCCAGCGCGGCCACAGCCCACACCACGAGGGAGTAAGCCACGAAGCGCGCGCCCAGGGCCACGCCGTGCACGAAAAATTCGGGGAGTAAGAACTTGCGGGCCAGCGCCGAATACAGCTTTACTCCGCCGCCGGCAACGAAGGCCAGCGCCGCGAGCAGCGCCACTCGCCCCACGGAGGTTGCCATGGGTGGGACAGCGACGGGAATGACGGCGGAGGCATCGATGAGCATGCCGTAGGCGACGAAGACCAGTAATAGAGGTACTGCGATGGTGGAGGCGCCCAACACCGACAGTTGGCGCAAACTAATGCGGCCGCCGATGACCCCGCGCACCCGGTGGGCAGTAGCCAGCCACACCGCCAAGGCGGGCAGCAGCGGGACGACCCCCAAGGTGGTGTCCCGGGAGGACACCGGTGAGCCAAGGGTAAGCAAAAACAGTTGGGCGATCGTCGCGGGCAGCGCCACGAAGGAAGATCCAGAAATCAATAACGCCCCAAACGCCACAGCAATCACAAGAGTGACCACTATCACATTGAGAACGATTATCGGGAGGCAGTAGCCCCGCACTAGCGGCTTCCACCCCTCAACCACAGCCCCCTCCAAGGCGCGCGAGGAGGCGCCAGACCCCCGTGCGGAACGCGCCCTCACCGTCTTCTCCGGACGGCGGCCGGGGCGTGGATTGCGGGCAGATCGCGCCTGTGGGCTTGTCTTCTTACTCACCCGCCCCACTGTGCCACGTTGTCCACCCCAATACAGGAAGGCGTGCCACAGACCCCAAAATTTGACCCCTCGCCCCCACCCCAACCACCCCGGAAGACACGGCACGCAATTTTCAGTAACGATTCGATAACGAACGTAACGTTCACTCCTGAAGTCACGACTGCACCATAAAGCCTGATTTTTGCCCAAACGGGTTGCCCGACCGCAACCAAACCGTTATCGTTGACTCTCGTTAGATAACGGGATGGTCACGATTGCATGTGGTCCACTCGATGGCAACCGCCACCGCACCGCCAACAAGACACCTTCCACCGGCACATCAGCCGAAAGAAAGATGCCAGGCAAGTGCAGGACGAAAATATCAACGCACAACACCGTTAGATATTCCCCGTCCAACAACCACCGTAATCCCGGTAGGACCCTGAGGAAGAGGCTTCAATGCAAAAGCAGGCTCAGCGCAACCGTGCAGGCGCACACCGTAAGACCAGCGTCTCGCACACCACCAAGGGCCGCGCAGCCCTGTTGGCCGTTGCGACTTCTGCTGTCGGCACCGCAGGTGCCGCAGGCACCGCCGTCGCACACACCAGTGTCGACGCAGCCCCCGCCCACAGCGAGGCAACCCCCCAGTACGAGCTCGCCGCCGACAACGCAGCTCCGGTCATCTTCGACCAAGCCCCCCAGATCCTGGAGATCGCCGAATTCAAGCCGGTACTGAACCTGGCCGACCAGCTCTCCAAGGCAATCCAGTACAACGCTGAGCGCATGGCAGCCGACGAAGCCGCCCGCGCACCGCAGGTCGTCAAGCCCGCCGAAGGCATCCTCACCAGCCCCTTCGGGCCGCGCTGGGGCACCTTCCACTCCGGCATCGACATCGCCAACTCCCTCGGCACCCCGATCCTCGCAGTCGAAGACGGCACCGTCATCGACGCCGGCCCCGCCTCCGGCTACGGCCAGTGGGTCCGCATCAAGCACGAAGACGGCACCATCACCGTCTACGGCCACATGGAAACCATCGACGTCTCCGTCGGCCAACACGTCACCGCCGGCACCAAAATCGCCGGCATGGGCTCCCGTGGATTCTCCACTGGCGTGCACCTCCACTTCGAAGTACACCCCGGTGGTGGCTCCGCGGTCGACCCCATCCCGTGGCTCGCCGCACGCGGCATCAGCGTTTAAAAAACTCCACACACAAACCGCCTCACACCTCGTGAGGCGGTTTTTTCATGCCCCCCACCCAACCCCAAAAAAATGGGGCCCCACCATCCGGCAAGGCCCCACCACAGCGAAAAAGCTACAGCTTTTCCAACGGCACATTACCCAACAGCATCAAACGCACCGTGCCCGAAGAACCAAAATCAACCACCACCGTATCGGCCGGCGCACCATGCGACACCTCCATCACCGTGCCCAACCCATACTTGTCGTGCACCACCCGATCCCCCACCACCAACTGCAAATCCTTCTTTCCCACATTCGCCTTAGGAATCCCCCCACGCGGCCGCTTCGGCTTCGCAGAAGAACCATAAGAAGACCCATAACCACGCGCAGCGCCATAGCCCGACGAAGAACCATACGACCCGTAGGAGGGCTCACCCCACGCATCAAACTCCGGGGCCTCACGGCGCCAATCAATCACCGCATCCGGGATCTCCCCCAAAAAACGCGACGGCGGATTCGTCACGGGACTACCCCACGCACTACGCATCATCGCCCGCGTCACATACAGACGCTGGCACGCGCGCGTAATACCCACATAAGCCAAACGCCGCTCCTCCTGCAGCTGCGTCGGATCCCCCAAAGAGCGAGTATGCGGGAACTGGCCATCCTCCCAGCCCACCGAAAACACCACCGGAAACTCCAAACCCTTCGCCGTGTGCAACGTCATCAACGTCACCACGGACTCCTCCCCATCAGGCAACTGGTCAGCATCCGCAACCAAAGACACCCGCTCCAAAAACGCCGCCAAGCTCCCCGGCTCCGGCTGGCCATCCTCCGCAGGAGTCGGGCCGCCATCCATCTCCTCATACGCACGCAGATTCGCGGCCTCTGAAGCGAACTCGCGGGCCACCGCCACCAACTCATTGACGTTGTCGAGCCGGGCCGCATCCTGCGGATCATTCGACTTCGCCAACTCATCGCGATACCCCGTCGAATCCAACACCTCACTCACCACCACCCCAAGATCCGGATAACCCGTCACCTCGTCACGCGCCGACAACGCAGCCATCCGCAACCCATCCAGCAACTGATTAAACCCAGCAATCGCAGACTTACCCCTGGTCGACAGACCATCAACCTCCCCATGGGCCGCCGCATGCAAAGCCGACGCAAAACTCACCCGATGGGTCTCCGCATGCAAACTCACCGCCGCAATGGCCTTATCCCCAATTCCACGGCGCGGAGTATTGATGATGCGGCGCAAACTCACCGCATCCTCCTCGTTCTCAATCACCCGCAAATACGCAATGATGTCCCGGATTTCTTTGCGCTCATAAAAGCGCGTACCGCCAACCACCTTGTACGGAATACCCGAACGAATAAACACATCCTCAATCGCACGCGAGGCATTATTCGTGCGATACATCACCGCAATGTCGGAATACGCCATCCCCCGATCCACCAACTCATCAATCTCGCCGGCAATAAAACGCGCCTCATCGTGCTCATTATCGGCCACGTATCCGACGATCTTCTCCCCCGCGCCCTGCGCCGTCCACAGCTTCTTCGCACGACGACCATCATTACGATCAATCACCGCATTCGCCGCATCCAAAATCATCTGGGTGGAACGATAATTCTGCTCCAACACAATGGTTTTCGCCTGCGGATAATCCCGCTCAAACTCCTCAATATTACGAATCGTCGCACCACGGAACGCATAAATCGACTGATCCGCGTCACCGACCACACACAACTCACTCGGCTGCAAACCATCAGCCGTGACCTCGGTACCCACCAAGGCACTGACCAGCATGTACTGCGCATGGTTAGTGTCCTGATACTCATCGATGAGCACATGGCGGAAACGGCGCCGGTAATACTCCACCACCGGAGGATGCTGCTGGAAAATCCGCACCACCTCACCAATCAGATCATCAAAATCGACCGCATTAGCCTGCCGCAGCGCCCGCTGATACTCCCCAAAGACCTCAGCAATGACCTCCTCGTAACGGTTATGCGTGGCCTTGGCCTCCGCCAGCGCCTCCTCCGGGCCAATCAGCTCGTTTTTCCAATTCGAAATCCCATTCAGCAGCGCCCGGGGCGTGAACTTTTTCGCATCCAGCCCTTTATCCTTTGCGATCTGCGCCAACAAACGCTGCGCATCATCGGTGTCATAGATCGAAAAATTCGTATTCAGCCCCGGCACCAGCTGCGCCTGCTGGCGCAGAATCCGCACACACGTCGAGTGGAACGTCGCCACCCACATCCGCTCCGCCACCGGGCCCACCAGCTGGCCCACCCGCTCACGCATCTCAGCAGCAGCCTTATTCGTGAAGGTAATAGCCAAAACCTCCCACGGCGCCACATTGCGCAAGGCCAACAGATACGCAATTCGCCGGGTCAACACAGCAGTCTTGCCCGAGCCCGCACCCGCCACAATCAACAGCGGCGAACCAATGTGCTCCACCGCCTCACGCTGCTGCGGATTCAACCCCTCAACCAGCTTCTCCGCCGAACGCTGCGCCGCAGCCGCCGGATCCGCCCCCGCACGCACTCCAGGCGAAAACGGGTGCGCCCCGCTAGTCGAAGCAGCCCCCACCCCCTGGGAAGAAGACGAAGACACAGACGGACGAGAAAAAGGATTCTGAAGTGGCATAGTGCCCTATAACCTACCGCCCACGGCGCAAGCGCAGCAGTTGCCCCGTCGAACACCGGGTCGAAACACCACCGGCCACCGACCACCAGCACCCGCCCCAGCCACACCCCGCCCAACTGGGGGTAAAACGCAACTGGTTCCCCACGCAAGCTGTGGCAAAATATGGGGCTATGACACAAGAAGCGAACGACACCTTTGACATCCGGGTGCCCTCCGGCACCGATGATCCCCTTTCCGACGCGGAAATCCGTCGTTATCGCGAAGAAATCGACCGCCTCGACCGCGTCATCCTCGACGCCGTCAAACGCCGCTCCGAAGTCTCCCAAGCCATCGGCAAAACCCGCATGGGCTCCGGCGGCACCAAACTGGTCCACACCCGCGAAGTCGCCATCATCAACCAATTCCGCCAAGAAATCGGCGAAGAAGGCCCCGCCCTCGCATCCATCCTGCTGCGCATGGGCCGCGGGAAACTCGGCTAACCTAACCCAAAAACACCACAACGCCCTGCTGCCCGAACACACACGGGAAGCAGGGCGTCAGTTATTTCTCATCCCTCCGCAGGACCCTGCCCACCACGAGTCACACCCGGACGCTGCACCGGGGGCTCCACCTCAACACCATCAGCCGCAGACTCCGCGCGGGAACGCAAGCGCGCATGGAAAAACTCCACCTGCTCCGTCCAGGACGTAAAACCCTGCTCCGACTCGTCATACTCATCGTGGCTCGAACGATCACGCAGCTTCGCCAAACGCTCCCACCGCACATACTCGCTCAACACCTCAACAACGAGGGTCTCCACCGACACACGGTGTTCCGCCGCGGCCTCAGCAAGCTGAGCGGCCAACTGCTCGGGCACACAGTCAAGATTCCACGACACAGTGCCCGCCAACGGCGCCTTGTCCTTATCTTCCTTGTCCTGCGATGAATCAGTGCGGTGTTCCATGCTCTCACTGTGCAGCGCCAGCACAGCCATGTCAATGGTTTCCGCACACTTTTTCCACCCCACACCACCACGCCCCAGGACTGTCCACACCTGCACAGGCGTAAATCGCTGCAGGCGACTAGATTAGGAAAGAACAGGGCCGGTTCACCGAAACGGTTGCGCATGGATTCAGCCACGCCGACTTATTCGAGGTGAAGCGACCACAGTTTTTATCTCACACAAGGAATGAAACGCATGTCTTTCGACATCTCCAGCACCGAGCAATGGCAGAAGCTTGAAACCCACCACAACGAGCTGGCGCACACCACTTTGCGCGAACTGTTCGATGCCGACGCACAACGCGCCGAGTCCCTCACCCTCGATGCTGCGGGCCTCCACGTCGACCTGTCGAAAAACCTCATCACCTCCGAAACCGTGTCCCTCCTGGTTGACCTGGCCAAGGCCGCCGGCCTGGAGCAGCGCCGTGAGGAAATGTTCAACGGCACCCACATCAACAACACCGAAGACCGCGCAGTGCTGCACACCGCCCTGCGCATGCCCGTCGAAGACGAACTGAGCATCGATGGTCAAGATGTGGCCGCCGACGTCCACGACGTGCTGTCCCGCATGCGTGACTTCGCCCGCGCACTGCGCAGCGGCGAATGGCTCGGACACACCGGACACACCATCAAGACCATCGTCAACATCGGCATTGGTGGCTCCGACCTGGGCCCCGCCATGGCAGTCCAGGCCCTGCGCTCCGAGGCCACCGCGGGCATTTCCGCCCGCTTCGTATCCAACGTTGACCCCGCAGACTTCCACGCCAAGGTCGACGACCTCGACCCGGGTTCCACCCTGTTCGTCGTCGCCTCGAAGACCTTCACCACCCAGGAAACCCTCGCCAACGCCCACGCCGCCAAGCGCTGGCTGCTTGAGGCTTTCGACGGTGACGAATCGGCCGTCGCCAAGCACTTCGTGGCAGTGTCCACCAACGCGGAAAAGGTAGCCGAATTCGGCATCGACACCCGCAACATGTTTGGTTTCTGGGATTGGGTTGGTGGCCGCTACTCCGTGGACTCCGCCATCGGCCTGTCCCTGATGGCCGTGATTGGCCCCATGGACTTCATGCGTTTCCTCGAAGGCTTCCACGCCATGGACGTCCACTTCCGCACCGCCGAGCTCGACAAGAACCTGCCCGTGCTGATGGGCCTGCTCGGAGTCTGGTACGGCGACTTCTACGGCGCCGACACTCACGCCGTGCTGCCCTACTCCCAGGATTTGGCTCGCTTCCCCGCCTACCTGCAGCAGCTGACCATGGAATCCAACGGCAAGTCCGTGCGCCGCGATGGCTCCGCCGTGAGCGTCAACACTGGCGAAATCTACTGGGGTGAGCCCGGCACCAACGGCCAGCACGCCTTCTTCCAGCTGCTGCACCAGGGCACCCGCCTAGTCCCGGCGGACTTCATCGGTTTCGCCCGCCCCCGCCAGGATCTGCCCACCGCCGACGGCACCGGCAGCATGCACAACCTGCTGATGAGCAACTTCTTCGCCCAGACCAAGGTGTTGGCATTCGGCAAGAACGAGCAGGAAATCTCCGCAGAAGGCGTGCCGGTGGAATTGGTGACTCACAAGGTCATGCCCGGCAACCGCCCCACCACCACCATCTTGGCTGAGGAACTCACCCCCTTCATCCTGGGCTCGCTGATTGCCCTCTACGAGCACATTGTCTTCGTTCAGGGCGTGATCTGGGACATCAACTCCTTCGACCAGTGGGGCGTTGAGCTCGGCAAGAAGCAGGCCGGCGACCTGCTGCCCGCCGTCAACGGCGACGAGAACGTCGACTCTGGCGACAGCTCCACCGACAGCCTGATCTCCTGGTTCCGTGCCAACCGTGAAGGCTAAGCGCACACTCGGGCTAGCGCTTCCCTTCGCGTTGGCGCTAGCCGGGTGTTCCACGTTGACCAGCGACCTTGCCTTCGGCGACTTGGAAAGCCGGGATGCGAAACAGGTGACGGTGACCTTGGGCCACACCGATGATCAAACGCGGTACTTGATCGTCTGCCCCAAGACCTCCGCAAAGGACCTCGCCAAAACCCTCGGTTTTTCCGCACCGGCGAAATACCCGGAAGACGGCTACGAGGACAAGTCCGCGCTGCTGCTTTTCGACGCCCAAAACCAAGCGAAGATTCGCACGTATGACCTGAGTCGCTTCAACCTGTGCAAGTCCTCGACTGGGTGGGAAGTCACCGACATCACCACCCCGTTGAAGATGACCAAGGACGACGATGGCTCCTGGTACGCCAGCCCCACCAGCACCACCACCAGTGCCAGCACCGATGACACCGGTCAAGGCCACGCGGGCGTCCACCCGAGCCAAGGCCACTCCGGCACCCACCCCGGTCAGGATCACAGCGGTCAAGACCACGCGGGCACCCCGGAGCAGATGGATCCCAACCCCGCCCCGGCTTCGCCGGCCAACCAGGTTCCGCAGGTAGGCGAAAACTTCAAGATCCCAACCAACTAGCGGACAGTCATCGACTCGACGCCCCCTTAAAGATCGGCGCCGATTGCTTCCTATATGAGGCAGTCGGCGCCTTCTTTTGTGCCATCGCTTCCAGCTTTAGGACTGCCCTAAGCTCAATCACCGCTGTCCTGCCCCGCCCAGTTTGAAACTGATTACGGCTAAGCGCCTACAATGTCCCTCCATGACATCTTCATCGCGTGTTCGTCCTCATTGGGTAGCTGGACTTGCCATCATCCTGACGGCGCTGAACATGCGAGCGGCAGTCACCGGACTTTCCCCACTGCTGCCACGCCTGATGCATGACCTGGGGCTAAGCGGCACCCAGATTGGTGTGCTGGGAATGATCCCCACCGCCATGTTCGCGGTCTCCGCGATTTCAAGCCCAAAACTGCTCAAAGTTCTCACCATCCCGCGCGCATTGTTTCTTGCGATGGTGCTCACCGCTGGCGGCCAGATCCTCCGAGTAGCGATCCCCACCTTCACGGGAATGTTCGCCGGCTCACTGTGCGCACTATTCGCGATCGGCGTGACCAATGCGTTGCTCCCCCTGGCAGTTAGGGCTTTCTACCCATCCCGGGTACCCGGCTGGTCCATGACGTATTTGGTGGTAATGCAGATCGGCATGGCCGGCGCCCCACTGCTCGCCGAACCGCTGGCACTGTGGGGTGATTCCAGCACCAATGGGCACGGCTGGCGAATCAGCCTAGGCTCCTGGTCACTGATGGCAATCCTCGCAGCACTGGCCTGGATTCCCCTTCTAGCCACCCCCAGGTCGAAAGTTGCGGACCAGGCTTCCAAACGCGGAGAGAAAATGCTACCCGTGTGGAAAACCCCAGTCGGCCTGGGCTTAGCCACCATGTTCGGGTTCACCTCCTTCGCGACCTACGCCATGATGCTGTTTTTGCCCCAGATGTATGTCGATGGGGGCGCCAGTCCCCAGTTCGCCGCCCTGATGCTGTCGGTGTGGGCCGGCCTGGGTCTGGCTCTGGCGTTCATCGGCCCGTGGCTGGTGGGCCGTTTCGAAGATCCTTTCCCAGCGATCGTGTTCTTCCTGATCCTGTTCATCATCGGTAACTTCGGTATCGCCCTGGCCCCCATGCGCGCACCCTGGTTGTGGGTAATCATTTCCGCTTTAGGACCTTGCACCTTCCCCATGGGTTTGACCTTGGTCAATGTGCGAGCACGCACCATGGCCGGCGCAACTGCCCTGTCTGCTTTCGGGCAGGGCGCCGGCTACACCATCGCCTGTGGCGGGCCGCTGTTTTATGGCATTTTGCACGAACACGTCGCCGGGTGGGTGTGGCCCAACGTAGTTACCGCCGTGGTGTTGACGATCGTCGCGGTGGGTGGCTTTTTCGCAACCCGCAACACGACGGTGGAACAGCAGTTGGGGTTGATCCCGCCCGGACGCGCCTAAAAGCACTGTTCACCAGGCCGGATGTCCCCGTGACGGTGGGTGCGCGCGGGCACTGTGGCAGTTGCTGCACAGCTGATGTGCGCTAGACTTTCCCACCATGAGCTCTTCACACCTCCGTCGCGCCGTTTCCTTGACCGCAGCTGCCGCACTGCTGGGGCTTTCTGCTTGCTCCAGCGGTGGCGCCTCAGTGGACAACAGTTTTGACGATCGTTTGAAAGACGCCGACCTGATGACGAAGCAAACCTTCGGCATTGAGGACCTGTACGCCGATTCTGAGCACCCGGTCGATTTCTACGTCGTTGGCTGCCCCGGCACCACGCGCAGCATGATCGAATACCAGGTAGATAAGCCGGTGGAGGATTATCCCGAAAAAGGCCCGAAAGACGACCAGCAGTTGCTGGTCATCGGCAACAAGGACGGCTGGATCGACGTGAAGAAGGTCCCCACCGACACGGTTGATTTGTGCACTGATGCTGCAGCCGCGTCCAGCTACCACCAGGCCAGCGAGCCGATGGAGTTTGTCTTTAACGCCGGCAAGTGGGAGATGCACCTGCCGGAAGATCCTTTCTTCTCCCAAGAACTTGAGCAAGGTGCCGATCCGGCAGCTCCGGGGCAAGATCAGCCTGCCGGCGAGCCGCAGGAACAGGCACCGGCCCCCGCTGACGGCGAAGCCACCCCCGCCGAACAGCAACCGCAGCAACAGTAGCTTTCCCGCGACTTTTCAGCGCCCGGCGCGCCCCCGTTGTTTCTCCAATGGGGGGCGCCGGGCGCTGTGTCGTTGGTGGGAAAAGTTTGCGGTGTAACCTTTTCGCCCGCGTGCTCATCTAAGACAACAGAAAAGAAGTTACGAGGAAAGATTTTTTCGCTTCGTTTTTCTTTCCCACCCGGGGTGTCCCGGTGGGTTTCCCTGTTTGTTGAGACGTTGTGTGCGTCTTGGTGTGAAAGGTATTTTTCATGACTACTCCCCACGGTAATTTTGGTCAGCCCCAGCAGCCGAATGGTTCTTTTGGTTTTGGTGCTCAGCCTGGTGACGCTTTTGGTGGCTACCAGCAGCCGCAAGCTCCGCAGGGTGGCTACCAGCAGCCGCAGGCCCCGCAGGGTGGATTCCAGCAGCAGTATCCGGTGCAGGCGGGTTATCAGCAGCCTGCAGCTGATCCGGCGGTGGTGCAGCAGCCGGCTGGCTATGCCCCGCAGCAGATGTTTGCTCCTACTGGGTCCCAGTTCGCCCCGGGTGGGTTGGGTTATCCGCAGGTGTCGGATAAGCGGATGGCGATCGCGGCTATTTTGGCGTTTTTCACTGGTGCTTTTGGCATTCATGATTTCTACTTGGGTTACACCAAGCAGGGGTTTATTAAGTTGGGTTTGTCTTTTGCTGGGGTGGTGTTGTCTGTGATTGATGATGGTTTGTTGCTGATTTTTGCGGTCAATATTTGGGCGTTGGTTGATTTCTTTATGATTTTGACCCGCAATGGTCGCTTGGCGACTGATTCCTCGGGGCGTCGTTTGGGTTAGTGCTCCCCCGCTGTGTTGGGTTGTGTGCCGCCGCCTTGGTTGCCTTTGAGGCGCTTAGGTGGCGGTGTTTCGATGTGTGGGGTGGTGTGGTGGTAGGTCGTTGATGAGTCCGGCGCCGGTGAGTCGGTGGTCGTATTGCCAGTGTGGGGGTGTGGGTTGGCATTGGGGGCACCACCAGATGATTCTTTCTAGTTCTCCGCTGTCGCCGCCGCGGTCGATTCCGCCGAGGGTGTCTTTGACGATGGGGGTTGCGCAGCGTCGGCAGGGGCGTCCGGCGCGGCCGAAGACGTAGGAGTTTTCGCCGGCTTTTTTCACGCCTGTGGTGACGCGCATGGGTGATAGGCGGTTGGCCCACATGAGTCTGCGGGAGACGGTGAGGATTTGGTCGATGTTGGTGTTTTTGGTTGCTTGTCCGGGGTGGACGCCGCAGAGGAAGCAGATTTCGGCTCGGTATTCGTTGCCGATGCCGGCGAGGTTGCTTTGGTCGAGTAGTGCTGCGCCGATGGGTCGGTCGGGGCGTTTGGCGAGGTTGTGGGCGGCGGTGTCGTGGTCGAAGGTGGCGGCGAGGAGGTCGGGGCCGAAGTTTTTGATGTGTTCGGGGTAGTCGTTGACGTGGAGGAGGCGGACGAATCCGAGGCTGTGTCCGACGAGTTCGCTGGGGGGTTGGGTGTTGAAGTGGAGGACGACGCGGGCGGTGTGGCCGGGGGCGCGCCAGGTGGTGCCTTGGCGGTGTAGTGCCCATTTTCCTTCCATTTTTAGGTGGGTGTGGAGGATGTTGTCGCCGAATTGCATGTAGAGGTTTTTGCCGTAGGGCCAGAGGTTGTTGAGGGTGTGGCCGGTGAGGCTGGTGGTGGCGAGGTCTGGGACGCGGAGGCTGGTGTGGGTGACGGTGGCGCCGACTAGGGGGTGTAGGCGGCGGGCGAGTTGGTAGACGGAATCACCTTCGGGCATTGCGTCCTCTTCCGGTGGTGCCGAAGGGGTTGTTGTGGGTGGGGATGTCGCTGGTGGTGGCTTGTGGGTTGAGGTCGGTGGCGCGGCGGTTGTGGGGGCGGGTGTGTGGGCTGGGTGCGGTGGTGGCGGCGGTGATTTTGAGGCCTTTGGGGGTCAGTGCGGCTCCGGCGGCGCGGAGGTGGGCCATGTGGGGGGAGTCGAACACGGGGGTGTGGTTGATGGTTTCGATGGTGATTGCTTGCATGCGTTGTTGGGCGATGGCGTCGCTTAGGGCGGCGATGATGCGGGGGATGGTGTCGGCGGTGGTGATGCCGGCGGGGAGGTCTTCTACGAGTTGGAGGGTTTTGCCGCCGCGGCTGAGGTGGGCGGTGAGGACGCCGTCGGTGAGGGTGACCATGGCGCCGGCGGCGCGGCTGCCGCGGATGGTGTCGGGCCAGGGGATGGCTGCGCCGTAGGGGTTGGCGGGGTCGCAGGAGGCGAGGAGGTAGGTGTTAGGTTCGGTGGTGCCGCTGGGCCAGCCGGTTTGGTCGGCGCTGTCTTGGTGGCCTCTGATGCGGTCGATGATGGCGGTGGTGGAGAATTGGGCTGCGCCGAGGCCTTCGATGACGTAGGCGCGGAGGGCTTTGCCGTTGTTTTCGAAGGTGGAGAGCACTTTGTAGGCGAGGGCGAAGCCGCCGGTGACGTCTTCGCTGACGACGCTGCCGCGGGTGACGACTCCGTAGCGGTCGAGCCAGGCTTCGCCGTGGGCGACGGAGCGGGCGGTGGGTTCGGGGTTGGGGGTGGTGGCCAGTGACCAGCGTCCCCGCATGTCGGCGGGGGTGCTGGTGGCGCGGTGTTCTTGGGCGAAGCTGGTGCGGCCCATGCGTAGGCGGGAGCGGTTGGGGGTGCGGCGTTTTTTGTGGGCGGTGGTGGCGGTGGTGCCGCCGGCGAGGCGGGCGCGGATGGGGGCGAAGCCGTCTGGGGTGACTAGGCCGCGTTCGACGAGTTCCCAGAGGGCGCGGCGGATGTCTTGTTCGTTGGTGGTGCCGGGGATGACCAGGCCGTCGTCGTCTGGTCCGTTGGTTTCGGCGACGAGTTCGGGGAAGAAGTAGCCTCCTCCCCTGCCGAGGATGGTGAGGAGTTTTTCGTGCAGGCCGCTGTGTTGGGGGTCGTCGGTGGTGGTGAGTGGGGCGAGTTCGGCGGCGTAGTCGATGGGGAGCAGCATGATCCAGGGGTCGTTGCTGCCGGCTTGGCCGGCGCCGTGGATGGTGACGTCGCCGGAGAGGCAGAGTTCGTCGAGCATGCTGGGGTGGTAGTTGGCGACGCGGCTGGGCAGGATGAGGGTTTCCCAGGCGCTGGCGGGCAGGCGGACGCCGGCGAGTTGTTCGAGGACTTGGTAGACGCCGTCGACGCCGTGGAGGGTGGGGCGGGCGCCGGTGGGGGCGATGTGGTGCCAGTCGGTGATGAAGCGGGCGAGGGCGGTGTGGGAGACCGGTTCGGCTTGTTGGCGGGCTTTGGCCAGGGAGCGGGTGCGCATCATGCGGATGACGCCGGTGTCGCACCATTGTGGGGTGTCGGCGCTGTAGCGGCCGTCGTTGATGCCGTCGAGGTGGTGCAGGGTGTTGTGGGCGATGGCGTAGCCGAGGCCGAAGGCGTCGGCGACGTCTTGGGTGGTGAAGGGCCCGTGGGTGCGGGCGTAGCGGCTGATGAGTTGTTCGGCGGCGTCGGGGATGGTGTCGGGGTGGGCGGCGACTCCGGGTGGGGCGGGGATTCCGAGGGCGTCGCGTAGCAGGGCGGCTTCTTGGGTCAGGGCCAGGTGTTCGCGTCCGGCGATGCGTACTTGCATGACGCGGTGGCCGGGGAGGGCGAGGAGGTTGTCGATCAGGTTTGGGGAGAATAGTTCTTCTGTGACGTAGTGGTGTAGTTCTTCGACGGGGATGGGGCCGAGGGTGTGGAGGGCGTCGATGAGGTGTTCGGGGGTGGTGGCTTGGCGGGTGGGGTGGGTGCGGCGGACTAGTGCTGAGACTTCGAGGACGACGTCGGGGTCGAGGAGGTCTTTGAGTTCGATGTCGCCGAGGAGTTGGGCGAGTAGTGCGGGGTCGAGGGCGAGGGCGGCGGCGCGTTTTTCGGCGGCGGGGCTGTCGCCTTCGTACATGAAGGCGCCGGTGTAGTTGAACAGCAGTGAGGTGGCGAAGGGGCTGGGGGTGTCGGTGGTGACTTCGGCGATGCGGATGGTGTTGGCGGCGATTTCGCGGCAGATGTGTTCGAGGTGGGGCAGGTCGTAGACGTCTTGGAGGCATTCGCGGACGGTTTCCAGGATGATGGGGAAACTTGGGTAGCGTTTGGCGACGTCGAGGAGTTGGGCGGCTTTTTGGCGTTGTTGCCATAGGGGGGCGCGTTTGCCGGGGTGGCGGCGTGGCAGGAGGAGGGCGCGGGCGGCGCATTCCCTGAAGCGGGAGGCGAACAGGGCGGAGTTTCCTACGTGTTCGGTGACGATGGTGGCGATGTCGTCGGCGTCGAAGGTGAATAGGTCGATGCCGGGTTCGGTGTCGGATTCGGGTAGTCGGATGATGATGCCGTCGTCGCCGGCGACGGCTTGGGCGTCCATGCCGGTGGTGTGGGCGATGCGGTGGCCGACGGCGAGCGCCCAGGGGGCGTTGATGGCGCGGCCGAAGGGGGTGTGGAGGATGACGCGCCAGTCGCCGAGTTCGTCGCGGAAGCGTTCGAGGACGAGGGTGCGTTCGTCGGGTATGACGCCGAGGGCTTGTTGTTGTTCGGTGAGGTAGTCGGTGACGTTGTTGCGGGCGTAGTCGTCGATGCCTATCGCGTCGAGGGTGGTGGGATCGTTGAGGGCGGTGCGGCGGAATGCGCCGATGGCGAGGCCGAGTTCGTAGGGGCGGCTGGCTTGGTCGCCGTTCCAGAAGGGTAGTCGGCCGGTGTGGCCGGGGGCGGGGGTGACGAGTACTTGGTCTTTGGTGATTTCTTCGATGCGCCAGGAGGATGCGCCGAGGGTGAAGACGTCGCCGACGCGGGATTCGTAGACCATTTCTTCGTCGAGTTCGCCGACGCGGCGGGGTGCTCCGCCGTCGGCGCCGCCGACGAGGAAGACGCCGAAGAGTCCGCGGTCGGGGATGGTGCCGCCGGAGGTGACGGCGATGCGTTGGGCGCCGGGGCGGGCGCTGAGGATGCCGCTGACCCGGTCGTAGATGACGCGGGGGCGGAGTTCGGAGAAGTCTGTGGAGGGGTAGACGCCGCTGACGAGGTCGATGACGGAGTCGAAGACGGGGCGCGGCAGCTGCGCGTAGGGCATGGCTTTGCGGACGGTGTCGTACCAGTCGTCGGCGGTGATCTCGCCTTGGGCTGCCATGGCGATGGTTTGTTGGGCGAGTACGTCGAGGGCGTTGGTGGGGACGGTGAGTTCTTCGATGTCGCCGCGGCGCATGCGGTCGACGACTACGCAGGTGGAGATCAGGTCTGCGCGGTGGAGGGGGTAGAAGCTGCCGGTGCTTTCGGCGCCGACGTTGTGGCCGGCGCGTCCGACGCGTTGCAGGCCGCTGGCGACACTGGGCGGGGATTGGACGAGGACGACTTTGTCGACTGCCCCCATGTCGATGCCGAGTTCGAGGGAGGAGGTGGCGACGACGGCTTTGAGTTCGCCGGCTTTGAGCATCGCTTCGGTGGTGGCGCGTTCGTCTTTGCTGACGGATCCGTGGTGGGCGCGGGCGATGAGGGTGGCGGCGGTGCCGGCGACGTCGCCGACTTTGCCGAGCTGTGCCGGTGGGCGGCGCATGCTGGCGCTGAGTTGTTCGGGGGCGTGTTCGCTGGCGTAGAGCTCGTTGATGCGGCTGGTGAGTCGTTCGGCGGTGCGGCGGGAGTTGACGAAGACGAGGGTGGAGGTGGCGGTGGTGATTTCTTGGTAGACGGCGTTTTCGATGAAGGGCCAGATGGAGTTTTCGGTGGCGGTGGTGCCTTGCAGGGTAAAGGCTTGTTCGTCGGCGTCGGTGAATTCCCCGGGGGCGGGCGCCGTGGGGGCGGTGGGGGTCTCGGCGGGGGTGTCGTCGAAGTGGACGGTGCCCGCAACCGGGGTGGCCACCGGCCCTTGGGTGGCCCACAGCGCCCCGGGGTCTGTGGCCTGTTCTGGCTGTTGCTCGGCGGGGGTGTGAGTAGGGGGCGGGAGGATGGCGGAGGCGATCGCGCCAAGGTTTTCTGGCTGGCTATCCGGCTGGCTGTCCGGCTGGATACCCGGTTGATTGTCCGGCTCAAAGGGTGCGCGGGCGTCCAGGGGCGCGGTGAGTCCGAGTTGGTCGTCGACGAGGTTTTCGCCGATGCGTGAGCCGGGTTCCGGGGTGGGAAGGTCGCTCATGTTGGGCACCGGGGAGTGCACGCACATGTTCCACTTTTTGGTGGCGGGCGGGTTGACGATGCTGACGAGTCGGTGCCCGCCGAGGAAGCGTGCGACGGTTTCCAGCGGCCTGACGGTAGCGGATAGTCCGATGCGCTGTGGGGGTGTGGCGCAGAGGTGTTCGAGCCTTTCCAGCGACAGCGCTAGGTGCACGCCGCGTTTGGTGCCGGCGACGGCGTGGATTTCGTCGATGATGATGGTGTCGACGGTGCGCAGCACCTGGGATGCTTTGGAGGTCAGCATCAGGTACAGCGATTCGGGGGTGGTGATGAGGATGTCTGGTGGGTTTTTGAGTTGTTTTTGTCGTTCCGCAGCGGTGGTGTCGCCGCTGCGGACCCCGACGCGGATCTCGGGCATGGGTAGACCCATGCGGGCGGCGGTACGGCTAATACCGGTCAGTGGCGCCCGGAGGTTGCGTTCGACGTCGACGCCAAGGGCTTTCAGCGGGGAGATGTAGATGACGCGCACCCCGGTGCTGGGAGTGCTGGGGTCGCCGGCAGTGGGGACAGCGGTGGAGTCAGGGGTGTCGGCGTTTGTGTCGGCGCCTGCCGGTGGGGCCGGCCGGGGGTTTTCCAGCACATCGGGCAGGGGCAGCTGGCCGGGTTTGCCGGCCAGGCAGTTCAGCGCCCACAGGAAGGCGGCGAGGGTTTTACCGCTACCGGTGGGGGCGACGATGAGGGCGTGTTGGTTGCGTGAGATTTCTTCCCAGGCGCCGCGTTGGACTGCAGTGGGTGCGGAAAACACCTCGGAAAACCAGGTGGCTACCTCTGGGCGGAAGCCTGTCAACGCCGAATCAACCATGCCCCCCACTGTAAAACACGGCCCGCAAGGGGTTGTTGAGCAGGCGCCGGGCACACTAGCGGATGCACTGTGGGGTGGGTGCGGGCGTGGAGCGGGTGGGCTACAACCTGCGGTTGGTTTTTGCACCCGCGGGGCGTGGGCGGCGTGGGTGCGCGTGCGGAGGAAAAACCAACTAGTGTTGAGGGCATGACTGCGAAAGTTGATGATGCCATCCTGACCCGCCGCCTTGCCCAGGGCACGGGTGAAATCCTCAAGGGCGTGCGCAATGTTGGCTTGTTGCGTGGCCGTAACTTGGGTGATGCCGGCGATGATCTGGCCCAGAACTGGATTGCGCGGGTGTTGAGCCAGCACCGCCCCGACGATGGGGTGCTGTCGGAGGAAGCGGCGGATAATCCGGCGCGTTTGGCTAAGGATCGCGTGTGGATCATCGACCCGTTGGACGGCACGAAGGAGTTCGCGACGGGCCGCCAGGACTGGGCGGTGCACATCGCCCTGGTGGAAAATGGCCGCCCGATTCATGCCGCGGTTGGTTTGCCGGACTTGGGCGTGGTGTTTACCTCTGAGGACGCCAAGGCGGTGGGAGGCCCGCTGTCCCGCAAGATCGTGATGAGCCACAACCGTGCGCCGCAGGTCGCAAGCTTCGTGGCGGAGAAAATGGGTTTTGACACCCTGCCGATGGGTTCGGCTGGTGCGAAGGCCATGCACGTGTTGCTGGGCGATGCGGATGCTTATGTGCATGCCGGCGGCCAGTACGAGTGGGATTCTGCCGCCCCGGTGGGTGTGTGCTTGGCTGCTGGCCTGCACTGCTCCCGCCTGGATGGGTCCCCGTTGACCTACAACAACAAGGACACCTACCTGCCGGACGTGCTGATTTGTCGCCCGGAGTTGGCGGAGGACATGTTGAAGTTCGCGGCCGAGTTCCGTGAGGCCAACGGAAGCTTCGCATGATCGCGACCCCCTACGAGGATTTGCTGGCCCGCATCATGCGGGAGGGCACCCACAAAGACGATCGCACCGGCACCGGCACCACTTCCCTATTTGCCCAGCAGATGCGTTTCGATTTGGCGGAGTCTTTCCCCCTGATCACGACGAAGAAGGTGCACTTCAAGTCGGTAGTTGGTGAGCTGTTGTGGTTCCTGCGGGGCGAGTCGAATATTTCTTTCCTGCATGAGCACGGCATCACCATTTGGGATGAGTGGGCTGATCAGGATGGGGATTTGGGTCCGGTATATGGGGTGCAGTGGCGCAGCTGGCCGACCCCTGATGGGCGCCACATTGACCAGATTGCGGGCGCGCTGGACATGCTGAAAAACAACCCGGATTCCCGCCGCAATATTGTCTCCGCCTGGAATGTTTCCGAGCTGGACAACATGGCATTGCCGCCGTGCCACCTTTTGTTCCAGCTGTATGTGGCCGATGGGAAACTATCCTGTCAGCTATACCAGCGCAGCGCGGACATGTTCCTGGGCGTGCCGTTTAACATCGCGTCCTATTCCCTGTTGACGCACATGTTTGCGCAGCAAGCCGGCCTTGAGGTCGGCGAGTTCGTATGGACCGGTGGGGATTGCCACATCTATGACAATCACCGGGAGCAGGTGCAGCTGCAGCTGTCCCGCGAGCCGCGCCCCTACCCCCAGCTGGAGCTCAACCACAAGCCCAGCATTTTCGATTACACCTTCGATGACATTGTGGTCACCGGCTACGACCCGCACCCGCTGATCCGCGCGCAGGTCGCGGTGTAGCTCACCATGCGCACAGCCCATGCCGACGCTGAGTTGGCGTGGGCTTTGTTCATGCCCCGCGCGCGTGTGGGGTGCATTTTTTCAAAGATAAGGACAAAGGCTTTGAGTTTGAAGGCTATTTGGGCGCAGTCGACGGACGGCATCATCGGCGATGGCCAAGACATGCCGTGGCACTTGCCGGAGGATCTGGCGCATTTCAAAAACGCCACCGCCGGGCACCCGGTCGTGATGGGGCGGGCAACCTGGGAGTCCTTGCCGCCGCGTTTTCGCCCCCTGCCCGGGCGGGACAATATTGTGATTTCTTCCCGCACGCCAGGACCGTGGTCTTCCGGTGCACGGGTGCAGGAGGATCTGGGCTCTTTGCCCGCGGACGGATTCATCATCGGCGGTGGCACCATTTATGCGGCCACCATTGACCAGGTCGACGAGGTCATCGTCACCGAGATCGATGTGCTCCTTGCCGAAGACCTAGGCGATACCGCAGTGCACGCCCCTGACCTGCAGGGTTTCACGGCAGCTGAGGTTGGGGAATGGAAAACCTCCGAAAAAGGTTATGTGAGTGTGGGTGCGCATGACACACCGGTGCGTTTCCGGTTTGTGCGCTATACCCGCTAGCACCCGCCAACTCATCGGGGCGCTGCTACTTCCCCACCGCGCATCCGTGTGCGGTTTCATTCCCCACGATGGCGCGCTTTTTACATAGACTTGCACCAAGTTCTTACACGTTTCGACCAGAAAAGGTTTTCACACTATGAGCAACCACGTCACTTTGTACACCACCACCTGGTGCCCCTTCTGCCAGCGCCTGACCAAGGCTTTGGATCGCACCAACACCCCGTACACCAACATTGATGTGGAACAGGATGCAGAGGCCGCCAAGTGGGTGGAATCCGTCAACGACGGCAACCGCGTGGTGCCGACCGTGAAGTTCTCCGACGGCACCCACGTCACCAACCCGCCGGCTTCTGCCGTGCGCGCCAAGCTGGAAGAACTCACTAGCTAGGCTAATCCCGCTCAAAGCCTTAAAAAGCCTCCCCGCGCACCCCACCTTTTCGGTGGCACCAGCGCCGGGGAGGTTTTTCATAGCACCCAACTATTGGGCCTAGCGGCCCAGATCAACCCCGTCCTCAGCGGCGTCTTCCAAGGTGGATTCCAACCAGGACTCGATGTCTGCGCGGATCTCCTCCTCACTCGGCAGCGGCGCCCGCAACCACGCCAGCAAACGAGTCATCAGTCGCTGTGGGCCAAAACCGCCGCCGAGCATCGCAGTAGAGGAATACCCGCTGGGTACGTACACACTGGGGCAATCCACCCACTCCACCGAAAACGACAACGGGGACACCACCGCCTGAAAACGATAGCCATCGATCAAAAAATGGTAGGTGCGGCGACGTAGCATTCGATCCAGCATCATGACTCAACCCTACCGCCGCAAGTAATGCCCTGTTTGAAAATCGCCGTCGGATTTTTGTTCGGGTGACTAGACTAAAAAGCCCCATCCTCCACCGACTGGGCGTCGCCTCCCCACCCCGGCCACAACCCAGACGCTTTTGGGAAGGAGCACCTCATGCGCGGCAGTACCTCCACATCTGTGTTCCGGCGGGAAAACTCCGCCCGGTTTGCGGGCTGGCTGTGGTGGATCGCCACCATCGCCATCACCGCAGCAATCATCATGAGTCGCACTCTCGGTGGCGACACCACCGAGGTGGCAGTGTTCCTGCTGAACCTGACCTACCTTGCGGTGGCACTGGCTGCAGGGATCGTCTCTTTCATCGCCGCGTTCACCACCAAAAACACTGCCCGGGCCGGCGCGCTAGTGTTTGTCGCACTCATAGCCGCCCACCTGGTGTTCTATGCCTTCCAGCCGCTGGAGGCGCCCTATGACGCGCTCGCCCAAAAAGCCCTGTGGGTCACCCACCTCGTGCTGCTGATCGTGGGCAGCGTGCTGGTGTTCCGGAAAACGCACCACCCGCCGGCAGTCCCGCGTTAGGACACATCGCACCCGGCTGTGCCCCCTCCTGTTGGCAATGTCGTCAAAGAAGTCGTCACAGAATCCGAGTGACCGCGCATCCCGTGGTCACTCGGATCTTTTCTTATTCAGCAGCCAACGCTTGGGTTGGCGACACCCGGGCGGCTCGTCTTCCGGGCACAATCGACGACAACACAGCCGCCAGCGTACTGATCAACACCACCGAGGCGATGATCAGCCACGGGATCGAAATATGATGCGCATGAACCTCTACCGGCAGGGCATAGGAACCCACAATGCCGTACACCGTTCCCAGCAACAGACCGACTAACAAGCCAGTGCTGTTGATCAGCACTGCCTCAACCAGCAGCATCTTCTGCATGTCTTTGCGGCGCAAACCCAAAGCACGCAACAGACCATTTTCGTGTGTTCGCTCCAGCACCGACAGCGACAACGTATTCGCCAGGCCGACAAGCGCAACCAGCACCGAAATCGCAACCAACACAGCAACCACGCTAAAAGCCTGGTCAATCATCTCGATGTAGGCTTCTCGCTCCTGCGCACTGCCACTAACCGATGCGGAAGGAACAATTTCGTGAATAGCGGCGCTGGTCTTATCGGCTCGCGCGCCTTCAGCTAGTTTCACCACCGCCACATTCGTGGTGATATCCGGCACGATTGCGCGCGCATCAGCTTCGGTCAAAAGCATCACGGAGTCGCCTAAGCGAGGGTAGATCTTCGCGTACAACGTGTGGCACCTGTCAGTCGCAGCTTCCGCAGGACAAACAGTGACCCGCTCGCCCTCGGCGAAACCCTGCGAGACCACCACCTCACCATTTCTCGGCTGGGGAATCGGTGCGTGCACAGCATCATCAAGATCACTGGCCGCCCACGCAGTCATCATCGTGGGCGTGCCACCGCTGTGCGCAGAAACCTCCACCGGTGCCGTGTGCACACCAGCCACCGCGGCAATTCCCGCAGCTTTTCGCAAAGCAGTCACAGTATCGTCACCGATAACCCGACCAGAATCCGCAACCACTAGGTCGTATGGGCGCTTGTAGTCAATTTCGGACATCAGGGTCTGCTTAGTCGAGGCAGCCCCCACCGACAACAGCACAATCAACGTAATACCGATGATGCTGGCGGTTCCTGTCGCGGCAGTCCGGTGCGGATTACGGGCAGTATTAGCCACAGCCAACTGCGGAATCACAGCCTTAAAAGGGGCACCCACCAGGCCAGTAACCCGCCACAACGTCGTGGACGCAATGGCCAACACCCCCAACAAAGACACCAAACCACCCAAAACTGCGACCACAAAACCCTTGTTCTCACCGGCAAAGACCGTCAATCCAAGCGCCATAGCAGCCACACCAACAGCAATCAGAATCCCACCAAAAAGGATGTTTTTCCGACCAGCAGCAGGCGGTTGAGAATCAATGTGTGCCTGAGCCAACGCCGCCATCGGCGAAATTCGGGCGGATCCGGCAGCAGGCCGCACACCAACAAGCACAGTCACAGCCACCGCCCCCGCAAGGACAGCCACCGCATCAAGCGGATTTACAGATCCCCACGCTTCACCAAAAGAATCCGCATATCCGGTGCTCTTCAACCCAACCACCCCGATCACAGCCGCACACACGACACCAATCGTGGCCGCAACCACGCCTAAAACGGCAGCCTCCCACAGCAAAAGCCTTCGTACCTGCCGGCGCGTAGCACCTAGGGAACGCAACAGCGCCAACTCCTTCCTGCGCTGCTGAAGAAGCACCCTAAAACTGCTGGCAATCACGATGATTGCCACAAAAATCGTGATCAGTGGGAAAACCAGCAGCACAGCAGAAGCAGCAGCCCGCTGAGACTCAATCCTGTCCAGATCCACCTGCATCGCATCAACCCCAGTCAGCACAGTCATTGACTGCGCAATAGCCCTGGCCACCGGAGCATCCGAGCTGTCAACCTCAGCTCGCAGACGGGAAACAAAATCCTGCTGGGCGTGCGCAGTGTCATCAGGGGAAGCCGCAGCTATAAAAAAGTTAGACGTTTCCTCTCCCGGAAAAACCTGGTTGTACAGCTCGTGGGTGATGTACGGCCCGTTGATCCGCCCCTTCGCCGATTGATAGCTGCCAGAAATCGTCAGTTCAACTAAAGGTTGCTCCGCAACGGAGGTCAAAGGCTCCAAAAACACCCGATCGCCCACGTGTAAATCCCAGGCTTCAAGGTAATCATGGGGCAACGCAACCTCGGTGTTATTGCTAGGCCACTGCCCTGAATCCAACGACGGGCGATAGAACGGCGTTGGCGGCACATACTTGACGTTCAAAATTGAATTGCCAGAGGTCCTGATAAAAGCAGAACTAAAAGTTTCCCGATACACCCCCGCGACCCCCGGCTGGTGCTGCAGAAAATCTTCTACCTCCGCAGCATCGAAAGGATACTTTTGTCCGTCTTCACCGTTTCGAGCCGCTTCCAAAACATCATCGTTGATGCTTGCAACGGCGCTGACGTTTTCGTAGGTGTTCGTGATCCCTTTGGTGAGGGAATGGTTGAGCGCGGAGGAAAAAATCAGCGCCGCGAACACAAACATCGCTGAAATAGCCACGGCGATCCCGGTGGCCACATATCTACGACTATGACTGGTGATATTGCTCAGCAAAAGGGTACGCATCTTAGTGCTTCTCCCCTGCCGGGCTGGTGCTGCGCAGTGGGACTCGATCTTGAGCAATACGGCCATCCCTGACGACCAAAATCCGATCTGCCTGGGACGCAATTTGTTCATCGTGGGTCACCATGACAACCGTTTGCCCGAGCTCATCGACAGCCGAGCGCAGCAGTTCTAAAACCTCAGCGGTCGACTCCGAGTCAAGGTTTCCCGTCGGCTCATCAGCAACAATCATCGCCGGACGAGCCACCAAAGCCCGCGCCACCGCGACGCGTTGCACCTGCCCGCCAGACATCTCCTTTGGCCTATGGCGCAGCCGATTCTCTAGGCCCAGCATACGAATCACTTTCGCCATAAACTGCTTGTCTTCCGCGCTGGGCGTGTGCCCCCGCAGCTTCATCGGCAGCAAAATATTGTCCTCTGCGCTCAGCGTGGGAACCAGGTTAAAGCTTTGGAAAATAAACCCAATCTCCTCCCGGCGGAACACCGTCAACGCGTCATCATCCATGGAGGTGATGTCATGCCCATCAACCACCACCTGCCCGGAAGTCGGATTGTCCAAACCCGCCAACACGTGCAATAACGTCGATTTGCCGGAACCCGAGGGGCCCATGATCGCCGTGAACTGCTGCCTGCCGATAGTCACATCGACGCCATCTAAAGCCTTCACGGAAGCTTCGCCGCTTCCATAAACCTTCGTCACTTTCCGAAGCTCCACAATCGGTGTGCCCGGTGTGCTCATCATGCCTCCTTGGCTGGAAAACCTTGTACTTTCTAGTTTTCACCGTCCAACAACACAGCACATCGGGGAAGACCCTGATTAATACCCCTAAAGGCGCGCAGACGCCGGCTCGCCCAAAGCCTGACCAAAACCCCTCCCATCCCTGCCCCCTGCGCGAGAGTGTCAGATGGTTTGTGTGTGACGTGTTAAATCACCACCCATCGAGGAGGATGCTCCACAATGACCACCATGACCACCCGCGACCCGCAAGACAAAGCCCGGCTTAAACAACTAGAGAAGCGACTGATGTCCAGCCCTGAACTCGCCGAGATCCTCAAAGAGTTCGCCACATCATCAACCGACATCAACGACATGGTGCGTTCGATGATCCAGACCGGGATCAACACCGCACTGCAAGCCGAAATGGACGCCCACCTCGGTTACCAAGCAGGAGACCGCACAGGCAAAGCCCGCCACGGCACGGCCGACAATCACCGCAACGGCTCCTACAACAAAACCGTCCAGTCCCAGTACGGGCCTATCGACATCACCGTGCCCAGGGATCGCAGCGGCAGCTTCACCCCACGGATGGTGCCCAAAGGAGCCCGCAGGATCACCGATGTCGACGACCTGATCATCTCTCTGTATGCCGCAGGCACCAGCCTTCGTGACATCCAGCACCACCTGGCCACCACGTTGGGTGTGGATTTGTCGCATGAGACGATCTCCCAGATCACCGACCAGGTCCTAGATGAGGTACTTGCCTGGCAGCACCGGGACTTAGAGGAGTTCTACCCGGTGATCTACCTGGATGCTTTGCGCATCAAAATCCGTGATGGTGCCCGGGTCGTCAACAAGGCCTGCTATATGGCGGTCGGCATCACCATGGAGGGTACCCGGCAGATCTTGGGGCTGTGGATCGCAAACAATGAGGGCGCGGCGTTTTGGGCCCAGGTCTGTGCGGAGTTGGCTAACCGTGGGGTCAAAGATGTGTTCATCGTCTGCTGTGATGGGCTGAAAGGTTTCGAACAGGCGGTGCAGGCCACCTGGCCTGATGCGATGGTGCAGACCTGTGTGGTGCACCTGATCCGCACCGCACTGCGGTGGGTGGCGGCAAAGGACCGTAGCGCGGTCGCGGCTGCTTTGAAGAAGATCTACACCGCTGCAACGGCAGAGCAGGCGCTTGCGTTTTTGGACGAGTTTGATGCCAGCGACATGGGGCTGAAGTATCCGCAGGCGGTGAAGGCTTGGCGGGATGCGTGGGAGCGTTTCATACCGTTTTTGCAGTTCCCGCCGCAGGCGAGGAAGGTTGTCTACACCACGAATGCGATCGAGTCGATGAATGCGCAGTTGCGTAAAGCGACAAGGAATCGGGGGCAGTTTCCTAATGATGCTGCCGCGGTCAAGGCGTTGTGGTTGATGATCTGCCACATCGAGGACCGGCAGGCGGAGAAAACGAAAAAGAAGGCCGGGCGTGCCCGTGCGGGAACGAGCCGGTTTGTTGAGGGGGTGCGTGTGACTGGGTGGGTTGCGGCCATCAATCAGCTGTCAGCACATTACCCGGATCGGTTCGAGCCTTACCTGTAAGCCGAAGTTCACACACAAAAAACTTGACACACTCCCCCATCAAGATGACGATCAACCAAACAAGCTTTGAATAACCTGCAATCTTGTCGATTTTCGTCCGCCAGAGCTTCCACAATGAAACCAAAATCAGGATTGCTTGCAGGGTAATGAGCGCTGAGACGATAACTAAGACCGATGGTGGTAAATCCCGCAGGTTATCGACGTTATTCATGGTGGTTCTCCATTTCCCGGTTGATGTTTGCAAGTGTTGTGTGAACTAGAGCGACAAAAATGCCAACTGTGCTCAGCGGGAGGGAAACAACCGCGAGCAAGGGCCAGGGATTTACTGCGTTGGGGCGCGCCGCAGACAACCGTGTCGCCTGCACACTCAACATGCACATCATCTGCATTCCAAGGGCTGAAGAAGCAGTAAGTAATTCAGCCCCTGTTGGCGACTGCTTTTGTCCTCGCTGCATTGCGCGCGTCGAAATAACAGCGGAAGAAACACTCACGAGGCACGGAAAGAGGGCAGCAACCGGTCCAGGTCGCTGGTTCCTTGGCTTTCCCGACAGATGCCAACTCGTGGGAGCTTCCGCCAGCTTGGCCACGGGAATCGCACTGACAACAGTTAGTGCTGCGCCGATCTTTGGGGCATGCGCAAGAAACCGTTCTGTAGCCTTATCGACGTACTTTCGCATATCGGGTAGCGAATCATCCGGACGTAACAGCCCGGCCTTAACTGCTAGGGCACCAATGTTGATATCCCAACCGACCCCGACAACCTTCGGCACGAAGATCTCAGGATTTTCCGTTTCATACAGGTTTAAGATTCTTTCCTGGCTGCCTCTACCAAAAGCGACCGGCACACCAAAAATGCGATAGCCACCCTGCTGGTCAGGTCGAAAAAACTGTGTTAAATCCATCGCCCTAAACTTTCTTGTCCTGAATGTGGGCCATGACCGTGTCGACTGATCTTGCGATTGCAGACCATTCACCGTGAAGATCCAACAATTTCGATCTCCCCTTTGAAGACAGCGAATATATTTTCCGTGGTGGCCCTACTGGCGATTGCTCCCACTCGGTCTCGACAAAACCTTGTTTTTTTAATCTGGCCAGCAATGGGTAAAGGGTTCCTGTTGTGATTTCGATTCCGGCTAGTTCGCTTAATCGCTCAATCAAGGCCGCACCATAGGTGGGTTGAATTTCTATGACCCCTAGAACGATTAATTCCAGGGCTCCCTTTCGGAGTTGTGACTCTGCCGTGGCATTGCCTTTCTATGCGCTCGTGATGGGCTTCCAAAACCCACTACCTTGCAAAGCAAGGTACTAAATCTGACACTAGATGACCACCACTGATGTTGCAAGCAATTACCAAATAAACCTGCCCCGAGACCCCAGAAAACACCCCACAATCCCCCCGTCAGGAACAAAACGCTCACCACGGCACGAACAACTAAGTTGAATGCGATTCCAACACCTGGACGATGGAGAAACCCTCTAGATCCCCCTAGTCCCCCAAACCAAAACCCCAAACGAGAAACCCTTCGTCAAAATTCTGAAGGAAAACCTCGTTCGGGGCCAAACGCGATAAGCGGTAGAAAATTGTGCCCCAGAGAGGAATCGAACCTCCGACACCGGCTTTAGGAGAGCCGTGCTCTATCCACTGAGCTACTAGGGCCAGACACCACCAACTGACAGCCCCACAAAAGTGGGGCCACTGGTGCGCGCTGACACATAGGTTACAGCATCCCTCAACGCTGGCAATCATTCGCCCATCCCCTAGGCCCCGCGCACGCCAAGCAACCCTTTTGGGGGTAATTGAGGTGGTGAATCTGCAAACATTTTGGGCGGATTCCGGGCACCCCGGGTGGATTCGTTCTAGGGTGGATAGTAACCGTATTAACTACAGCGCAGACGTGATTGTTTGGTGCTGCGCTGACTGTAACTTTCAAGGGGAACTCCATGACCGCAAAGCCCACCTTCACTGACATCAACGGCAACAAGGTTCTGTGCACCCTGGCCGACCAGAACGACTTCGAGTACCTCGAGATCGACCGCCTCAACGAGGACGGCACCAAGGAGCGCCTGCTCACCCTGAACATGTACGACGCCAAGAAGCTCAACGGCGCCTGCGAAATGTTCATGGCTCGCACCATCGCCAAGAACTTCTCCGACATGAACGGTCAGCTCACCCCGAACGACCGTAACTCCATGTTCGACGACTCCGACGACGAGTAAAAAGCTTTCACAATCTCCGCGCATCCGCGCGAAGAACAGGTGGCTCTCACGCACCTGAAAAATGGGGCTGGTCTTGCAGATTTTCAGCAAGACCAGCCCCTTTTTGTGCGCCCACTGCCCTTATATGGCCAGATGGCGAACACTGCCCGCCGGCCTTGAACTGGAAGGTGTTTTCCGGGTCAAGGCCAGCGGGCAGGTGCAGGGCTAGTTGGTTTTGAGGTTGTCGGAAATCTTCACCTCAACTCGGCAGTGATTCACCACGTCCTCGACGGTGATTCCGGGGGCGAGCTCTACCAGGAGGAAACCGTCCTCGGTGATGTCGTAGACACCCAGGTCGGTGATGACGCGCTTGACGCACTGGGAACCGGTCAGCGGGTAGGTGCAGCGGTGCAGCAGCTTCGGCTCGGTGTGCTTGTCGGAGCGCTGCTCCATCAGGGCGATGACGTGATCGACACCGTTGACCAGGTCCATGGCCCCGCCCATGCCGTTCATCTTCTTACCCGGAATACCCCAGTTGGCAATATCGCCATTTTCGGCCACCTGCAAGGACCCGAGAATCACGGCATTGATCTTGCCGCCGCGGATCATCGCGAAACTCATGGACGAGCTGAAAGTCGCAGAGCCGGGCAGCAGCGTGATGGTGGCCTTGGAGGCGTTGATCAGGTCCGCATCGACCTCGTCCTCGGTGGGGCTGGGGCCGATGGACAGGATGCCGTTTTCTCCCTGCAGGGTGATATCGACCCCGTCGGGCACGTGATTAGCGACCAAGGTGGGAATGCCGACACCAAGGTTCACGTAGTCGCCGTCGTTGAGCTCCAGGGCGGCACGGGCGGCGATGCCGTTACGGGTCCAGCCCTTGCCGTCCTCCCGCACCAGCGGCTCGTGGTGGGCGATAGCCTCGGTGGGATCCTCGCCGCCCTTCGGGCGGGTGATGACGATCTCGATGGGCTTGTTCTCCGCCTGCTCCGGGGTGAGCTGAAGAATGCGGTCGACGAAAATGCCCGGCAGGTGAATCTCGTTCGGATCAAGCTCCCCGACCTCGACGACGTGCTCCGCCTCCACCACCGTGATGTCGGCACACATGCCGGCTTCCATGTTGAAGTTTTGCGCCGTATTGCGGAATACGCAGTTGCCGGCCTTGTCGACCTTGTGAGCACGAATGAAACCAAAATCGGAGGTGATGGCGCGCTCGAAGACATACTCGCGTTCCTGGCCCTGGAATTCCAGCACCCGGGTTTCCTTCGGCTGCGACTGCTTGCTCACTCCCCCTTGGCCGTCAAACATTTCCGGCAACCCGCCTTCGGCCACGAAGGTGGAGGTTCCGGTGGCGGTGTAGAAGCCGGGAATGCCGGCGCCGCCGGCACGCATCCTTTCCGCCAGGGTGCCCTGCGGAATGAGCTCAACTTCGATCTCCCCGGCGAGGTACTGGCGCTCGAATTCCTTATTGAAGGAGTTGTGTGAGCCACCGAAGCGACTGACCAGCTTGCGTTCGACCAGGTGCGCCAAGCCGAGGGGGCCACGCTCCGGGTGGGAGCCGGGGTTATTGGAGTAGACGGTGAGGTTTCCGATGCCGCGTTCCGCGATTCCCTCAATGAGGGTGAAGGGGTTGCCGCAGATACCGAAGCCTCCGACAGTGATGGTCATACCGGGCTGTAGGCCGGCGAGTGCGTCATCGAGGGTGGTGACGAGTTTGTTCTTGCTCATGTGGTGATCCTCTTTCCAGGAAGGTCCTTTGTGGGGGTGATGGAACCGGGCCTTGGGCGGGCCTGGGGTGGGGATGTGACAAACGAAAATCGGATACGAATGGCGATTCGTTCTTTCACTAATGAGCTTGACGATAGCCTAGTGCTCAAAAATTGTGTCCGTCAACACATTTTCGGATTTTCCCCTGAAATTTTTATGCCCGTCTTCGCATTTGGGGGTGTTTTGCATATTTTTTCGCGAAAGTGCTTGCGCGTAAAAGTGATTGGGGTCATACTCGCAAATACGAATGGTGATTAGTTTTAGAGCTAATACGACAACTGCCTGACCGTCCCGCGACGTCAGCAGCGCACAACAGATTGTGATGCCAGCGCCCAAGCGCTGAGCCGGCAGCAGCCACCGCCACCACTTTTTGGGCAGCGGCTTGCAGCAATGACCGTGACAACACCCAAAACCACGAGAACAACCCCAGCAGTCCTGGCTGTTTCTCGTCGTCTTCTTTTTCTCTTCCACCACGCTTCCGACCGCGCAGGATCGCCACCCTTTATCCGCGGCTTGTCCCGCAAAGGGTAAGCGACAGCGCAGTCCCCCACTTTTAGGAGTTTCACATGAGCCACGATCTGCTCGGCCCCAGCACCGACTACTACCGCGTCCTCGACGACGTCTCCGGCGCAGACCTCGACGCTTGGCAGCGGGCCCGCGCCTTTGAGGCCGACTGCCTGCCCGTCATCAACGAGCACTGGGAAAAAGGCGAAACGCCCCGCGCCCTGATCAACCGCATGGCCGAACTCGACCTTTTCAACGATGGCCTCGACATTGCCGGTCACACCCAGCTCTCCCCCTTGGCTGCAGGCCTAGTCCTGATGGAGATCTCCCGCATCGACGGATCCATGGGCTCCATCATCGCCGTCCAGGCAGGCCTGGTCATGCGCGCCATCCGCACGTATGGCTCGCAGGAACAGCAGGACAAGTACCTCGAAGACTTGGCCAGCGCGAAGATTCTGGGGTCTTTCGGACTGACCGAGCCTGACCACGGCTCCGATGCGGTCTCGCTGGAAACCAGCGCCACCAAGGACGGCGACGAGTGGGTCCTCAATGGGCAAAAGCGGTGGATCGGCTTCGGCGCCACCGGAGATCTCACCATCATTTGGGCGCGCACCCCGGACGGTGGGGTCAGCGGCTTCCTCGTCCCGCAGGACACCCCGGGCTATTCCGCCGAGGTCATCACCGGCAAAGCCTGCCTGCGCGCCATCGACCAATCCCTGATCACCCTGAAGGATTGCCGAGTACCCGACTCCGCCCGCCTGCCGGGGGTCTCCAGCTTCAAGGATGTCTCCGCCGTGCTGTCCGCCACCCGCTCCGGGGTGGCGTGGATGGCGCTTGGCCACGCCATTGCCTGCTACGAGGCAGCCCTGGCGCATGCCCGCGAGCGCGTCCAGTTCGGCAAACCGCTGATCCACTTCCAGCTCATCCAACAGCGCCTGGCCGACATGCTCCAGCAGGTGACCTCGATGACCCTGCACTGCCGCCGCCTCGCAGACCTGGAGGCTGCCGGCAAACTCACCCCCGAGATGGCCTCCCTCGCCAAGGTGCACAACACCCGCCTGGCGCGCACCATCGCCGCTGACGCCCGCGACATGCTCGGAGGCTCCGGCATCCTGCTGGAAAACCACGTCATCCGCCACATGGTCGACATGGAAACGCTGCACACCTACGAAGGAACGGACTCCATCCAATCCCTCATCGTCGGCCGTTCCATCACCGGCAAGGGCGCCTTCGTCTAACCCGGCGCGCCACCCCTACACCTCCCTCCCCTTCGCGTGTCCTGCTGCTGCGGGGCACTTTTCACCACAGCATGCGCATCGTTTTGGTGTCGCATGTGGAAAGGTTTTCGATGAGCAACGTGGCTCGAGATATCTACATTTGCGCTGCTAAGCGCACACCCATTGGCACTTTCATGGGTTCCTTGTCCGGTTTTAGTCCTGCAGAGCTTGGTGCGATCACTGCGGAGGCTGCGTTGGCTCAGGCTGGTCTTGATGCCCGCCACGTTGATTCTTTGGTGGTCGGCAATATCATTGCGACCAGTCCGCAGACTTTGTATGTGGCTCGTGATATCGGGCGGCGTGTGGGGGTGCCGGATTCGGCGACTGCTTTGAATGTGAATCGGGCGTGTGGTTCGGGGGTGCAGGCTATTATTTCTGGCGCGTTGGAGATTGCTTCTGGCACGGCGGATGTGGTGTTGGCTGGGGGCAGTGAGGTGATGAGCCAGGCTCCGTACACCGTTGATGGGATGCGTCGTGGCAAGAAGATGGGCGATGGTCGGTTGACGGATTGGTTGACTGGTTTGCTCAGCTGCCCGTTCGGTAATGGTCATATGGGGGTGACTGCGGAGAATGTGGCGGAGAAGTATGGCGTTAGTCGTGAGGATCAGGATCGTTTTGCCGAGTTGAGTCAGTCTCGGGCGGCGGCGGCGATTGCTGGTGGGGAGTTTGTTGATCAGATTGTGCCGGTTGCGGTGAAGACGCGGAAGGGGGAGGTCAGTTTTGATACTGATGAGCATCCGCGTGAGACCACGGTGGAGACGTTGGCGAAGTTGCCTGCGGTGTTTGCTGAGGGTGGGTCTGTGACGGCGGGTAATGCGTCGGGCATTAATGATGGTGCTTGCATGTTGGTGTTGGCGTCTGGGGATGCGGTGCAGGAGCATGGGTTGTCCCCGTTGGGGGTTATTCGTGGGTGGGGTATTGCTGGTGTGCCCCCGGAGATCATGGGTATTGGGCCGGTTGCGGCGGTGCCGAAGGCGTTGCAGCATGCTGGTCTGAGCTTGGATGACATTGGGGTGATTGAGTCCAATGAGGCGTTTGCTGCGCAGGCTGTGGCGGTGAGTCGCGAGCTTGGTTTTGATGAGGCGAAGACGAATCCTCAGGGTGGGGCGATCGCCTTGGGTCACCCGGTGGGTGCTACTGGGGCGATTTTGACGACTAAGGCTTTGTATTACCAGCGTCGGAACAATGTGCGTTTCGGTTTGGTCACGTTGTGTATCGGTGGTGGCCAGGGTATTGCCCTGGTTGTTGAGAATCTTGCTTTCGATGGCGCGAAGTAGGGAGGACGTTATGAGTATTTCTGCGCGAGCGGTGACTGCGCCGCACACGATCACGATCGATAATCCCATCCGCCAGGCCACGGTTATTGGGGCGGGTTCTATGGGTTCTGGCATTGCGGCGCTGTTGGCGTCGAATGGGGTGCAGGTTTTGCTGTTGGATGTTCCGGATGGCTCAGATCGGGATGCTCGTGCGCGGCGGGGTCTTGAGTTGCAGCTGAAGCGGGGTGGGTTTACTCACCCGGATTTTGCGGACAACGTCACGGTGGGCAATACGGAGGATGATTTCGAAAGGATTGCTGATAGCCAGTGGGTGATTGAGGCTGTTTTCGAAAACCTTGAGGTGAAGCGGGATGTGTATGCCCGTCTTGAGGCTGTGTTGTCTGCTGATGCTGTGCTGAGTTCGAATACGTCCACTATTCCTTTGGCGCAGCTGTCGGAGCAGATGGGTGAGTCGATGGCGCGACGGTTTGTGATTACGCACTTTTTTAATCCGCCGCGTGTGATGAATTTGGTGGAGGTTGTTTCTGGTAAGCGCACTGATGCGGGGGTGGTTGAGCATATCTCGGAGGTGATTACGCACCAGCTGGGTAAGGTGGCTTTGCCGTGTCGTGATACTCCGGGTTTTTTGGCCAACCGGGTGGGGAATTTGTGGATGGCTGCTGCCGCGATTTTGGCTTTTGAGCAGGACATTTCTCCGGAGTTGGCGGATGCTATCAATCAGCGCATTTTCACTACTCCGCGCACTGGTGTGTTTGGTCTGTTTGACTACATTGGTTTGCAGTTGGTGCCTGATGTGTGGGGAAGTTTTTTGACGAAGGTCGATGAGTTTGATGCTTATCGGCGTTTCCGGGTGGATAATCATCCGTTGTTTACTGGCCTGATTGAGCGGGGGCTGACGGGCCGTACTGGCGAGTCGGGTATCTATAAGGGTCGTGAACAGGTCATTGATCCGGAGTCGATGACGTATCGGGATCGTCGCCCCGTGGAGGATGCTGCGCTGATGGCTGCGGATACGGCGGGTGTTGTGGATGCGGATTCGCCGGGTGGTCGTTATGCGCGGGCGGTGTTTTTGGAGGTGGTGCGCTATTGCGCGAGTATTGCCCCGGAGATTGCCGATAATGTCGATGACATTGATCAGTCCATGATTCATGGCTATTCCTGGAAGCAGGGGCCTTTTGCGCTTGCGGATGGGGTGGGCCTTGATGGTGTCATCAGCCGGATGGAGGCTGATGGTATTGAGGTGCCGGAGTTTTTGCGTACCGCGGCGGCTGCTGGTGGTTTTTATCCGGCTGCGGGTAAGTGTCTTTCTACTACCGGGCAGGTGGTGGATCGGCCTAGCACGACGGGCCAGCAGACGATTGCTGCGTTGGCTGCTGAGTGTGGGGTTGGGGAGAAAAATGATGATGCGCAGTTGATTGTGTTGCCGGATGGCACGGGTATTTTCAGCGCGTTGACGAAGCGTGGTTCTATGAGCCCGGCCGTGTTTGAGTTGCTGGATCGAGTGTGCGCGGACGGCAATCCCTTGGGGTTGCGCGCGTTGGTGCTGGCTTCGGATGATCCGCGCGCGTTTTGTGCTGGCGCCGATTTGGGGACCTTGGCGCAGGCTGGTGCTGATGGCGATGAGGCGCGTTTGCGTGAGTTTATTGACACTGGTGCGCGGGTGTTTGCGCGGATGCGTCAGGCGGAGTTCCCTGTTGTTGCTGCGGTGCGGGGTTTCGCCTTGGGGGGTGGGTTGGAGCTGCTGCTGCATACTGATGCGGCGGTGTTCCATCAGGACTGTGTGGTTGGTTTTCCGGAGCGTTCGGTGGGGTTGTTCCCCGGTTGGTCTGGCCCGCTGCGCGCGGCACAGCGGATTAGGGCGCACCTGGATGAATCGCCGGATCGTGACGCGCGGGCTTTGGCAAAGGCGTTTGCTTTGAGTCTGGAGACCACGCCGATGAAGGGCGCTTATGCGTTAAGTGCTGCGGGTTTGCTGGGTGAGCATGATCAGGTCATCGCTTTAGGTGCTGGTGTGTTGGATCAGGCGATTGTGGTGGCGCGCGAGTTGGCGCGTGACTATGTGGCTCCAGCTGCGGCTGAGTTTGTGGCCTATAAGGTCGGCGCTGGCCAGCCTGGTTTGGCTGAACAGTGGTTGGAGTCTGCAGACGGTGCCGATGAGGTTGATGGGCGTATCGCCCATGCGCTTGCACAGCTGCTTGAGGCTGGTGCGGACACCTCGGCTGCTGGTGGGATTCTTTCTGAGGCCACCTACTTGCAGCGCAATTGCGCGCTGTGTGCTCCCCTGTTGTGTCAGCCCGGTCACGCGGAGCGTGCTGCGGCGGTGCTCAGCGGTGCGGGACGTAAAAGGCGCTAGCCCGCGCTGTTTTTGGCCCAATCCCCTTTTGTTTTTGGGGGTTGGGCCTTTTTGGTTTTTGGGAGGGGTTGGAGTCGGTTAGGCGCCGACGGTGCGCAGCGCCATGTCTTGGTAGTGCGCGATCATTTCTTCCAGGCTGTATTCGCCGTCAGCGCGGTACCAGATGGCGACACCGATGCCCATGTCGATGAGTGCGTAGGCGGTCAGGCGGGGTTTTTCGCAGGTGAATTCGCCGGCTGCGTTTCCGCGCTCCAGGATGTTTACCCAGCGGGAGACGTAGTCGCGACGCAGCTGGGTCAGCATGGTGCGTTCTGGGTCTTGCAGCATTTTCACTTCGCGGTTGGCGACGAGGACTTCCTGCTGCCTTTGGGCGTGGAAGGTGAGGTGGCAATCCATGCTGGCCGCCAGCTGTTGGGTGGGGGTGGCTTTTCCGGCCAGGGCGGCGCCGTGGGCGGCGAGCAGGTCCATTTGGCTGTGGGTCATGATGGTCGCCAGCAGCTCGTGTTTGGAGGAGTAGTGGTTGTACAGGCTTGAGGCGCGCATGTCGATGCTGGCGGCAATGTCGGCCATGGAGGTGCCGTAGTAGCCGCGCTCGGCGAAAAGCGCCAGAGCTGCTTGGAGGATCTGGGCTTTGCGTTCGACCTGTTTCACGTCTCCCATTGTTTCATGGTGTGCAGGGTTTTCGTCGCAGCGGTGGGGGTTAAGGGGAACTTTTTGCGGTAGTGCGGTACCCCCACCCCCAAACTGTTGCTAAAGTGACAGCAGTTCTTTTATGCGATTGGATTGAATTAGCGTTGCTCATGGTGTTAGCTGCGCTGCCTTCGACACCCCACCCGCACCCTCGTTCGCCCCACGCGCAAACGCCCCTCTTTCTACCTGGAGTACTTCATGGCAATCACCCGCCGACACTTCCTTTTGAGCACACTGGCACTAGCCGGCGCCACCACCATCGGCGCGGCCCCCGCGCACGCCCGCCCAGTCATCGGCAAAGTACTGGACTACTCCGCCGGTGTTCCCAGCGGGCGGGCCGTCGCCGCCGCCGGCTACATCGGCGCCGTGCGCTATGTCTCCACCGCCCGGCCGGGTGCTGCGTGGATGCTCGGCAAGCCGGTCCGGCGCACCGAAACCAACGACTTCGCCGCCAATAAGCTCTCGATCGCCAGCGTGTACCAGTTCGGCGTTGGGCCCACCGCCGATTGGCGCGCCGGCGCCGCCGGTGCCGCCCAGCACGTTCCCCAAGCCATCGCCCTCCACCGCGCGGCGGGCGGCCCCATCAACCGCCCCATCTACATGGCCATCGACGATAACCCCACCCGCGCCCAATACCTCCAGCAGATCAAGCCTTTCCTCGTGGCCTCCCAAACCGCGCTGGCAGCTGCGGGATACCAGCTGGGTGTGTACGGCAACTACAACGTCGTCGACTGGTGCGTCAACGACGGCATCGGGCAGTTCTACTGGATGCACGACTGGGGCTCCCAGGGGCGTATCCACCCGCGGGCCAACATCCACCAGCTGCCCCAAAACCGCCAGGTCACCGTCGACGGCATCACCTGCGACGTCAACGACGTGTTCACCCGCGACTGGGGACAGTGGAGCCCCGGGGTAGTGGCACCTAGGGTTCCCGAAACCCACACCGACACCACCATCGAGCAACCCATCTACAACCCCGAGCTGACCGCCCCGCTGGGCGACGCCCTCGGGCTTAACCCGGAGGAGCAACAAGCCCTCAACGAGCTAGGCCCCCTCCTCGGCAAGCTCGCCGGTGGCGGCTCCTCCCTGTCCAGCTAGCCCCACACAAACACGCAAGGCCTCAACCCCGTTTTTTCCTTCCAGGGGTTGAGGCCTTGTGTGCGCCTAGAAAAACCTAGTCGTCTTTGTTGTTGGAGGGATGATCATCATCGATGGTGATCTCACTATCGGCACCGGTAGTGGACTTCGGGCGCTTCTTTTCCGCCACAGGCTCCACGGCGGCCTGCGCGCCGACAGTCGCTTCCTTTTTCGCCTTCGCTTCCGCAGCGCTGGTTTCCTGCTTGTACTCGTCGTGCTCTTCCCGGGCCGCGTTTTCCTTCTGCACGGGGCAGTCTTCCTCATCGTCCGGCCCAGGCAGATAAGTACCGGCAAAATACGCCATCATCGGGAACAGCAACACCGTTGCCGCGCCACAGCACACCAAAATCGAGGCAACGCCCTCATCAATCAGGTCGCGGCTAACAGCCACATCGGTCACCGCCACGATGATCGGCAAACCAGTCGCGGAATACAACGACAACTGCAGCTGATCGCGCAGGCCCACAATCCCGGAACCGGTATCGGTGAAACGCTCCGCGAGGAAAATCGGCAGGCCACGAGCCACCAGAATCACCAGCACACCCATCACCACCAGCCACGGCGCATCCTTGACCTCATCGATCTGGATGGACATACCGGAGGTAATAAAGAACACCGGGATCAGCAGGCCATAACCCATCACATCCAGGCGAGCCTCCACCGTCTTGCGGGCGCGCGGCGGAACCAGCCCACGCAGGATGATGCCGGCCGCAAACGCGCCCAAAACCACATCCAGCTCGAACACCGCAGCCAACGCCATCAAAGCGGTCAACAGCACAATCACGGCGCGCATAATCGTCTGCGAGGTGTGGCTCGCCCCGTCGCGCACCGCGCGCCCCACCCAGGGCACCAGGCGGGAAACAGTGCGCGGCACAAAGGCCACCAGCAGCGCCCCACCCATAAAGATCAGCAGGAACGCCAGAGTCGGCCACGTCGCGCGGGTCGACAGCAGCAACGCCATCGCAAACACCGGGCCGAGCTCACCGACCGCGCCATGAACCAGCACGCCGCGCCCCACCGGCGAATCCGACACACCTGCGGTCTTAATGACCGGCAACAGGGTGCCCATCGCGGTGGAACTGACCGCAATACCCATCACGATGCTGCGAAGAATGTCATCGGTTCCGAAAAACACCAAGGAACCAGACACCGCCAGCACCAGGGACAATAACCACACCGCGCTCGCGCTGCGGACCTGCTTGCCACGGATCGTATCCGGATCAATCTCCCAGCCGGCCAGCAAAAACAGCATGCCCAAGCCGAGTTCGCGCAGCAGCGCATTCGACCCATCCGAATGGGCCAGGTCAAGCACCTCCGGGCCGATGAGCACACCAAGCACCAGCATGAACACCACGCCCGGCACACGCTTGCGAGTCAAAAAACTCAACAGTGGCGACAGCAGTGCCGCGATGGCAATCCACATGATGGAGACGATGACGCCAGGCTCGACGGATGCTCCCGATGCGAGGATGGTCATGTTCTATGGGCCTTTCGTTGCGCTGGTCGTGCGCGAAGCTGAGGTCGACGGTCGCGGCGCCGACGGCGCCGCAGACATGGGTTTCGGTCCCTGCACAGCGGGACTGTGTGTTCGGGCAGATGATAGCGGAGCAGGCTCACTCGTAGCCACACTGCTACCGGAAGCAGACTCACGAGAAGTCGACACACTGCCCGCGGGTTTTTCGCTAGAAGTCGTCGGACGGCCGGTGGGTTTAGCCCGCGAGGTCGACGGTGTCGGCGGCGCCGGAGGAATATCGAAATACTTCCCCATCTGAGTGCGCACCAGCTTCGTCAAATCATCCGCCGAGCCTGTCACCGCGGCAGCGACAACAAAGTCCGGGCCGAAAGACACCGAGGAATGCAGATCCAGGTCATTCGACCAGCCCCACTTCGAGCCCTGCACGCCCGGCAAAATAGCGGTGCCGAAGTCCTGCTCATAACCATCCGCCGCGACCGGCTGCGCTTTACGCATCGCCGCTAGCACCGGGCTGCGCGGATCATCGCGCAGCTTTTGGGTGATATAGGAAACCACGTCATAGGTACTGGTGACGCTATAGCCCCAGGACTCGGATGCCCTGGTGGACAACAGGCCATATTTGCGGGCGGTCGCATCGATTGCGTCCGGGTAACGGGCATAAAGGTCTTCAGCCGCCGCATCGTCGCTGACCTCAATCATCTCGATGGCTTCCTCTGTGTCCTCCGGGGTGCCATGCTCGACCACGTAGTCGGCGATGTAGAGCTTGATCAGCGACAGCGCAGGCCGCGCAAAACGCTCCGTTGCGGTGCCGGTGTGAAAACCATCCGACAGGCGGGTGTAAGACACCTGCGAGCCGGTGGGATTGTTGACGAACAACTGCAGGTTCTCGTCCGACAGCTTCACCGTCTGCGGGTTGGGGGCATTACTCCCCGTCGCCCGCGGCTGAGAACTCTGCGGGGCGGTTTTGACTGTTTGACCACTGGAGTCGTGGGCGATCACCCACGGCAAGGTGGCGAGCGCGCACACAGAAACCACCACTGGCACTTTCATCAGCCAGTGGTGGTGCGGGGACCGCGTGGATCCCGGGGGCGCTGAGGTCATGCAGAACATCATAAACCTAGTGGGACTGAAAATAGCTACATCTGACCCCACCGCTGTAATTCGCTTGTGCTCTTCTCAAAAACGTTTCACCGGCGGTGGGTTTTCGCTCACAAAACACCCCGCCCGCTTGGCTTTTCTATACGTCGTAAAAAGCCAGCGGGCGGGGTGTGTGAATTTAGGTACTGCGAGTGCCGCGTGGGGTTCTCGCCGGGCGCTTGGGGCGAGGACCCCAGGCGGGTTGTGTCAGCGTGTCACCGAGCCGCCGGGGCGGCCTGCGCGTGGCCTGTGACGTGCCAGGCGGCTGGTGTGGCTAAGGGTTTTACAACCCGCCGTCGCAGCGACGTCTCTTAGTGGTCGACCGGGGCTTCGACACCGACACCGGTCAGGGAGCGAACTTCCATCTCGGCCTGCAGGTCGTCGAAGTTGTCGGGCTTACCAACCATGGTTCCAACGAAGCCGGCGATGAAGGCCAGCGGGATGGAGATCAGGCCGGGGTTGTTCAGCGGGAACCAGTGGAAGTCAACGTTGGGGAACATGGACTTCTCGAAGCCGGAAACTGCCGGGGAGAAGATGATGAGCACCAGGGCGGTGATCAGGCCGGTGTACATGGAGGCCAGTGCACCGGTGGTGTTGAACTTCTTCCAGTACAGGGAGTACAGGATGGTCGGCAGGTTGGCGGATGCTGCGATAGCGAACGCCAGGGCCACCAGGAAGGCGACGTTCTGACCCATGGCCAGGATGCCCAGCACGATGGAGATGATGCCGATGACCACCACGGTGATGCGGGAGACGCGGACCTGCTCCTCCTCGGTGGACTGGCCGTCGCGGATGATGGAGTGGTAGATGTCGTGTGCCACGGAAGCGGAGGCGGTAATCGCCAGGCCGGCGACGACGGCAAGCACGGTAGCGAAGGCGACTGCGGAAATAAGAGCCATCACGATGGGGCCACCGATTTCGAGAGCCAGCAGCGGTGCGGCGGCGTTTGCGCCACCAGGTGCAGCCTTGATGGCCTCGGGGCCGACCAGGGCGGCAGCGCCGTAACCCAGCACGAAGGTCATCAGGTAGAAGGAACCGATCAGGGCGATAGCCCAGGTAACGGAGCGGCGTGCTTCCTTAGCGGTCGGCACGGTGTAGAAGCGCATCAGCACGTGGGGCAGGCCGGCGGTGCCGAGCACCAGAGCCAGCGCCAGGGAGACGAAGTCCAGCTTGGTGGTGGAGGTCTTGCCGTACTTCAGGCCCGGATCCAGCACTGCGTGGTTGCCGTCGTGCATGTTGACAGCCTGCTGCAGCAGCTCGGAGAAGTTGCCCTTCACGCCGATCATGATGGCGATGGTCATACCACCGACACCGGCAATCAGCAGGACGGCCTTAATCATCTGCACGTAGGTGGTGCCCTTCATGCCGCCGAGCAGCACGTAGGCGATCATCACGGCGCCGACGACGGCGACGATGATGGACTGGGTGGTGCGGTCGTGGATGTCCAGCAGCACGGACACCAGGGAGCCAGCGCCGGCCATCTGAGCGATCAGGTAGAACAGGGACACGCCCAGGGTGCCGAAGGCTGCAGCCAGGCGGACCGGCTTCTGCTTCAGGCGGAAGGACAAAACGTCGGCCATGGTGAACTTACCGGTGTTTCGCAGCGGCTCAGCGACCAGCAGGAGGGCCACCAGCCAAGCGACGAAGAAGCCGATGGAGTAGAGGAAGCCGTCGTATCCGTTGAGGGCGACGGCGCCGACGATACCGAGGAAGGATGCGGCCGAGAGGTAATCGCCCGCGATGGCGAGGCCGTTTTGCTTACCGGAGAACTGGGCGCCACCGGTGTAGAAGTCGGAAGCCTCGGAGGTGGTCTTACCGGCACGCATAACGATTGCCATGGTGATGACAATGAACGCGACGAAGATGCCGATGTTCAGGATGGGGTTACCGACGTTCGGGGCGTCGGCTGCGTCTTGCGCGAGCAAAGTGAAGTGAGTCATCTCTAGCCCTCCATCTCTTCACGAATCTTGGTGGCACGGGGCTCGATCTCGGTGTTCGCGTAGCGAATGTAGAGCGCCGTGATGATGAAGGTGGTCAGGAACTGGGCGAGGCCCATGAACACACCGAGATTGACGTTGCCGGCGATGGACTTGGAGTACAGGCCGGGGTTGTAAATCGCGAGAAGCACGTAGATCACGTACCAAATGAAGAAGCACGCAGTCATCGGGAAGGTGAACTTGCGGAAGGTGTGCTTGAGATCCTGGAATTCGGGGCTGGCTTGCATGGCCCGGAACTCGGCGGCCGTGGGTTCACGGCGCGAGTCACGAGGCGTCGCTTGTGCGCTCATGTGTAGCTCAACTCACTTTCTTAAAACGTCACGGTAGGGATGGGTGTTTTGACCAGCGGTGCCGGGAAACTGTGCCGAGTGGCGCGCTTGCAGCCCAGGATGTTCCTGGCGGTGGTGGCCCATCGGTTCGCCTCCGGTGTTGTGACCTGCACCCTCCGCTGATGTGAAGGAGGAGGGATTGGCCGCAAGACTGTGGCGCTAGTCATAAACAACCGCTGTGTTATGAAAGTTACATAGCTCACATTGCAATGTGTAAATACTTGCCGAAAGTTTTCTTCGAAGCTTTCGCAAATCACCCCCGAAAATCGGCCAGCCTGGAAAAATCCCCTCCCCTGTTTCACCCCCGTTTTATCTCATTTTCGCTACTTGCAAACTTTGCAAAGCTGCACATTGCAATTGTTAATGCGTGCATAGCCATCAAACAGTCCCCCGAAAGGGCTAGAGATGGGCCGCATTACTCCCCCACCACGCCACCCACCGCCCCACAAACACCACCGTCGGCGAACCCCAGCCCCCTCATCCCTATCGCGGGGCGAGACATCATATATTGCCCCGCCCCAAAAGATCCCCCGCTTTGCCACTATTTCTTCGCAGCGTTGCGGACTCGCAAAGCCCCCACCACCCGGCCAATCCACCACGTCGCCTCAATACAGCCAGCACCCACCAGGCCGGCCGTAATCCCCTTGAGCATCAGCACGGCATTGGTGGCGTCCAGCTTCAAAAAGGTCGCTAGCGGCGGATAGGTAAAGATCAGCACGTAGGCGCCCGCGCATGCCAACACCAAAGATGCCCGCCACGCATTCCATGGGCGGGCCACCACGCCCAGCACCCACACCCCCATGATGATCAGCGCAGCAAACGCCGCCGTGGAGGCTTGGGTCAGCGCCTGTTCCGAAGCCGTTGCACCCGGATTAATCCACAGCCACAACGCCACGGTTAGGGCACCAATAATCACGCCCGAAGGAATCGCCAAGCGCAACACCCGGCGCGCAAACCCTGGTTGGGCGCGCTCCGCGTTCGGCGCTAGCGAGAGGATGAATCCGGGGATACCGATGGTGAACCAGCCCGCCACGGTGACGTGGATGGGTTGGAAGGGAAAGTTCATGGTGGCTAGGCCAACCACCAGCGCCAGCACAATCGAGTAAACAGTTTTGGTGAGAAAGAGGTTGGCGACGCGTTCGATGTTGCCGATCACTCGGCGGCCTTCGCGCACGACTTCGGGCAGCGTGGCAAAGGAGTTATCCAGCAGGACCAGTTGCGCGACGGAGCGGGTGGCTGCGGCCCCGGATCCCATGGCAACACCGATGGCGGCTTCTTTGAGGGCGAGCACATCGTTGATGCCGTCGCCGGTCATCGCGACGGTGCGTCCGCGGCGGTGCAGGGCGCGCACCATGTCGCGTTTTTGTTCTGGGGTGACCCGGCCGAAAACGCGGGCGCGGGCGACCACCTCACCGAAGGCTTGTGGGTCGTCTTCCCAGCGGGGCAAATCGCGGGCATCGACGACTTCTCCGGTTACTCCCACCGCGCGGGCGACCGCGCCGACGCTGGTGGCGTTGTCTCCGGAGATGATTTTGACTTCCACGCCTTGGCGTTGGAAGTACTCCACCGTGGCGGGCGCTTCGGGGCGGATCGCTTGTTCTACCACGACGAGTCCCCAGGGCTGGTCCACGACTGCGTCGTCGGGCACCGCCCCGTTGGCTTGCGCCAGGGCGTTATCCGACCGCACAGCACCGCAGGCCAGCACGCGCAGGCCTTTGGCGGCCAGGGTGTTGGCGGTTGTGGCCAGGGCTCCTGGGCCGAGCACAACGTCGGGGGCGCCGAGAACAAATAGATCTTCTTGGTGGTGTTCGGCGGATAGCTGCCAGGTGGAAAATTTCACCGCCGCATCAAAGGGGCGCACGCATTGGGCCTGGTAAGAGTGTTCTTGCTGGCGGTGGCTGAGTGCTTCGGCAATCGCGCGCATCGTGTCGTTGGGGGCGTCATCGGCGCGGGCTACCGCATCCAGGGCGGCCGCGATGAGGGGTTCTTCCACTCCGTCCGCGCATTCAATACCTGTCATGACCATGCGGTTTTCGGTCAGGGTTCCGGTTTTGTCGGCGCACACCACATCGACGCGGGCGAGCCCTTCGATGGCGGGCAGTTCATTGACGAGCGCTTGGCGTTTGCCTAGGCGCACCACCCCGACGGCAAATGCCACCGAGGTCATCAACACCAATCCTTCGGGCACCATCGGCACTAGTGCCGCCACCATCGCCAGGATGGCGCGGTTGAGTTCTGCCCCGGTTTCCGTCAGCTGCACCCAGATGGTGAGGAGACCGACGGGGATGAGCAGGAAGGTGATGACCCGCAGGATCTTGTCGATGCCTTTCATCAGCTCGGAGTCTGTCAGGCTGAAAGCGCCGGCTTCTTCCACCAGTTTCGACTGGTAGGAGTCACGTCCGACGGCGACAGCCTGGTACACGCCGGAGCCTGCGGTGACGAAGGAGCCGGACAGTACGGTATCGCCCGGGTATTTGTGCACCGGGAGGGATTCGCCCGTGAGCATCGACTCGTCCACATCGAGACCCGTGACGTGTCGGACCACCCCATCAACCACGATCTGGTCGCCTGCGCTCACCGACACCAGATCATCAAGGACTAGTTCGTGCTGGGGGATTTTTTGGGGCCTGCCGCCCCGGATTGCTGTGGCCGGGGCTTCCGCGAGGATGCTGAGCTTATCGAGGGTTCTTTTGGCGCGCAGTTCCTGAATGATGCCGATGGCGGAGTTGGCGATAATCAGCAGGCCGAAGGCGCCGTTGACGATGGATCCGGTGAAGATAACGCAGGCAAACAGCACGCCCAGGATGGCGTTGATGCGGGTCAGCAGGTTGCTGCGGATGATGTCTGCGGTGGTGCGTCCCGTTGTTCGGGTGGTTTCGTTGGCTTCGCCGCGGCGCACCCGTTCGTCGACGTCTTGGGGGTCAAGCCCGCTGGGGGCCGTGGTGGTGCGAAGCGTCAACTCGTGAACAACGGTCATACCCACTTATCTTAAAAGATCCCCGCTTATCCCCCACCGGGGCAGATGCGAGAAGAAAAACCACCCGCGCCACCGTGGCCTATCGGCCCGGGGTGCGGGTGGGGTGCGCTGTTTGGGGGTTTAGTGCCCGCGGAAGTGCGGGGCGCGTTTTTCGGCGCGCGCGGTGCGTGCTTCCTGGGCATCTTGGCTGGCCCAACACTGCTCGTAGGCGGCCTGCTGTTTGGCGGTCAGTTCGAAGCCGTAGCCGGCGTCGTTCAACACGTCTTTGAGGTGCTTGACAGACAGCGGGGCACCACCGGCCACCTGGTGGGCGAATTCGAGCGCCGCAGCACTATCCCCACCGCTGGAGGCAAACCCACTGACGAGGGCTTTTTCCTGGTCGACTTTCATCCCGGCGAGCATGATGGTGCGGGCATAACCGCCGCCGACGAGGTGCTCGGTGCGGCGCAGCGTCCAGTTGTCGAGGGCAAAACCCAGCTTGGCGGGCGGCACCATGAACCAGCCTGCCGGGCCCACAACCCGCAAATCGCAGGCCAAGCTCAGCTGGGTGCCCGCCCCCACCGCAGGCCCCTGCACGTCCGCGATGACCGGGTAGGGGAAGGAGATGATCGACTGCAGCATGCCATGCAGTGCGGCGTGAAAGGTGTCGCCGTATACGGAGCCCGACAGGTCTGCGCCGGCACAAAAAGCACTGCCCTCGCCCCGGATCAGCACCGCCCGGATGGGCGGGTCGACGGGCTGCTGTTCATCGACGGCCGCAATGTCATTGAGCACGGCAGCGATCTCATTGCAGGTGTGCTCATCGAGGGCGTTGCGCTTGTGTTCCCGGGTGATAGTGGCGATGAGGACGTGGCGGTCGACCTCGAGGCGCAGCACCTCGGAGGTGTGGGCGCGCAAGGTGTCGTGAAGTTGTGCGTGCAGATCCTGGCCGGTCATGTGCGCAGATCCCCCTTTGTGGTGTCTTCTGATTCGGCTGGGCCAGCGCGAGCGCTGACAGGGGCTGGTGGGTGTGGTCTTCCCCGGCACCGCGAATACTGCGGGGTACTCACAGGTGGGCAGATAGGCAAACGCGGGCGCGCCCGCCACCGCTGAAGGTGGGGAAACGCCCGCGAGCTGTCAACCGTGCTGGGTGCCGGTTCGGCAGTGTTGTCGGTTGTCGCCGGGGTATGTTTGTGATCCTAGCTTTCGGGCCAGACGCGCGGGTCGGGACCAATGCGATTTTCGTCACTATCGAGGGCGAGGATGCGGGACATTTGCTCCTCGCTGAGCACCAGGGATTGGGCGCGGAAGTTTTCCTCGATGCGCTCCGGGTTGCTGCTGCGGGGCAGGGCGCACAGCCCCAGGCCGAGCACAAAAGCGATGCAGACCTGTGCGGGGGTGGCGTCGAGTTCCCGGGCGATGTCGACGAGGACGGGGTTGTCCAGGATGCTGCCACGGCCCAGCGGGGACCACGCCTGGGTGACGATGTCGCGCTCCGCGTCGGCGGCGCGGATGTCGCTTTGGGAGAAGCCGGGGTGGAGCTCGACTTGGTTGACCACCGGCACGATTCCGCAGCGGGTGATCAGTTCGTCGAGGGCCTCGGGGTAGAAGTTGGCCACGCCGATGGATTGCACGGTGCCGTAGCCCTGCATTTTGGCCATACCGTCGAAGGCTTTGACCATGGAGCGCTGGGCCGGGCAGGGCCAGTGCAAAAGGTAGAGGTCGACGTAGTCGAGGCCGAGGCGTTCCAGGGATTGCTGGTAGCCGACTTCCGGTTCGTGGTGCTGGTCGTTCCACAGTTTGGTGGTGACGAACAGTTCGTCGCGGGTGACGTCGCCGGCGGCTACGGCATCGTTGATGGCGCGGCCGACCTCGGTTTCGTTCTTGTACAGGGAGGCGGTGTCGATGTGGCGGTAGCCGACCTCGATGGCGCGACGGACAGAGTTATAGGCGACATCGCCGGTGAGTTCCCACACCCCGAAGCCGAGTTGCGGCATGGGGGTCGAGTCGTTGAGCGTCAGCATCTTCGTCATACCCACCATTGAAACACTTCCGGGCCGTGTTGTGCAGGGGCCACGGGCGGGGCGTGAAGGGTTGGGGTGGTGTGGGGCCGGCAGCGGTGGGGGTGGTGGGGGTGTTTTTGGGTGATTTTCCGGACAGGTTTCGACACCGGGGCTACCGTGTTGTGTCATGAGTCGCACATCCGCACATGACCTTATTGACCAGGTTCTCGACCCCGACAGCTTCATCAGTTGGGATACTCCCCCGGAGTATGGGGACATTTCTGAGGATTACCGGGCGTCGCTGGCGCGGGCCCGGGAGAAGTCCGGGGTGGACGAGTCGGTGATTACCGGCGAGGGCACCGTGAAGGGCACCCGCGTGGCGTTTGTGCTCAGCGAGTTTGGTTTCTTGGGCGGTTCGATTGGGGCGGCCACGGCCCGCCGGATCATTGCTGGTATTCATCGGGCCACCCAAGAGCAGTTGCCGTTGCTGATTTCGCCGTCTTCTGGTGGCACCCGCATGCAGGAGGGCACCCCGGCTTTTGCGCTGATGGTCTCTATTACGACCGCGGTGTATCGCCACAAGGACGCCCACTTGCCGTTTTTGGTGTACTTGCGCAATCCCACCACCGGTGGGGTGATGGCCTCCTGGGGTTCTGCGGGTCATTTCACGTTTGCGGAGCCGGATGCGTTGTTGGGCTTCTTAGGCCCGCGCGTGGTGGAGTTGACCACCGGCACCCCCATGCCCGAGGGGGTGCAGTCGGGTGAGAACTTGGCTGCCCATGGGGTGATTGATGGGGTGCTGGATCCTAGCCAGCTGCGGGATGCGGTGATCAAGATTGTGGATGTGTTGCGTCCGACGCACCCGGATCATGATTTGGGCCCGTGGCCGCAAGATGCCGGTGAGCTGCAGCGCTCTGCGTGGGAGTCCATTGAGATCACGCGCCGCAGGGACCGTCCCGGGTTGCGGGATCTCACGGGCAAGCTGAGTAAGCATTTGATTGCCCTGTCGGGTACTGGCGATGGCCGGGTGGGGCCGGCGGTGACAGTGGCGATTACTCGCATCGGGCACCGCCCGGTGGTGTTGATTGGCCAGGATCGGCATGCGCAGCCCCCGCATGGTGAGGATGAGTTGGGGCCGGCGGCGTTGCGTTTCGCGCGTCGCGGTATTGCGCTGGCGCACGAGTTGAAGCTGCCGCTCATCAGCATCATCGATACGCCGGGTGCGGAGTTGAGCCAGCACGCCGAGGAAAATGGCATGGCGGGCTCTATTGCGCGTACTTTGGGCGAGCTGGTGGATGTGGATGTGCCCACGGTGTCGATCATTTTGGGTCAGGGCTGTGGCGGTGGCGCCTTGGCGATGTTGCCCAGTGATCGGGTGTTGGCTGCTGAGAATGCGTGGTTGTCGCCGCTGCCTCCGGAGGGGGCGTCTGCGATTATTTATCGCGACACCACTCATGCGCCCCAGATGATGGAGGAGCAGGGGGTGTCGGCGCGTGATTTGCGGGCTGCGGGCATTGTTGATGCGTTGATCCCGGAGAACCCGGATGCTGCGGAGGAGCCTGAGGCGTTTGTGGAGCGGGTGATTGCTGCGATCGATCACACTTTGTGGGAGCTGGATAATGCGCCGCAGCGGGTGGGCCGGGAGCAGCGTTTCCGCCACTATGAGCAGCTGGGGGATTCTCCCGCCTAGCGGGCATCGGGCGTGTGTTGCCCTTGAAAACAGTGACAGGCTGTGGCCTCGACCGTTTGGTCGGGGCCACAGCCTGTTTTTAAGGGGTGGGGTTTAGTGCACTTCGATCAGGTCGATGACGAAGATCAGGGTGCAGCCGGACAGGGGGTGTCCGAAGCCGGCGGGGCCGTAGGCGGCCTCCGGGGGGATGATGAGTTGGCGGCGGCCGCCTTCTTTCATGCCGGGGATGCCTTCCTGCCAGCCGGCGATGAGGCCGTCGAGGGGGAATTCGATGGCTTGGCCGCGGTCCCAGGAGGAGTCGAACTGCTCGCCGGTTTCAAAGTCGACGCCCACGTAGTGGACGGTCAGGGTGCTGCCGGGGGTGGCTTCTTTGCCGGTTCCGACGACCAGGTCGTTGATGACGATGTCTTCCGGCTTGGGACCCTGCGGGACCTCGATGACGGGCTTTTCCATTGTGGCTCCTTGTGCATAAAGCAAAAGTTGTTAGCGATCCAACCATGTGCCCGCGGCGCGTGCAGATGCTGCCTGGCGGGCGGGTTCCTGCACGGGTGTGCGGGTGGTGGGGCGGGCGCATGGGTGCGCAGGCGATGTCCTAAAAAGTGGTTTCGGCGGTGGTGCCGGGAAGACTTTTTCGTACCTCGCGTGCCCCGGTGCATGGTTGGGCGCGGCACAGGGCCGCGCTGTTGTGCCCCACTATCCTAGCGACTCCGAGCAGAAATCGCCCCTTTTTACCCAGGGGCACCCCGGGCGGGGTGCCGGGTGGTGGGGGTGTGACCCAGGCGGGTGTTGGTGGTTTTTGGCTGGTGATGGGCAACGCCCCGCCGTTTGCGTTGCGGCACCTGGTGGGGTGCGAGGGCAACGTACGTGCGGGGCGTTGTGTGCGTGGCGACTGGCGCCTATCCCCCACTTTGTGGGGGTGCGCGGTGGCCTTATCGCTTGTCGCGGGGGATGAACTCGCGGAGGGTTTCGCCGGTGTAGACCTGGCGGGGGCGGTAGATCTTGGAGGCCGGGTTCTCGACGAGCTCGCGGTACTGGGCGATCCAGCCGGGGAGGCGGCCCATGGCGAACAGGACGGTGAAGAAGTCGGTCGGGAAGCCCATGGCGCGGTAGATCAGGCCGGTGTAGAAGTCGACGTTCGGGTACAGCTTGCGGCTGATGAAGTAGTCGTCGGCCAGTGCGATTTCCTCGAGGTTCATGGCGAGCTCGAGAGTGTCGTCGCCGCCGAGCTTCTCCAGGACCTCGTGGGCGGTCTTCTTGATAATGGCGGCGCGCGGGTCGTAGTTCTTGTACACGCGGTGGCCGAAGCCCATCAGGCGGACGCCGGGCTCCTTGTTCTTCACGCGGTTCATGAAGTCGGTGGCGTCGCCACCGTTGGCCTTGATCTCGTCGAGCATCTCCAGCACGGCCTGGTTTGCACCGCCGTGCAGCGGGCCGGACAGGGCGTTGATGCCGGCGGCGACGGAGACGAACATGTTGGCCTGCGCGGAGGCGACCATGCGGACGGTGGAGGTGGAGCAGTTCTGCTCGTGGTCGGCGTGCAGGATCAGCAGCTGATCGAGGGCCTTGACGAGCAGCGGGTCGACCTCGTAGGGCTCGGTCGGGAAGCCGAACATCATGCGCAGGAAGTTCTCGCGCGCGTTGAGGGAGTTGTCCGGGTACATGTAGGGCTCGCCGTGGCGGGCGCGATGTGCGTAGGCGGCCAGCATGGGAACCTTAGCCATCAGGCGCACGGTGGCCTTGTCGAGGTGCTCCGGGTTCAACGGGTCCAGCTCGTCCTGGTAGTAGGTGGAGAGGATGTTGAGGGAGGAAGCCAGCACGGCCATGGGGTGGGCGTTGCGCGGGAAGACGGAGAACTGCTTCTTGAAGTCCTCGTCCAGCAGGGTGTGGTGGCGAACCTCATCGTTGAACTTGAGCAGCTGCTCCTGGGTGGGCAGTTCGCCGTGGATCAGCAGGTAGGACACCTCGTTGAAGGTGGCCTTTTCTGCCAGGTCCTCGATGGCGTAGCCACGGTAGCGCAGAATGCCCTGCTCGCCGTCAATGTAGGTGATCTTCGACTCGGTGGAGCCGGTGCTCACGTAGCCGGGATCGTAGGTCACCATGCCGGTCTCGGCGAGCATCTTGCCGAGCGCAATGCCGTCGTAACCCTCGGTAGCGCGGACGATGTCCATTTCGAACTCGCCGCCGGGGTAGTGAAGAACTGCCTTGTCCTTGTTGTCAGATGCCACTGTGTGCCTTTCGCATTTATTCTTCTTGGGCGCCGGGGCGAGCAACGAACGGGTTACATTCGTGCCTACCCACCCCGCGAGGGGTGGCGCCCACTGATTCCGGTGATGTTATCCGGTAAGTTCGCGAGTTTCCCACTTTTGACACTAAGGGGGCTCTAACCTGCAGCGTTCGACCCGAAAAAATCACCCCATAGGCGTTGGTGCCATCTGGTGCGATCCGCCTGTTGGCGGGTGGCACCGTGGATGATCCCGCCAGGTTGGGGTGGCGCGAGGTCGCCTCGAGCTGGCCGATGCTGCGGTGGTCTCGACCGCGTCGCCCCCGGGCGAACACGTTGAGTGTCGCATTTCGGGGTGGTGCGCGGCGCGAGGGCCCAGTATTTCTTTGTGTTCTCCGGTGGGAGACGCGAACGCTTTCGTCGGTACACTGCCGCTTTCCTCAACGCTGCCACGCTGCCACCCGGTCACAACGCCTCGGGTGCGACCGTTGTTCACAGTCGGCACCGGCCGTTGTAGCCGTTGTGCAAGTAGCACTTTCAGAAAGGGCGTGCGGTTCACGCTATACCGGCCCGGTGCTTTTATCCACCGAGCCTGCATATGCGGCAGGGCTTCCTGCCGGTAAGCCCACTCGCAGCGCGCAGAACCTGCCCGACAAAGCTCCGTGGGTTGCCCCACAGTGCACCAAAGCTGTGATGAACACGACAGAAAATCCGGGCGCGGTCAACGGGAATCGATTCGTGCGACAAAACCCCAGGCCACGGCCCCAACTTTTACCCCCACTTACTACCCCCTACCATGCGGGGCGCTGCACGCGTTCGCGCAATCTTCGCAACGTTGCAACACCCGATACTTTTCACATCTGCTGTTACACACCCCCGCCCGCCTACCCCGCGCGCAGCGACACCCCCACCGGCACCGCTAGAGTATGGAGTCAGGCAAGGCCAGTCCCCCTTTTCCCCGCACCACCGCCAGGCGGCGGCCGTCCGCCCCAGCCGGGCGTGATTGTGCGGGAAAGTTTTCTCGGCGTGCCAGTCCCCTAAAGTCGAACAGAAAAGCACCGCTTATGTCTGATTTCCCCACCCTTCCCTCCGAACTTCTGCCCAACGATGGCCGTTTCGGCTGTGGCCCCTCCAAGGTCCGCCCGGAGCAGATCCAGGCGATCGTCGACGGCAAGCAGTCCATCATCGGCACCTCCCACCGCCAGCCGGCGGTCAAGAACGTCGTCGGCAGCATTCGTGAGGGCTTGAGCGAACTGTTCTCCCTGCCGGATGGCTACGAAATCATTCTCTCCCTGGGTGGTGCGACCGCATTTTGGGATGCCGCAACCTTCGGCCTGATTGAGAACAAGTCCGGCCACCTCACCTTCGGCGAGTTCTCCTCGAAGTTCGCCGCCGCCTCCAAGAAGGCCCCCTGGTTGGACGAGCCGACCATCGTCAACGCGGAGCCGGGCGACGCGCCCGCCCCGATCGCCATGGACGGCTGCGACGTCATCGGCTGGGCCCACAACGAGACCTCCACCGGTGCCATGGTCGATGTGGTGCGCCCCGAAAACTCCGAGGGCTCCCTGGTTCTCATCGACGCCACCAGTGGCGCCGGCGGCCTGCCCGTCGACATGTCCCAGGCCGATGCCTACTACTTCTCCCCCCAGAAGTGCTTCGCATCCGACGGCGGCCTGTGGTTCGCCGCAATGAGCCCCGCCGCCATCGAGCGCATCGAGAAGATCAACTCCTCCGACCGCTTCATCCCGGCGTTTTTGAACCTGCAGACCGCAGTCGATAACTCCCGCAAGAACCAGACCTACAACACCCCGGCCGTCGGCACCCTGCTGATGCTCGACAACCAGGTGCAGTGGATGAACGCCAACGGCGGCCTCGACGGCATGGTGGCCCGCACCACCGCCTCCTCCACCGCCCTGTACTCCTGGGCCGACAACCGCGCCGAGGCATCCTGCTTCGTCCAGGATCCCGCCAAGCGCTCCCTGGTCGTCGGCACCATCGACTTCGACGACACCGTCGACGCCGCCCAGATCGCCAAGATCCTGCGCGCCAACGGCATCCTCGACGTCGAGCCCTACCGCAAGCTGGGCCGCAACCAGCTGCGCATCGGCATGTTCCCCGCCATCGACACCGCCGACGTCGAAACCCTCACCAAGGCCATCGACTACGTCCTCGATAACGGGCTCGCCCGCAAGGCATAACGCCTCCCCGGCCGGGAACACCAACACCAAGGTGCTCCCCGCCACCCGCACGCAACGCGCGGTACCGAGTGGAAAAACTTCCCGGTACCGCGCGTTCGTCAGTTACAGTGGTGTTATTCACCCCGGCGCGTTGCCGCATTCCCACGAGAACAAGAGGACCCATTTATGCGAGAGCTCATTCTTATCGCCGATGACTCCGACGCCTCCTCGCTGGTATTTCGTGAGGCCCAGCGAGACGACAGCACAGAAGACACCCACCACTTCTTCCTCGCCGTCACCGACGAGGTGCGCGCCGCGCTGGAATCGCTCATCTCCGGCACCCCAGCCGCCACCCCCATCACCGCGTTGAGCTCCGCCCGCGACGACTCCTCCGCCACCCGCGACGCCGTTGACCCCGGGGCCGATACCGCTAACAGCGACCCAGCCGCCCCCGTCCCCGCCGCAGGCGAAAACAGCACCGGCGACACCGGCGACACGGTTGACTCGGTTGACACGGTCGACACCGGTGACACAGCCACCGCAAGCGACACCGGCAATACCGGCGATACCGGCGATACCCAGCACACCCACAACAGCGAAGACCCCGGGCAGTCCGCACCTGCCGCACAGCCGCGCCGCGAAGCACAAACCCCCGATCCGGGCCTTTCCAACCCGCTCACCCTGCGGCCCCGCGAAATCCAGGAACGCATCCGCTCCGGCAAAACCATCGACGAAGTCGCCGAAGAAGCCGACGTGGCACGCTCCCGCATCGAGCCCTTCGCACACCCTGTGCTCCTCGAACGCGCCCGCATCGCCGACATGGCCAAAAGGGCCCACCCCGTCCGCGACGACGGCCCCAGCCCACTGACCCTGTTCGAAGTCATCGCCACCGCCTTCGCCGCCCGCGACCTCGACCTGACCAGCGCCCACTGGGACGCCTACCGCGACGCCTCCCACCAATGGGTCGTCGTCCTCACCTGGAAAGCCGGACTGTCCACCAACACCGCCGAATGGTCCTACCACGGCCGCGGACAATCACCCGAAACCGCCGTCGCCCGCAACGCCCTCGCCGCCGACCTCATCGACCCCGACTTCGCCCGCCCCGTGCGCACCATCAGCCGCGCCGGCCGCGGCAACCTCGGCGTCGTCAACGACGACCTCACCGCCCCCACCACCGGGGAAGAAGAAACCAGCACCGAACGCACCCGCGACGACCTCCCCGTCATCGGCGAAGACACCACCACCCTCACCGGCGACGACGACTCACTGCTGGAAGGCGAAAGCCTCCTCAAACACCCAGAGCCGACCAAAAAAGCCCCCAAACGCAAAGCCGTCACCCCCCACTGGGAAGACGTCCTGCTGGGCGTACGCGCCAACACCAAACGCCCCCGCAAATAACCCCACCCCCACCACACCAGCACCCCTAGGAGAGCAGCCACCGTGTCGCTGACCCACGTCACCGTCTGGTTTGTCACGGCCGCCGACCCCGAATCGGTCATCGCCTCCGCAGGCCCCGCCGACCGAGGATTCGGCCGCAAATATCTCGCGCTGCTCAACCCCCGCTGGCCCATCACCCCCATCGGCGAATTCACCATGAACCGCTCCGCCGCCGCCGGAAAAGGCGAATTCTACATCGGCGGATTCCCCGGAGTGACCGTCGTCCACACCGCCCTGGAAGACATCGAAAGAATCACCCAGCTGCCCAGCTGGCTGCTCTCCTCCGTCCCCGCCGCCGACACCTACGCCATCGCCTGGCGCATCAACGACGGCTTCGGCGCCTTCGCCCACCTCCAAGGCAACACCCTCAAAAGAGCCCTCAGCGCCCTACCCGACCAAGTTCTCGAAGACACCGGCCTGCCCGGCACCTTCGAAGCGCCCTACTGGTCCGGCGAACACCCCAACAGCAACGCCCGCAGCTCCATCACCCTGCCCTTCGCCCCCGCCGAACTGGCACGCGCCGCCGAACGCGCCTGGATCGGCGTCGACCTGAACTCCACCCACCCCCCAATCCACGTCGCAGCCTTCGCCATCGACGGCCGCAAACAACCCAAAGTCGCCCCCAACCGGCCCCCCAGCATCGGCGTCATGGTCACCGCCGCCAGCACCAAACTCGGCCTCGCCCAAGACCGCGACTACGACGACTACGAAAACTACGACGGGCAACCCCTCGACGAGCTCGAAAGCAACCTGGAACGCACCAAAGACAAAATCCGGCGCAGCTCCCACAACTTCCTCACCGCCACCCGCAACAGCCTGCACGCAGCCCGCAACAAAGCCGCCACCATCATCGGCACCGCGCCCCCACAACGCCCCCACAAAACCCGCCCCGAAACCCCCCTCGACCCCGAAGACATCCTCGCCGGCGACCTCCCCGACACCGATTCACCCCCCACCGACGACACCCCCACCACCCACTAAACACCACCCCACACACGCACACGCGGCCTGAAAACCCCACACCAGCGGGAATTTTTTCAGGCCGCGCACGCATGCATGCTGGGGCTAGCCCAACCGCAGCGCCCGATCACGTTCATAAAACGCCACCGCACCAGCGGTCGCCACGTTCAAAGAATCCGTGCCCGGGGCCATCGGAATCCGGGCCCGCACATCAGTCGCACGCATCGCATGCTCCGTCAAACCAGGCCCCTCGGCGCCCAACAACAACGCCACCTTCTCAGCCCCAGCCATAGCCTCCGCAAGATGCACCGCAGCCGGATCCGGAGTCAAACTCACCACCGTAAAACCCCGCTGCTTCAACTCATCCAAGCCACGCTGCCAGGTCGTACGGGTGCCCTCCATGTGGGCAAAAGGCAAACGCAACACATGCCCCATGGACACGCGCACCACACGCCGATACAAAGGATCAGCGCACCCCGCCCCAAACAACACAGCATCCACCCCCAAACCAGCAGCATTACGGAAAATACTGCCAATGTTCTCGTGGTCGCCCACCCCCTCCAACACCACCACGCTGCGAGCCCCCTCCAACACCTCATCCACCGACAACGCCGGCGCACGATCCGCAGCGCACAACAAACCCCGGTGCAAATCAAAACCGGCAACCTGCGCCAACACCTCGCGCGTCACCTCATAGACCGGCACCCCCGGATCGCCAAACTCGTCGATAAAGCTCGCCAACCGCGAACCAAACCCGACGACGCTACGCACCGGGAAACGCGACTGACACAAACGCGGAACCACCAACAAGCCCTCGGCAATGACCAAGCCCTTCCCGCCCGGAAGATCCGGGCGGGAATCACTGCGGTTCAAATCCCGGTAATCATCCAGGCGCGGATCCAGCGGATCCTCAATCCGAATCACAGACACCATTAGCGCAAGCTCATAATGGGATCGATGGTGAAGTACGCCATGAACAGCACCGCAATCACCCACAACAGCCAGTGCACCTCACGTGCACGGCCACGGGCAGCAGCCAGCAGCACATAAGCGATAAAGCCGACACCAATACCGTTAGCGATGGAGTAGGTAAACGGCATCACGACGATCGTCAAAAACGCCGGCAACGCGATATCGAAACGGGAGAAATCAATATCCTTGATCTGCCCCATCATCATCGCGCCCACCACAACCAACACCGGCGCGGCCGCCTCAATGGGAACAATCTCATACAGCGGGGTTAGGAACATGGCCGCCAAAAACAGCGAACCTGTCACCACATTCGCCAAACCAGTGCGCGCACCATCGGCGATACCCGCCGCGGAATCGATGTACACCGTCGACGAGGACGAGGACGACACGCCACCGGCGATCGCGCCCATACCCTCAACCACCAGGGCCTTCTTCATGTCCGGCAAAGTGCCGTCCTCGCCGGCCAAACCAGCCTGCTTACCCAATGCGGTCATCGTGCCCATCGCGTCGAAGAAGTTCGCCAACACCAGGGTGAACACCAGCAAAGAAGCACTAAGCACACCGACGTGCACAAACGCCCCCAACAGATCCACCTTGCCCACAATGGACAAATCAGGCAGGCCACCAAAAGAATCAGGCAGCGTCGGAACCGCAAAATTCCAGCCCTGCGGGTTCGGCTTACCGTCCACAAAGGACGGGCCAGCGTGGGTCATAGACTCCACGATCATGCCGATGATGGTGGTCACCACGATGCCGATGAACAAGCCACCGCGAGTACCGCGCGCAACCAGCACACCACAAATCACCAAGCCACACACGAACACAAACGTCGGCCAGGATGCAATCGAACCGTTAATGCCCAAACTCACCGGGACAGTAGTACCCGCAGCGTCCGGAATACGGCGCACGAAACCAGAGTCCACCAAACCAATAAAGGCGATAAACAGGCCAATGCCGACGCCCATCGCGGACTTCAGCTCGGCAGGGATCGCCCTAAACACCGCGACACGGAAACCACTGACCGCCAAAATCACAATGATGATGCCGTCAATGACCACCAAACCCATCGCCTCAGGCCAGGTCAGGCCCTCCGTGGCGACAAGAGTGACAGCGACAAGAGTGTTGATACCCAAACCCGTGGCAATACCGAAGGGATAGCGGGCAAGAAGACCAAACAGGATGGTCATCACGCCGGCGGTCAAAGCCGTCGCCGCAGCAACCTTAGGAATACCGAGGGAGACCCCATCACGGTCGGTGGTCGTGCCGATGATCAGGGGATTCAAAATGATGATGTACGCCATTGCGAAGAACGTGACAACACCGGCACGGATTTCCGTGCCGATCGTTGAGCCTCGTTCAGTGATGCTAAAAAAGCGGTCAACAGCGTTCGGCGCGGGGGGCGCGCTCATGGGCGTCTCCTTTAAAGAGAAAAGATGCGTGACAGTGCCTTGACAACAATCCCACCTCACGCCCCAGTTCGCCAACTTATAGACTCCCCCATGTGACCCGCATCGTCCTGATTGATAACCACGACTCCTTCACCCACCTGTTGGCAGACCTCGTCGATACCGCCATCGGGGTCTACCCGACAATCATCGACCGCGACGCCGAACTCCCCGACGCCGACTGCTACATCATCTCCCCCGGCCCCGGCCACCCCGCCGACGACCTGCCGGCAGCCCGCGCTGCACTCCACTCCGGCCGCCCCGTCGTCGGCGTCTGCCTCGGGCACCAAATGATCGCCCATGAGGCCGGAGCCGTCGTCGACGTGGCAGCCAACCCCATGCACGGCCTCACCAGCACTATCACCTACCAAGGCCAGCACTACGAGGTCACCCGCTACCACTCCCTCGATGTCACCGAACCCGCGGGAAGCACCTTCGAACAGCTCGGCCTGAACATCCTGGCACGCGCCGAAGACAGCACCGTCATGGCGCTCGCGCACGCCACCAAGCCGCACTACGGGGTGCAATTCCACCCCGAATCCCACGGCACCCAAGGTGGCGCCACCATCCTGGGCGACATGCTGTGGAAAGCACTCAACCCCTTCCAATGGGCGCAGCACTACCCCTACTTCGCGTGGCTCGAATTCGAAGGCCGCACCACCATCGCCGCCGGACGCACCCCCACCACGCTTCCCCTCGGCGACGCCTCCCCCACCGCCGCACCCATCGTGGGAGCCCTGACCTATGAAGCCAATGGCCTCCGCGACGGCTCCACCGACCTCGACGCGGACCAACAGGTGTTCTTCCACGCCGAGCAGTTCATCGTGCTGCCCAACCTGCTCGACGACTCCCACCTGCCCACCGCATGCCCAAAGATCAGCGCCCCACAGATCGCACACAGCCGCGAGCAATACACCCAGCTCGTCGCCCGCGCCCAAGAAGCAATCACCCACGGCCAGTCCTATGAGCTGTGTTTAACCACTAAAGCCACCGCCACCATCGACACCGATGGAACCCCCATCGGCCCCGCGGAAGATCTGGCGCTCTACCAAGCACTGCGCTCCCGGGTAGCTGCCCCCATGGCGGGTCTGCTGATTAGTCCCACCGTCAGCATCATCTCCGCCTCCCCGGAGCGTTTCATCGACGCCCACGATGGCACCATTCGCGCCCAGCCCATCAAAGGCACCCGCCCGCGGGGCGCCACCGAGGAAGAAGACGCAGCGCTGGCGGCGGAGTTGGCCAACAGCGCCAAAGACCATGCAGAAAACCTCATGATTGTGGATGTGTTGCGCAACGATCTCCACCGCAGCTGCCAACGCCACTCCATCGTTGTGGAACACTGCGCGGCCCTGCACTCCTATCCGCGAGTGCACCAACTGGTCTCCACCATCACCGGGCAACTGCACACCGACCCGGCCACCGCCCTCATGCGGGCCTTCCCCGGCGGTTCCATGACCGGCGCACCAAAGCAGCGATCCATGGAAATCCTCGCCGAGCTCGAAGGGGCACCGCGCGGGTTTTACTCCGGCATCATGGGCTACCTCCACGGCGAGCACATGGACTTCAGCATGCTGATTCGTACCGCCGTGCGCACCGGAAACCTCCTCGAATACGGCGCCGGTGGGGCAATCACCCGGCTGAGCAAACCCGACGAGGAATACGACGAGGTTCGGGTTAAGCTTTTACCATTCGAGCTTTTATGCGGTCACCCGATCCGCGGCACGTCCTAGCATCCCGAACCAGCCCCCATTTTTAACGGAATGCTAGGAGTGCCGCGCCGTGTTCCGGCGCGCCGCACAACGGATTCACCCAGGAGTCAACACAGACCATGTCCGTGACATCTTTTCGCATGATCGACGGCCGAGTGCGCAATTTTTCGGCCCACCTTCAGCGCCTTCGCTCCTACCAACCCATGAGTGAAGCGCAAGAGGCTCAATTGCGAAAAGAGCTGCGCAAAAAGGGCACCTTCAACGTCAAAATCACCTGCGACACCGGTACTTTTCTGGTGCAGCACCGTCCCGATCGCCCTGTGAAAGACAAAATTGCGCTGTGGGGGCATCTGCAAAAAGACGAAAGAATCAACCCCACGGTCAAAGGCCCCGACCTGTATTGGTTGGCGCAGTTGAAAAACAAGGCCCAAACCCACGGCGCCCACGAAGCGCTGCTGGTGGATGAGCGCGGTCATGTTATTGAGGCGATTCACGCCTCGGTGCTCGCGCTCAAAGACAACACCATCCACATCAGCGACCACCCGCGTGCGCTGCCGCCCACCATGCGCCCGCTGGTGCTGAACTATTTAACCGATCGTTTCGACATCGACGTCGAATCCCACCCCGAGGGGCTATCGCCCGAGCTGGTGCGCAGCAGCGAAGTGCTGCTGACGAACTCTTTCCACGGGGTTCAGCAGGTCACCCAACTGTTGGAGTACGCCACCGCCCAGCCACGCCCCACAACCCTGAAGGTGGAGGCCATTAACCGCCAGCTGTGGGCCGAGGCCGAGAGCGTGGAGCCGAGCTAGCTGGGCGTTTAATACTGCTCGTCGTCGAAGGGCTCCAGGGTGGTGTGCTTTTCGGCGATCGGGGTGAGGGTGTGCGCGCCACAGCCGTTGCGTTCGTGGACGACATGGCCGTCGGCTGCGTATTCGTTAGCGCAGATTCCGAATTCTTTACCGATGGGCTTGCCCAGCGGCAGGAAGTAGCCACAGCTGCTGCAGGGATTCGCGGCGTGCTGAGCGTAGGCAGAACGGGGGCCAAACTTTCCCTGTTCCCAACGCTGCCGGGCAGCTTTTGCGCCTTTTTTGCTCAACACCAGCCGGCCGTCTTTGTCCTTCAAATGAGGATCATCGGGGTTCGGCGGAAGCAGCGCTTCGGGCTGCAGGTCCCCCTTGCGCAAGCGCTGGTCATAGGGGACCCATTCCGGGGCCTTCAGCGCGGTGTTGCCCGGCATGAGCGCCAACTCGTTGACAGTGAGGTGATCGCTGCCGGGGGCACATGCCAGCACGGCGTGCCATTCCCATCCGGAATAGCCGGGCTCGTATGCCTCGAAGCGCAAGGTGGCGCACTCGTTGTTGTGCGCTTGGATGCCAAGGTGACGGCCGACCTGTCCGATTTCCTCCAGGGCGGCGCGCGCCACCTCGATTGCATCAGGTGTAAAAAGGGGTCCGTTTCGCTTAGCCACCCTGACATTATGCCTTCCGTGGTGCAGGATAGAACGCATGCCCCCTACAGTGCGTTCAATTCTGGGCCTGTCCCCCACCGCAAACTTGACCACGCCACCCGCAGATCCCGCATCACCGCTCGGTATTTCCCGCGCGGTGGTGGCGTGCTGTGCCGTGGTGGGGCTGGTCGCCAGTGGCTGCACACAAACGGCAGAAGGTCCCGACCCGAACCTGGTGCCCGAGCGGCTGACCACCACGGTGGTGAAAACCCATCCTTTCGATCCGACGAGCTTCACACAGGGCCTGGAGCTTGATGGGGACAGGTTGTGGGTCTCGACCGGGTGGCATGGCCAGTCCGGGGTATACGCCACTTCCCTGGAAGACCCGGCGCACCACGGGCAGCCCCAAGCCCGCCTGGAGGACAAGTACTTCGGGGAGGGAATCACCCAGGTTGGCGATACTTTGTGGCAGCTGACGTGGCGGCAGGGCACCGCCTTTAAGCGCGACGCCGCAACGCTGGATGTTGTGCAGACCGCCAGCTACTCCGGGGAGGGCTGGGGTCTGTGCAGTTTCGACAAAGACGACTCTGTGATGGTCATGTCGGATGGCACCAACCAGCTGCGCCTGATTGATCCGGAATCTTTCGTGGAGGATTCACGGGTGATGGTGCAGTCGCAGGGCCAGGAGATCGACAAACTCAACGAGCTTGATTGCACCGTCGAAAAGGGGCGCCGGGTGGTGTATGCCAACCGCTACCTCACCACTGATATTTATCGCATTGACCTGGACACCGGGACTGTGACGGCGGTTATCGACGCGTCGAACCTGAAGTCGAATGCCGCGCCGGACAGGAACAACGTGCTCAATGGCATTGCGCACATTCCGGGTTCGGATCGTTTTTTGTTGGCTGGAAAACGCTGGCCCCAAATGTATGAGGTGCGTTTCACCTCGGCCGGATAGCTTCAGGGTGTGCGGGGTTTCCTGTGCGCGTGCACGACTTGTGTCTAAACTGTGTGCCTATGGCAGCCCGCAAAAATCTCACCCAATTCGCCATTCTCGTCGCTGCGGTTGCAGTGGTGGTCACCGTTTCGGTGGTGTTTCAGCACTGGTGGAATAATCGTCCGGCACCGAACCCTGCGTCTTTAGCCATTGAGGCTTCTAGCGGGGACAATACCGTGGAGGTGACGCCTTTTACGGCGTGTGAGCTGGGTGAGAAGTGCCCCGAGAATCCGGTGCCGTCGCTCAAGATTGGCAAAACCGGTGATGTGAAGCTTGTGTTGCCGAAGGATGTGTACGACCACGATTGGGCGTTGACGAAGGTCTATGACGAGCCGGCTGCCAGCGGTGAGGAGTACTTCAAGGCCTATGAGGCTAAGGAAGCAACCATCCCGGTGGAGGTTGACGCGGTTGACGGTTCGGATGGACACCGCCCCCGCCTAGTGGTGGTTGAGGTGAAGTCTTTGCTGGTGGGGCAAAACGATGAGGGGCAGGAGGCCCCCTTTGAGGTGGTGTGGTCGTTGAGCACCGACGATGCTTTCGCGCACGCCTCGGCGACCCCGGCGCCAGAGAAGTAGTTTCTGCCGGTCGGCCAGACTTATGCATGTGGCCCCCGATTCCTCATATGGAGTCGGGGGCCACTTCGCTGCGCTATGGGTAGCGCTTGGGGGTTTGGCGTGGGTTAGACGTCGAGTTCCTTGGCGACGGCGCGCAGGATCTCGGCGACCTGGCGACCGGTCTTGCGCTCCACGCGGCGGCCTTGCTGCAGGTCGGGCTGCACCTTGGTTTCCAGCATGGTCACCATGTCGGAGATCATGCCGGCGAGCTGTTCGGGGGTGTACTTGGAGGCGCGGCGACGCGGCCCTTCGTCGAGGACGACGACGCGCAGCGCCTGGGGGCCGCGGCGACCTTCGGCGACGTCGAATTCAATGCGCTGTCCGGGGACGAGCTCTTCAACGCCGTCGGGGAGCACGGCGGCACCGACGAAGCAGTCTTCTTCACCGGGGTTCGTCACGAAACCGAAACCACGCTCGGCATCAAACCATTTCACTTTTCCAATGGGCACGGCCGTGTCCTTTCTGTTGTTCAGGGGCCTTAAAGACCGTTGGGGTCTTCGGCGGTGAGGTGTTTTTGTTGTGCCCGAGGCGTGCGCGCACCGGTTTTGTCGCAGTGAAACTGCGAAGTGGGGGCGAAAGCCTCTGGGCGGATCTATTAGTATCCCGACTTTGTCGGGAAACAATGAAGTATACAACAATGCTTTTGTTGCTCGGGCTCAACCAGCGATAGCGGGGGTCACTGTGGGCGCTGGCAGTCGTTCAGCGGCTGGGCGTTGAGATGTTTTTGGCCGTTGGTGGTGGGGCAGTTTTCGGTACGTGTCGTTTTCATGGCCGAAATCTGGCGGGTTTTCCCAGGAAACCCTCCGAGGGTGAGTGAAATCACAAAGCTGATTTTTTCCACTTTTACAGGCGCTGACCTGCAGCTTTATAAAGGTTGTTATGAATTCGTTATTTTTTCTCCACATGAACGTGACACTTGCCCCGCAAGTGGCTAATCTTGGCGCCTAGCAGACAACAGATGTTTCGCCTGCGGCCGACAGCCTGTAGCTGTCACCGGCCCCACATTTTCCGTCAGGCCTGCCGCGCCCGAAACCCTGTCAGTCTCCACCACACTTCGACTTTCGTGTCATCACGCAAGCGCCCGAGCTCGACTAGCTTCCAGCCCGCCCGCTTCCGCAATACGCGAAAGTCTCCCCGCAAAGATGACTTCCGCCCCATGGCGAAAACATTGCCTTGGCTCGTTTTAACTTGCCACGTCGATGATCACTTTGCATCCCGGAGCGTCCCCAAAAATCCTCGCCAGCACCATCCGTGCCGGCGCAAGGAAACGCACGGGCACCCCGACATCGTTGAGAGGAACTCTTACCCTTATGGCACGTCACGCCGCAAGCAACCGCAGCACCCTGGCAAAGATCGCCGCCGGCACCCTGGCCGTCGGCGCGAGCGCTACCCTGTTCGCCCCCACCGCCTCCGCTGCACCTGACTCCGACTGGGATCGCCTCGCACAGTGTGAGGCTGGCGGCAACTGGGCCATCAACACCGGCAACGGCTTCCACGGTGGCCTGCAGTTCAGCCCCTCCACCTGGAACGCCTACGGCGGCCAGCAGTACGCCCGCTACGCCTTCCAGGCCACCCGCGAGCAGCAGATCGCTGTTGCTGAAAAGGTTCTGGCCGGCCAGGGCTGGGGCGCATGGCCCGCTTGCTCCCGCAAGCTTGGCCTGCGTTCCGCACCGACCCCGCGCAACCTGAACGCCGCTCCGGTCATCTCCTCCCCGGCTCCGGCCGCTGCTGCCGCTCCGGCTGCTGCCCCGGCACCGGCTCCGGCCCCGGCTTCTTCCGAGCCCGAGCTGACCGCCGTCGACAAGCTCTTCAACGATCTCAAGAGCGAGTTCGCTGCCCGCAACATCGCGATGCCGCAGTTCGTCGTTGACTACTACAACGCTCACCGCACCGAGTTCAATGCGTTCTACAACGCTAACCGCGGCACCATCGAGGGTCTCCTCAACCGCTAATCACCCCCATTCGGGGCTAGATAACAAAAACCGCTTCACCGCAAAAGGTGGGGCGGTTTTTTGCTGCCCAAAAATAGTGACACCTGCAAAAACACATCTTTGCAAGCCTGTTAATTCAGGAGTGCCAACCTGGCTTCACAAAAATTAACATGATTGACCTTTCAACTGGATAGGCAGTTTTCGAGACATTAGCGAAGTTTTCTTGTGTAATAGCGCACACAACCTTTACAAGGTGAGGCGCATCGCAATGCGAGAGTGCGCCGACGGCTCCGGCCTGACCACGAACAAGCCCCCGTCTACAACAAGACCAGAGGAACGTCATCATGACTAACCAGGCACGTGCACCGCACGTACCCACTCCCGAAGAATTCCTGGAAGTGCAAAACTCCCAAGAATTCCAGCACTTGCGTCGCACCTTCCGCAGCTTCGCATTCCCCGTCACCGTGGCTTTCATGGCCTGGTACGTGTTCTACATCGTCACCGCCACCTTCGCGGTCGACTTCGTCTCCCGACCCGTCTACGGCGCCATCAACCTCGGCATGGTTTTGGGCCTGGCCCAATTCGCCACCGCCGGCCTGGTCACCTGGGCCTACGTCCACTTCGCCGACAACAAGCTCGACCCGGAGACCGCAGCCATCCGCGATCAGATGGAATACCCCGCCGCCCAAACCGCTGTGGACAAGACCTAAAGGACAACGACCATGACTTACACCCTGCTCGCTGAGCCCCAAGAAATTGCCACCGGCAATCCGCTGATCAACATCGCGGTCTTTGTCCTATTCATCGTCGCCACCATGACCGTGGTGATCCGCGCAACCCGCAAGACCAGCCAGAAGGGTTCCGACTTCTACACCGGCGGCGCATCCTTTGCGGGCTGGCAAAACGGCCTGGCTATTTCTGGTGACTACCTCTCTGCCGCCGCATTCCTCGGCGTGACCGGCGCTATCGCCGTCTACGGCTATGACGGCTTCCTATACTCCGTGGGCTTCCTCATCGCCCTGCTGGTGGCCCTGGTGCTCGTCGCTGAGCCGCTGCGCAACACCGGCAAGTTCACCATGGCCGATGTTTTGTCCTTCCGCCTAAAGCAAAAGCCCGTGCGCATGGCCGCCGCCCTGTCGACCCTGTGCATCTCCCTGTTCTACCTGATTGCCCAGATGGCTGGCGCGGGCGGCCTGGTCGCCCTGCTGCTCGGCATCGAGGGCGCTAAAGCCCAGGCCGGCGTCGTCGCAGTCGTCGGCGTGCTCATGATCGTCTACGTCCTCGTCGGCGGCATGAAGGGCACCACCTACGTGCAGATGATTAAGGCAGTGCTCCTCGTCGGTGGTTCCATCGTGATCTCCCTGCTGACCTTCTGGACCCTCAAAGGTGGTTTCAACCACGTGCTGGAGTCCGCGCAGGCATTCCGCACCGCCTACGACGGCGCAGATGTTCTCGGCCCCGGCCTGAAGTACGGCAAGAACGACCTGACCAAGCTGGACTTCGTCTCCCTCGGCCTGGCCCTGGTGTTCGGCACCTCCGGCCTGCCGCACGTGCTGATGCGCTTCTACACCGTGCCCACCGCTAAGGAAGCACGCCGCTCCGTCACCTGGACCATCGGAATTGTTGCCCTGTTCTTCCTGTTGACTGTCGTCATGGGCTACGGCGCAGCCGCGCTGGTTGGCCCCGAGACCATTAAGGCCGCACCCGGTGGCGTGAACTCCGCCGTGCTGCTGCTGTCGAGCGCAGTTGGTGGATCCTTCTTCATGTCCGTCATCTCCGCTATCGCCTTCGCCACCATCCTCGCCGTGGTCGCCGGCCTGGCAATCACCGCCTCCGCATCGGTGGCACACGACATCTACAACAGCATCATCCGCAACGGCGAAGCCACCGAAGAAGAGCAGGTGCGTGTCTCTCGTATCACCGTGGTCGTCATCGGTGTGCTGGCCATCGTTCTCGGCATCGGTGCCATCGGTCAGAATATCGCCTTCCTGGTGGCCCTGGCCTTCGGTATTGCTGCTGCTGCGAACCTGCCGACCATCCTGTACTCCCTGTACTGGAAGAAGTTCAACACCACCGGTGCGCTGTTTTCCATCTACGGTGGCCTGCTGACCTCCGTGGTGCTGATCATCTTCTCCCCCGCCGTGTCCGGCACCCCGACGTCCTTCCTGGGAGAAGGCATCGACTTCGCCTGGTTCCCGCTGACCAACCCGTCGATCATTGCGATTCCGACCGGTTTCATCATGGGTATCATCGGCACCCTGATTGGCAAGCCTGACGACCTGCCGCTCAAGGCCGCAGAGATGGAAGTCCGCTCCCTGACGGGTGTGGGCGTGGAAAAGGCAGTCAGCCACTAATCCACCGGGAATCCCAGCGCCCCACTTTTGAGCTTGTTGCCCAGCAGCACCACGTCTGCTGGGCAACAAGCTTTTTTATTTCCCCCAAAAACGCTGAAGGCCCGCGTTGTTCGCGGGCCTTCAGCGTGGAAGAAACACGAGCAGGCGTCTCACCGTGGGGTGGACGCCACTACACGTGTCAGCATGGGCTGCCACCCCCGGGTGGCAGCCGGTGCCTTACTTGTTGATGCGGGTGTACGGGTGAACGTAGCCGAGCTGCTCGGAAGGAACAGGGAACACGACCTCGTCGCCGTAGGGGCTGGATGCGCCAGCAACCTTGGAAACCAACTCAGTCACGGGGTGACCGTCACCGGGGGTGTGTGCAGGCCAGCCCGGATCAACATAGCTCTTCTTCTCAACGTTAGACATGGCACCTATTCTTTCAGACTTGCTGCAATTAGTCACCTCGTTATGGGCACTAAAATGTTGTCATCATGACTTCTGCTTCGCTTGAAACTGCCCTCGCCGACCACCTCCGCGGACTCTCCGACAAGGAGCTCACCCGGATCTTAAGCAACCGGCCCGATGTTTTGAGCCCGATACCTGCAGGTTTTCCCGTCTTGGCCTCCCGCATGGTGGCGAAGTCTTCCTCCGTGCGCGCCGTGCGTGAGTTGAGCGCCCCAGCATTGGTGGTGTTTCTTGCGTTGGAGGAACTAGACGCAAGTATGACCCCTGTCGCCCCCGCGGAGATTTCCACGCTCATCAAGCAGCGTTTTCGCTCACACAAACAGTGGGTGTTGAAAGCAGCTCAACGAGACCAGGCCCTCAAGGAGCTGGCCACGGCGGGACTGGCTTTTGTCACCCCTGAGGGATGGCGGGCGGTCAGCGCCACCAACCTCGTCAGCGATGCTTTGCGCCTGCTTCCCCCTCCCGGCGCGCTTGCTTCCGCCGCTGAGGTTAAGGCTGTTGTGGATGAGCTCCCCGAGGCCTGCCGGAGAATTTGTGAGCGTTTGGCGCAGGCTTCTGGGGTGGGGTCGAGTAAGGATGCGGCACCGGATGCGGATCCGTCTCGCCCAATTCCGCAGTTGATTTCGCGGGGTGTGTTGGTGGCTCGGGAGGGCATGTTTGTGGAGTTGGTTCCGGCTGCGGTGCGGTTTTTTCAAGTGCCGCGGGTGGCTGATATTGCTCCGGTGGCGCCGGAGTTTGTTGAGCTTGCGGGGGTGGATGTGGATGCGCGGGGTGCTGCGGCTGCTGCGGAGGCGGTGCGGTTGGCGTCGGCTGTGGTGCGTCTTGTGATTAAGGAGCCTATTGCGTTGCTCAAGGCTGGTGATGTGGGGGTGCGTGTTGCTGCGAAGGTGGCGGAGTCTTTGGGGACGGATGTGCAGACGCTGGCGCGGTTGTTGGGGTGGTTGTTGGCTGCTGGGGTGTTAGCTAAGGGGGAGCCGGATCCTTTGCCTGCGGATGATACGGGTGGGGATTATGTTGCTGCGGCGGGTAGTGCTGGGGAGGATTTTTTGGCGTTGTCTTTGCCGGATGCGTGGGCGTTGTTGATTCAGGGGTGGTTGTCGTCGTCGGTGGTGGCGGGCAAGGTGGGTGTTGATGGGGTGAAGGTGTTGTCTTCGGACAGTGTGCTGGCTGGTTATTCGCAGTCGGTGCGGACGTTTGTGGAGGTGGTTGCTGGGGTGCCGCAGGGGTGTGCGGTGGGGGATGCTGTGGCGGGTGTTGGGGGTGTGCGTGGGTTGTTGGCGTTTGCGCGGCCGGTGCAGTTTCATTCGGGTCATGCGGTGGTGGTGGATTCTTTGGTGGGGGATGCGGAGTTTTTGGGTCTTGTGGTGGGGGATGCGGTGGTGGGGGCGGTGCGTGTGTTGGCGGAGTTGGGGTGTTCGCAGGAGGCGGTTGAGGCGGTGGCGGAGGCTGCGGTGTCGTTGTTTCCGGAGCCGTCGTCGGTGTTGCTGGCGCAGGGCGATATGACGTTGTTGGCTCCGGGTCCGTTGGTGCCGCAGGTGGTGGTGGAGTTGTCGCGTTTTGCGGTGTTGGAGTCGTCTGGTTTGGCGTCGACGTGGCGGGTGGATGAGGCGTCGTTGCGGCGGGGGTTTGCGTCTGGGTTGGGTGAGTCGGAGATTGTGTCGTTGTTGGAGTCATGTGTGGTGGGTGAGATTCCGCAGGCGATGCGGTATTTGATTGGTGATGTGGCGCGGAATCAGGGGGTGTTGCGTGGTGGTACTGCGGTGAGTTTTTTGCGGTGTGATGATCCGGCGTTGTTGGCAGAGGTGGTGAGTAGTGCTGGGGGCCGTGCGGTGGGTTTGCGGTTGTTGGCGCCGACGGTGGCGGTGGCGGATGTGCCGTTGATTCAGGTGTTGTCGAATGTGCAGGCGGAGGGTTTTCAGCCGGTGGCTGAGGATCGGGATGGCAATGTGGTTGATGTGCGGGTGGATTCTTTCCGGGTACCACAGGCGCGGGTGAAGGCGCCGGCTGCGTCTCGTCCGAATCCGCTGACGGTGGGTGCGGCGGTGGAGGCGATTCGGCATGCGGATGCGCATCCGGGTGGGGTGGCGCAGAGTGCGTCGGTGTCGCAGGTGGTGGATGCGTTGGGTCATGCGGTGCGGGCCCGGAAGTTGGTGACGTTGGGGTTTGTGGGTAAGGAGGGGGTGGCGCAGTTTGTGACGGTGCAGCCGGTGCGGTTGAGTGCGGGGACGTTGGATGCGTTGAATCCGCAGACGCGTCAGATGACGCGGTTTGGGGTGCATCGGATTACGAGTGTGGTGGTGGAGTGAGTGGCTGGTGTGGTGGGGGCGTGGGTGTGGGGGTGTGGCGCTTAGACTGGGTGGGTTGTTGCGCGTGTGCGTGGTGTGCGTGCGCGTGTGTTGTTGTGTGTTGAGGAGTGTGTGGTTTTTATGTCTGGTGGCCCGTTGATTGTGCAGTCGGATAAGACTGTGTTGCTTGAGGTGGATCATGCTGATGCGCAGGCTGCGCGGTTGGCGTTGGCGCCTTTTGCGGAGTTGGAGCGTGCGCCGGAGCATGTGCATACGTATCGGATTACGCCGCTTGCGTTGTGGAATGCGCGGGCGGCGGGGTTTGATGCTGAGCAGTTGGTGGATGTGTTGGATCGTTTTTCGCGTTTCCCGGTGCCGCAGGCGTTGTTGGTGGACATTGTGGAGACGATGAGTCGTTATGGGCGGGTGAGTTTGGTGAGCAGCCCGGTGCATGGGCTGGTGCTGGTGAGTGAGGAGCCGGCGATTGTGGCTGAGTTGTTGCGGCATCGGAAGGTGGCGCCGATGTTGGGGCAGGTGGTGGATCCGTTGACGGTGGTGGTGCATCCGTCGGAGCGGGGGCGGTTGAAGCAGGAGTTGGTGAAGGTGGGGTGGCCTGCGGATGATCGGGCGGGGTATGTCGATGGGGAGGCGCATCCGATTGAGTTGGTGGAGCAGGGGTGGCAGTTGCGGGAGTATCAGCGGCAGGCTGCTGATGCTTTTACTGCTGGTGGTTCGGGGGTTGTGGTGTTGCCGTGTGGGGCGGGTAAGACGATGGTGGGGGCGGCGGCGATGGCTGCCGCGAAGACGACGACGTTGATTTTGGTGACTAATACGGTGGCGGGTCGTCAGTGGCGGGATGAGTTGTTGCGGCGGACGAGTTTGACGCCGGAGGAGATTGGGGAGTTTTCGGGGGAGCGTAAGGAGGTGCGTCCGGTGACGATTGCGACGTATCAGGTGGTGACGCGGAAGACGAAGGGTGAGTATCGCTCGTTGGAGTTGTTTGATTCTCGTGATTGGGGGTTGATTATTTATGACGAGGTGCATTTGTTGCCGGCGCCGGTGTTTCGGATGACGAGTGATTTGCAGTCGCGGCGGCGGTTGGGGTTGACGGCGACGTTGGTGCGTGAGGATGGGCGCGAGTCGGATGTGTTTTCTTTGATTGGTCCGAAGCGTTTTGATGCGCCGTGGAAGGATATTGAGGCGCAGGGTTTTATTGCGTCGGCGGATTGTGTGGAGGTTCGTACGGCGATGGCTGAGGATGAGCGGATGGCGTATGCGGTGGCTGAGCCGCGGGATAAGTACCGGTTGGCGGCGTGTGCGGAGGCGAAGTATGGGGTGGCTGCGCGGATTTTGCAGGCCCATGAGGGTAAGCCGGCGTTGATTATTGGGGCTTATATTGATCAGTTGGAGGAGATTGCGGCGAAGTTGGGGGTGCCGGTGGTGGAGGGGAAGACGTCGACGGCGCGGCGGGAGAAGTTGTTTGAGCAGTTCCGTAGTGGCCAGTTGCGGACGTTGGTGGTCAGTAAGGTGGCGAATTTTTCGATTGATTTGCCGGAGGCGAGTGTGGCGATTCAGATTTCGGGCACTTTTGGTTCGCGCCAGGAGGAGGCGCAGCGTTTGGGCCGGCTGTTGCGTCCGAAGGCGGATGGTAGTGGGGCGCATTTTTATAGCATTGTGACTCGCGACAGTGTGGATGCGGAGTTTGCGGCGCATCGGCAGCGTTTCCTCGCGGAGCAGGGCTATGCGTATCGGATTGTGGATGCGGATGATGTGTAGGGGTGGATTGAGCGGGTTGGGGGAACCGGTGGTTGGATAGAGTGCAGTGGGTGTGGTTGTTGCGTGGTTTTCGCCGCGTGATGGCTGCGCTGAAGTTGAGTGTTTTGGCTGGAAGGGCCGGGTGTTTTCAAGATGAGCGCTATGCATATTGAGGTTGATGAGTCCTACAATGCTGCCCATAACGAGTTGTATCGTGATGCGCGGCGTTTGCAGTGGTCGTCGTTGGTGTTGGGGTTGCTGTTGTTGGTGGGTGCGGGGTTGAGTTTTTGGCAGAAGTCTTCGACGACGGGGCTGATTTCTGGTGGGTTGTTTGCGGCGTGCGGGGTGGGGTGTTTGGTGTTGATTCCGGTGTTGCCGCGCACGATTGGTTCGCCGGCGGACAATTACAATCGTTATCCTTTGGTTCCGGCGATTGTGGCGAAGACGTCTGCGCGTGATGGGGTGGTGTTGGCGCTGGTCAATACCACGATTGATCCGGAGGGTCAGCCGCGGTGGGCGTTGGCGGCGCGGACGGTGACGCGGATTAATGGGGTGCAGCCGAAGAAGGGGGCGCGGGTGCCGTCGGTGGCGGTGGGTGGTAGTTCCCGCAAGAATGAGCTGCATTATCGGCAGGTGTCTCCGATGCCTGTTGATTGGGCGACTCCGGATAAGTCTGTGGTCAAGGCGGCGCAGAAGGCTATTCCGCATTCTGAGTGGACGCGGTTGGAGTCCTTGCGGGATCGGGTGGATGATGTGTTGGCGACGAAGAATAATTTGTTGGAGTTGTAGGTTTTTTCTCTCTGTGTGGCCCCGGTTGTTGCCGGGGTTTTCTTCTGCCCCACGTGGGGTAACCCTTTCAGGTGAGCTGGGGCGGGGTGGTGGGCTGGGGCTTTAAAGTTGGTGGAATGACTTTGCATGTTGTCGCGATCGATGACCACGATGTTGCGTTGATGGGGGTGTCGGCGGTGATTGAGACGTGCCCGAATGCGGTGTTGGTGGGCACGTTTCATAGCGTGAGTGAGTTTTTGTCTTCGCGGGCTGAGGGAGCGGTTCGGGTGGATGTGGTGTTGTTGGATTTGCGCCTTGGGGATGGGTCGGATCCTTTTGACAACGTGGTGGCGCTGCAGGATGCGGGTTTTGCGGTGTTGGTGTTTTCTTCCCTGGAGAGCCCGTATTTGTTGCGGCGGGCGATGTTGGCTGGGGTCGGTGGGGTGATTCAGAAGTCGCAGCCGGCGGAGACGATTGCGGCGGCGATGGAGGATGTGGCGCGTGGGGATACTTATGCGACGGCGGATTGGGCGGCGTTGATTGATTCGGATCCGTTGACGGATGCGATCACCTTGTCGGAGCAGCAGCGCAAGGTGTTGGAGTTGTATGCGATGGGGGAGCCGGCGAAGCGGGTGGCGAGTTTGATGGATATTTCTCCGGAGACGGTGCAGGATTACATCAACCGGATTCGCACTCGTTATCAGCAGGAGGGGCGGCGGGCGTCGACGAAGGTGGATTTGTTGCGGCGGGGCCAGGAGGATGGGTATTTGCCGGGCCCGTTGGATACCTAGAGATAACCCTCGGTTGGGGGTATTTGTGGTGATCTTTTCCTCACTGTTACCCCCAGGCAGGCGCCACGGAAAAAAGGGTGCGGGTGGCTTTTCAGTTGGCGGGCGTTGGGGGTAATTGCTGTTTTTCGCCCCTGGGGTTTCGGGCGGGGTTTTGGACTGCCTTTTTGCAGCGTGAAAAGCATGGTGTGCCGGTGATGTGGGGGCGGTTTTTTGGGTACGGGCGGGGGTATTTTTTCGCGGTGGTTTCGCCCCACCCGACTGGCCCGCTGCACGGCTATGCGCAGGGGTTTTACGGGGGTAAGCCACCGAAAATGGGGGCTTTCTGGCGTGCGCGTTTTCCACTACCCTTACGGGTGAAGGTTTCACACTAAAAACTCTTCGCAGGGATGCGCAATAATCCGTAGCCCTTCTGCGCTATTTCCGGATGAATTCTAGGTCCATTCATCCGGCTGCGATCTCACCTCCGCGCGGTGTCGCGGTTGCTTGTAGGAGAATTGAAGATGTCGCTCACTTTCCAAAAGCCCAAGGATGATCAACGCCCGCAGCTGACTCCCCGCGAGCGGGAGGTTTTGTTGACGTGGTTGGATAATCCTTCCAAGGCGGCGACCGCCGATTTGTTGGGCGTCGCTGAGGACACGGTCCGCAGCCATATTTCCCATATTCGCCACAAGTATGCGGCGCTGGGTCGGCCGGCCCGCTCCAAGGCGGAGCTTTTGATCCGCGCCATTGAGGACGGCATCATTACCGCCGGCGCCCGCTAGTTTCCTCCTCCCCCACCCCGCCTAGCTGGGCGCAGGTGCGTGTTGCCTGAAGCTCCTGCTGTGGTGGTGCCAAAACGTTCTGCCCGTTTAGGGCGGCTTCGCCGCGCCCGCCACACAGCACGGCCACTTTTAAAAAAACCTTGGCGCTTGCTGCAGCTGGGCGTGGTCGTCGTGCGCCGCGCCTTGTGGCCTGCAGTGTCTTGGCCAGAAGGTGTGTTTTAGGCTGTGCGGCCGTGCTTTGTCACGCTGAGCTTGTGACTGTGGCCTTGTGATGTGCCCTTTCGCTGTGCCCTGTCGCTGTGGATACGCCGGCAAGGCTACGCGTTTTTGGGGTGGGGATGGTGACGTTCATTTTTCGCCCGCGGCGCGGTGCTCTGTGCCGCGGGTGGGGTGTCGCCATCGTGTGTTCCTGGTCGTTTGTGGTTGCTGTTGGGCAGGTTTCGTCGTGCCGGTTTCCCCCTATCCCGCTGAGTTTTTCACCCCAGCCCCCACCCGCTTCGTGGATGTTCCCCGCCGCCTGGACTGGGTGATCGGGGAAAGCTTCCATGCGGAATCCCGCCTGCTGCGCATCACCGGCGGGGTGGCGGGCTGCATCTGGTTCGTGCTGGTACTCATCGGCTACGACGACCCGGCCGGGCGCAGCCTAAGCAGCGTGCTCACGCACCCCCAAGGCCACCCCGTCACCACCATCACACTGTGGACGCTGATGGGGTGCGCGGTGCTGCTGACCACCACAGCCCTGCTGACCAAACCCACCACCATTCGGGCAATCATGGTGGCAACCTCCAGCGTGTTTATCGCGATCGGAATCCTCCACGCCGGCTACCTGCTCACCAGCGGACAATCCCCCCTGGCGGCGCTGAACATGGGCGACTACTGCGGGGTGCCCGCCATGATGATCTCCGCCGCACTGCCGCCCCGCATCGGGCCCTTCGTAGGAATCTTCATCGCCCTGGTCGGCACCCTCCTCAACCCCTTCGAAGCGGATGCGCTGCCCCTGCTGGTGCGCTGCTGCTTCTCCGCCACATACACCGCCCCATTCATCATCTTCTACTCCTACGCGCGCGCCACCCTCAAAACCCTCGACGACACCGTCGCCGAAGCGCAGCGGCAATCCGCCGCCATCGTGCACTCCGAAGCCCTCAAGGAATCCGAAAGCCAATTCCTCGGACACCTGCACGACCAAGTCCTCAGCGCCCTCAACAGCATCCAGCGCACCACCAGCCCCCCGGACCGGCAATCCATCCCCACCACCCGCACCCACACCGACGTCCACGCCGTCGCCGCCAACGCCACCGTCGCACTATCCCTGGCCGACTTCATCGATAAAGCCCGCTTGGTGCTCGCCAACACCGCCCCGGACACAATCCTCCACACCGACACCGACATCACCCACAGCCCCATCGTCGACGCACTCACCGCCGCAGCCCTACTCGACGCCCTCGACCAAGCAGCCCGCAACTCCGCCGTCCACGCCCCCACCGCAAGGCGCACCCTCAACATCCACCGCCTCCAGCCGGGCGACGGGCACACCGGACTCAGCCTCGTCTTCAGCGACAACGGCCCCGGATTCGACCTGGCCGCGGTTCCCGCCGACCGGGCCGGGGTGCGGGTCTCCATCATCAAACGCGTGCAATCCATCCCCGGATGCACCGCGGAACTGTCCACCCGCCCCGGTGCCGGAACCACCGTCACCATGCGCTACACCTCCGACAACGACGGCACCGCCCACCCCGCCACCATCGCCGTAAAAACCCCCGGCATCTACGAACTACTCGGCCTACCCGTCGTCTACAGCACCCCCATGATGCTGCTGATGAGCGCCACCTTCCTTGGCACCATCGCCTGCAGCCAAGACAAATTCGGCGCCCACGAAGCCATCGCCATGGCCTCCATCATCGTCATCCTGCAAGCACTACGCCGCAGCCCCCACACCAAACTGCCGCCCGTCGCCACCGCAGTCGCCGCCATCGGCACCCTCACCTTCTTCACCGCCGGCCTGCTCTCCAACACCCCCATCGGCCACACCTGGCCCGAATACTGGTACGTCAGCATCTTCCCCATCCTCGTCAACCTCATCGCCTTCCGCCACCGCCCCTTCACCGGCCTGGCCACCGTCGGCATCCTGCTGGCAGAAATCATCTTCCTCCGCGCCACCACCAGCCTCGACATCGTCGGCCCCATCTACTTCCTCAAAACCCTGCCCGTCATCCTCGCCGGCATGTTCGTGCCCTACCTCATCAACAAACTCACCCGCGCCCTCCCCGTCGCCTACGAGCTCGCCCAACGACAAACCGTCCTTTTCGAACGGCACCTCGCCCACAGTGAATACCTCGCCCACTCCAACGACTGGCTGATCCGACTCCTCGACGTCGCCTTCAACGACGCCTTCACCCCCGAACAAAAAATCGCCAACGCCCGGCTGCTCGAACTACGCCTCCGCGACTCCATCCGCTGCCCCCACCTCGACACCGCACCACTGACCCAAAGCATCTGGCTCGCCCGCGCCCGCGGAGTCAACGTCACCCTCCTCGACGACCTCGACCTCACCATGGGCACCACCCGGCGCCGCAACACCCTCCTCGACGACACCACCAACGACCACCTCCAACAATTCATCACCACCCTCATCGACACCCTCAACCACGCGCCCAACGGCACCACCATCACCGCCCGCATCTACCCCCAAGGACGCGACAAATTCGGCACCATCGTCTCCGACGAGCCCAACACCCACCCACACATCCACTACCGCCACACCCCGCACACCAGCGCCCCAACCAGCCCACGCCCCACCTAAACGGCAACCATCCCCCAGCCACCCACACCAAAGAGTGCCCCCATCACACCCAGCAACCCGCCCGCACCTCACACGCATGGGGGTAGCTGGGGGCGAAAAGACATTTTGCTTCGATAAGCAAAAAACAATACCGTGTGCTGGCATGAACCAACTGGAGCGCCTGCACACCCTCCGATTCGGACGTGCGCACAAAAAACTACTCGCCGGATCCGGCATCGGCTGGGCACTCGACGCCATGGACGTCGGACTACTCAGCTTCATCATGGCCGCCCTCGCCGCCGACTGGCAGCTCGACAAACAACACCTCGGCTGGCTCGGATCAGCAGGATTCGCCGGCATGATGATCGGCGCCAGCTTCGGTGGCCGCCTAGCCGACAAAACCGGACGCCGCACCGTCTTCGCCGCCACCCTGCTCATCTATGGGCTCGCCACCGGTGCCTCAGCCTTCGCCACCACCCTGACCACCCTGATCGTGCTGCGCTTCATCGTCGGACTCGGGCTCGGGGCCGAACTACCCGTCGCCTCCACCCTGGTGGCGGAATACTCCCCCACCCACATCCGCGGGCGCATGGTCGTCGCCCTGGAAAGCTTCTGGGCTTTAGGCTGGATCCTCGCCGCCATCATCGGATACACCATCATCCCCAACACCTACGGCGACAATTTCGCCGGATGGCGCGTAGCCCTCCTCATCGGCGTGCTCCCGGCGTTCTACGCGCTCTACGTACGCCGCCAAATGCCCGAATCAGTCCACTACCTCCAAAGCGTGGGACGCTGCGAGGAAGCCGAACGCGCGGTGCGTTTCTTCGAGGCCGGCTCGGACAATAAGCGCTACCCAAACACCCAACAGGACACCAACACCGACCCCCACCGCAACGCCACCTCCATCTTCGCCCCCGGCCTGCGAACCCGCACCGCAGGCCTGTGGTCGGTTTGGTTCTTCGTCAACCTCGCCTACTACGGGGCCTTTATGTGGCTGCCGACCCTACTCGTGCTGCAGGGGCACAGCCTGGTGAAGTCCTTTGGCTACACCCTCATCATCACCCTGGCGCAGCTGCCCGGCTACGCATGTGCGGCCTTCCTGGTGGAAAAGTGGGGACGACGCGCAACCCTAGCAAGCTTCCTGATCGGTTCCGCCTGCGCGGCAGGGCTTTTCGCCACCGCAGCAAACACCACCATGATCCTCATCGCCGGCAGCCTGCTTAGTTTCTTCAACCTGGGCGCCTGGGGTGCCCTATACGCCATTGGCCCAGAGATCTACCCCACCCACATCCGCGCCACCGGTGCCGGCACCGCAGCCGCTATCGGACGCGTTGCAGCCGTCATTGCGCCGATGCTTGTGCCCGCAGTGATGGACCTCGGTGGGGACAAGGCAGTCTTTAGTGTTTTCGCAGCCGCCTTCGCCATCGCAGCCGCGTCCGCATTCGCCCTGCCCGAACGAAAAGGCCAAAGCCTGTAAAAACACCTCCACACACACCAATGAGGGCCTCACCATAACGGTGAGGCCCTCTTTCTATTCTTCCGGAGAAACCAAAACAATCAATACGCACCACCGGGGCACAGATCGGTCTCACCGCCGAGAGGAACAACTACTACGCGTACAAAGCGGAGCGAAGACTGCCAGTCGGATTAGTGCGGAATCCACGGCGCTATTGTCGACACGTAAAACAGTGGAAACCGCAAACAAGCATTAAAGCCAATCGATGTGAGGAGCGGAGAAGTACCCCAAACATCACGATTGTTAATACGCTGAGAACCCGAAGGCGCCTCATCGCAACGGTAGTGCCGTCAAGAGCTACTGGGAGATGTAAAAATGCCGGAAAACAGCACGGTGGAAAGACAACTCGAAAACGCCCCCTAAGCCGGTTATGGCGATTGTCTATACCGAATCAATCACTGCCAAAGCGACTCGACCGAACAGAGCCAACCAAATAACTCAGAATTAGACACCTCATCCCCTGAGGTTTCCCCACCGCCTTGCAGCTCGCTGCAATTCCAGTGATGCAATGATCCCTGGAACCTTCCCCCGATCCCCTGGGTATGGGTGAAGCCCCCCACGCTATCACCACCAATCGGTGGTCACAGCCTGGGGGGCTCCATCATCATTATTCAAGTTTAGGTCGGCAGTGTCCTACTCTCCCACACACTCCCGTGTGCAGTACCATCGGCGCAGGTGAGCTTAGCTTCCGGGTTCGGAATGGGACCGGGCGTTCCCCCACCGCTAAAACCACCGACACAATCAACACTGTGTGACACGTGTGCTGTTTCTAACACTGCATAGTGGACGCGAACGTATATGTTCTCTTTGTTGTTGTTACGCTCATTTGATTATCAAAGCATTCTAGACAACCACCACACACCCCAGCAGGGTGTTTTGTGTGGTGTGTTCGGTGAATTAGTACCAGTCACCTCCACACATTACTGTGCTTCCAGATCTGGCCTATCAACCCCATAGTCTCTAGGGCACCTAATAACGAAACCTTATCTTGAAACGGGCTTCCCGCTTAGATGCTTTCAGCGGTTATCCCTTCCGTACGTAGCCAACCAGCCATGCCACTGGCGTGACAACTGGCACACTAGAGGTACGTCCGTCCCGGTCCTCTCGTACTAGGGACAGCCTTTCTCAAGTTTCAACGCGCACGGCGGATAGAGACCGAACTGTCTCACGACGTTCTAAACCCAGCTCGCGTGCCGCTTTAATGGGCGAACAGCCCAACCCTTGGGACCTACTCCAGCCCCAGGATGCGACGAGCCGACATCGAGGTGCCAAACCATCCCGTCGATATGGACTCTTGGGGAAGATCAGCCTGTTATCCCCGGGGTACCTTTTATCCGTTGAGCGACACCGCTTCCACAAGCCGGTGCCGGATCACTAGTCCCTACTTTCGTACCTGCTCGACCTGTCAGTCTCACAGTCAAGCTCCCTTGTGCACTTACACTCAACACCTGATTGCCAACCAGGCTGAGGAAACCTTTGGGCGCCTCCGTTACTCTTTGGGAGGCAACCGCCCCAGTTAAACTACCCACCAGGCACTGTCCCTAACCCAGATCATGGGCCGAGGTTAGATGCCCACTACGATCAGAGTGGTATTTCAACAACGACTCCCACACCACTGGCGTGATGCGATCACAGTCTCCCACCTATCCTACACAAACCGTAGCAGACACCAATACCAAGCTATAGTGAAGGTCCCGGGGTCTTTTCGTCCTGCCGCGCGTAACGAGCATCTTTACTCGTACTGCAATTTCGCCGGGCCTGTGGTTGAGACAGCAGGGAAGTCGTTACGCCATTCGTGCAGGTCGGAACTTACCCGACAAGGAATTTCGCTACCTTAGGATGGTTATAGTTACCACCGCCGTTTACTGGGGCTTAAATTCTCCGCTTCGACCCACAAAAGGGGTCTAACAGGTCCTCTTAACCTTCCAGCACCGGGCAGGCGTCAGTCCGTATACATCGACTTATCGTCTTCGCACGGACCTGTGTTTTTAGTAAACAGTCGCTTCCCTCTATTCTCTGCGGCCACAACACGCAACCATCCCGCAAAAGGACGGCACCCGCCGTGGCCCCCCTTCTCCCGAAGTTACGGGGGCATTTTGCCGAGTTCCTTAACCACAGTTCACCCGATCGCCTTAGTATTCTCTACCTGACCACCTGTGTCGGTTTGGGGTACGGGCCATACACACACATCGCTAGATGCTTTTCTCGGCAGCAGAGGATCATCAACTTCACCCAAAAGGGCTACGCATCACGCCTCACCCACAATGCAGGACCGGATTTACCTAGTCTGCGGGCTACACGCTTACACCACAATCCAATAAGTGGCTCAACTACCTTTCTGCGTCACACCATCGCTTGGCTACTACCACATCAGGTCCCACGCACGCACACAACAACACAATCAAAGAAAGCATCATCATGATTATGGGCGGTTAGTATCAATGATTCACCATGGGCGCATGTGCACGGGTACGGGAATATCAACCCGTTGTCCATCGACTACGCCTGTCGGCCTCGCCTTAGGTCCCGACTCACCCTGGGAAGATTAGCTTAACCCAGGAACCCTTGGTCATCCGGCGGATGAGTTTTTCACTCATCATTCGCTACTCATGCCTGCATTCTCACTCGCACAGCGTCCACCACTCGGTCACCCGGCGACTTCACACGCTGCACGACGCTCCCCTACCCACCCCAACAAGTGTTGGAGTGCCGCGGCTTCGGCGGTGTACTTGAGCCCCACTACATTGTCGGCGCAGAACCACTCGACCAGTGAGCTATTACGCACTCTTTCAAGGGTGGCTGCTTCTAAGCCAACCTCCTGGTTGTCTTCGCGATCCCACATCCTTTTCCACTTAGTACACGCTTAGGGGCCTTAGCCGGCGATCTGGGCTGTTTCCCTCTCGACTACGAAGCTTATCCCCCGCAGTCTCACTGCCGTGCTCTCACTTACCGGCATTCGGAGTTTGGCTGATGTCGCTAAGATGTTGGTCCCGCTAAACCATCCAGTAGCTCTACCTCCGGCAAGAAACACACGACGCTGCACCTAAATGCATTTCGGGGAGAACCAGCTATCACGGAGTTTGATTGGCCTTTCACCCCTACCCACAACTCATCCCCTCAGTTTTCAACCTAAGTGGGTTCGCGCCTCCACAGAGTCTTACCTCTGCTTCACACTGGCCATGGGTAGATCACCCCGCTTCGGGTCCAGGACATGCAACTAAAACATCACCCTCGTTAGGATTCGCTTTCGCTACGGCTACCACACAACGTGTTAACCTCGCCACATGCCGCTGACTCGCAGGCTCATTCTTCAAAAGGCACGCCATCACCCCCAAAAAGAGGCTCTGACGGATTGTAAGCACACGGTTTCAGGTACTATTTCACTCCCCTCCCGGGGTACTTTTCACCATTCCCTCACGGTACTATTCCGCTATCGGTCACACTAAGTATTCAGGCTTACCGGGTGGTCCCGGCAGATTCACAGCAGATTTCACGGGCCCGCTGCTACTCGGGAAACAACAACAACTATCGCGACATGCTTTCATGTACGGGACTCTCACCCTCTCCGGTAGGCGACTCCACACCACTTCCACTAACACGCGCACACAGAAGCTAAGACCGGCAGACCTTAGAAACATTGCTCCCACAACCCCACGCACGCAACCCCTGCCGGGTATCACACGCACATGGTTTAGCCAACATCCGCGTTCGCTCGCCACTACTAACGGAATCACTATTGTTTTCTCTTCCTACGGGTACTGAGATGTTTCACTTCCCCGCGTAACCTCCACACACCCTATGTATTCAGATGCAGGTGACCGCCCATAACGACGGCCGGGTTTCCCCATTCGGACATCCTCGGATCAACGCTTGATTGACAACTCCCCGAGGCTTAACGCAGCCTTCCACGTCCTTCATCGGCTTAGTGTGCCAAGGCATCCACCGTGTGCCCTTACAACACACAACACAAAAAATGGTCACTAGATACTTGACAATCACCAACACACACCAACAAGTAGTGCGTGCTGGCAGCAAACAAAAAGAATATAAGAAATTACATACAAAACAATCAACACACACAACCATTACAAGGCCATGCGCATCAACCGTTTGATGCTCGCGTCCACTATACAGTTCACAAACAACACACACCCCACCACCAACCACCACAGCACAACACAGTTGCGCCACAACAGCCACCAGCAAGGCGTCACACACGAGCACAAATGCCCGAGACACCCAACAGTGCACCAACATACAAATCAAAGGTTTTTTACAGCGTCTTCACCATGCAATAAACGTGTGCTTCCACGTCAAAAAAATCAAACAGTCACACACAACAAACAAACCAAACACCAACAAAACAGTGCCGGCCGGTGTGCAACCAGCAAAATAATAATGCTCCTTAGAAAGGAGGTGATCCAGCCGCACCTTCCGGTACGGCTACCTTGTTACGACTTCGTCCCAATCGCCGATCCCACCTTCGACAGCTCCCCCCACAAGGGTTGGGCCACTGGCTTCGGGTGTTACCAACTTTCATGACGTGACGGGCGGTGTGTACAAGGCCCGGGAACGTATTCACCGCAGCGTTGCTGATCTGCGATTACTAGCGACTCCGACTTCATGGGGTCGAGTTGCAGACCCCAATCCGAACTGAGGCCGGCTTTCAGCGATTAGCTCACCCTCACAGGCTCGCGACGCGTTGTACCGACCATTGTAGCATGTGTGAAGCCCTGGACATAAGGGGCATGATGATTTGACGTCATCCCCACCTTCCTCCGAGTTGACCCCGGCAGTCTCTCATGAGTCCCCACCATAACGTGCTGGCAACATAAGACAAGGGTTGCGCTCGTTGCGGGACTTAACCCAACATCTCACGACACGAGCTGACGACAACCATGCACCACCTGTATACAAGCCACAAGGGAAACTACATCTCTGCAGCGATCCTGTATATGTCAAGCCCAGGTAAGGTTCTTCGCGTTGCATCGAATTAATCCACATGCTCCGCCGCTTGTGCGGGCCCCCGTCAATTCCTTTGAGTTTTAGCCTTGCGGCCGTACTCCCCAGGCGGGGCGCTTAATGCGTTAGCTACGGCACAGAAACCGTGGAAGGTCCCTACACCTAGCGCCCACCGTTTACGGCATGGACTACCAGGGTATCTAATCCTGTTCGCTACCCATGCTTTCGCTCCTCAGCGTCAGTTACTGCCCAGAGACCTGCCTTCGCCATCGGTGTTCTTCCTGATATCTGCGCATTTCACCGCTACACCAGGAGTTCCAGTCTCCCCTACAGCACTCAAGTTATGCCCGTATCGCCTGCACGCCCGGAGTTAAGCCCCGGAATTTCACAGACGACGCGACAAACCACCTACGAGCTCTTTACGCCCAGTAATTCCGGACAACGCTCGCACCCTACGTATTACCGCGGCTGCTGGCACGTAGTTAGCCGGTGCTTCTTATCAAGGTACAGTCACTAGCAAGCTAGCTTCGTCCCTCGCGAAAGAGGTTTACAACCCGAAGGCCGTCATCCCTCACGCGGCGTCGCTGCATCAGGCTTGCGCCCATTGTGCAATATTCCCCACTGCTGCCTCCCGTAGGAGTCTGGGCCGTGTCTCAGTCCCAATGTGGCCGTACACCCTCTCAGGCCGGCTACCCGTCGACGCCTTGGTAGGCCATTACCCCACCAACAAGCTGATAGGCCGCGGGCTCATCCTGAACCGAAAAAACTTTCCACCACACACACTAAAGTGCGGTCCTATCCGGTATTAGACCCAGTTTCCCAGGCTTATCCCAGAGTTCAGGGTAGATCACCCACGTGTTACTCACCCGTTCGCCACTCGAGTACCCAAGCAAGCTTGGGCCTTTCCGTTCGACTTGCATGTGTTAAGCACGCCGCCAGCGTTCGTCCTGAGCCAGGATCAAACTCTCCACAAAAAATCAGACATAAAATCCACTAATCAAAGTGCAAGAGTCCAAAACCTGAACAAAACAAACAACCAGCACACAACACACAAAAACTGTGCATCATGTTCTAATGTTGTTGAATCCAAAAATTACATGAACAAAAACCAGACCCCATCCCGACGGGGATAAGCGGGGCCCGGCAACAAAGTTTTCTACAAAACCTGTCAATCCGTTCACATGAAAAAACTGTCACCACAAAAAGTGGTGTTAAAGGGACAAAGCAGCCCCCGACAGCACACACATGAAAAGACCAACTGTAAAAAACAAGTACATTGGTACACTATTGAGTTCTCAAACATCGTGCCCACCACACACAAGCAACAAGCCAAACAAGTAAACAACCGTTTACCAACTCGTTGCCGCACCATGGCGGTTCCACCGAGACTACACAAACCACAAACAGCTTGCAAATCCGGCCACCAACACAACCACAATCCCAACCCCCAAAGCCACCAATCGTGACCCCAGAAGCAACAGAACCTGTCGCGCTGACCCGGATAAAGTTACACACCCCCACACCAGAACACAAAACCCCAGCACAGCACAGGTTTTTATGAACCTTGCTAAGTGAACAATGCGCAACAACCCCGTTAGTCGGCTGCCTGTAGGGCTTTATTGCCCCTCCTCCCCAGCAGGCCGATTGGGTCGCGGAGAATAAGTTTGGCGTTTTTCCTTGGTTCTAGCGTTGTGAGCGCGGTACGCCGAGGTATCCCTCCATGATGTAGGCGGTGTGTTTACGCCAGAGGTCTTCTCCCCCAAGCAATGGAATGAATGCCGGCGACTGCAATGCTGCACTTTGCGCCAGACTGACAACCATCGCCGCAAGCTGGTGTGCCTCGTCCTGTTTCACATTGTCCGGATCGTGGTCTTGAACGCGACGAACGAACGTCGCGACATATTCGACGAGCCCTAGTTGGGTAGGGCCTAGCCGGGTGAACAGATAACTGGTGAGAATTTCTGGATTGCGCGCCGACAGCGCTGAAAACACTTCTGAACGTCGCAGTTCATCGGTGTAGATAACAATGAGCCGAACAATCTCGTTGAGGGTATTGGGCATTGAGGCCATCTGGGTTTGCGCCAAACGGTCCAGCAATCCTCGGAGTTCGGCCGCCTGGACCGCAAGTGCGATGGCATCTGTATCGGCAAATCGCGCATAGAGCGCCGGTTTTGATACGCCAGCGTCTTGAGCGATGGCTGCCATGGTGAATTCTTCGAGTCCCTTACGGCAAATGTGTTTCTTGGCAGCGTTGAGAATGGTCAGGGTAATGGGGTCTTCACCCGTCACGTTCGCCATGCTCATAGTGAGAGGGTAGGCCACTTGCCCACGTCATGTCTCGCGATGTGAGATTTTTCTTGGCGGCGTTTCCGATCTTTTCTCGGATGCGTCAATGGTGGTCGTTAGCTAAGGTTTTGGCGGACACAGTTCACCCACTACTTTTGCACCGTTTCGTGCAAGACGCCGAGGAGCGTTTCATGACTTTTAACCGCGTGGCGCTACTTAGCAACCCCAATTCGGGACGTGGCCTGGCGGGTATCGCCGCCGCCGAAGCTAGCCGCGTTTTTGCACGTAGTGGGGTTTCTGTGCTGAATCTGCAGGGGGCTAATGAGCAGGCCGCGTTGAAATTGGCGCAGGATACGATCGACTCGGCTGATATCGACGCTTTAGTGGTGTGCGGGGGCGATGGCCTGATCAATGTCGGCATCAATGCTGTGGCTGGCACGAATGTGTCTTTGGGTCTTTTACCTGCGGGTACGGGAAATGACCATGCGCGCGCTTTTGGGATCCCGACGTTTCCGACGCGCGCGGCTGAAGTCATTTTGGCTGGCCATACGACTGCTGTGGATGTTGGTCGGGCGTCAAACGAGCAGGGTTTTAGCCGTCTTTTTGGCACCATTGGCTGTCTTGGTTTTGATTCCTTGGTGACTCAGCGGGCGGAAAAGATGCGGTGGCCTAAGGGCCAATATCGCTATTCGATGGCAGCAGCCCGCGAGTTGATGGCTTTCCGGGCGCATCCTTGCGAAATGATCTTGGACGGGGTGCATTATTCCCTGCCGGTGTCGCTGGTGGCCGTGGGCAATACTCCGTTTTATGGCGGTGGGATGGCGATGTGCCCGCATGCAGACCCGACGGATGGTCTTTTTGACATCACCGTGTTGCACGACATGGGGCGTATTCAGGCAGTGCGCCGCTTCCATAAAGTGTTTACCGGAGATGTCACGACAGATGACATGGTGGATGCTTTTTCTGCTCGGGTGGTGGAGTTGCACATGCCGGGGATTCGTTCGTATGCGGATGGGGAGCAGTTTTGTGACACTCCGGTGCGTTTTGAGTGTCTGTCGGGGCATGTACAGCTGATTACTCCTGCTGATTTTGATCCTGCCAACATTGTGAACCGTTAATCCGACTGGCCGGGGTGGGTGTGTGCGGTGATGTAGGTTGCGCTTAGCTGCATGGCGCTGGCTGTGCAGGCATACTTGGTTTTATGAGTTACCAAAGTGGAATCACGGGTCTTGGCACCACCGATCATGGTTATTACGAGTTGACCTTGACGGGTGCGCCTGCCGAGTCCGTTTCAGCGTTGATTGACGCCTGCAATCTGCCCAGCACCGCCGGTGCCAGTGTTGTTCTTGGCTTCCGCCCCACCTTGTGGGCTGAGGTTGCAGCTCCACAGGACGTGCCTGAAGGGGTGCATGATTTTTCCGAGCCGATCCGCGGGGAGGGTGGCTATTCGATGCCTGCTACCCAGCGTGATGCGTGGCTGTGGATTGCATCTTCTTCGCGTTCGCAGGTGTTTGATGTCGCCGAGCACATCCTCGGCAAGGTCACGGATCACTTCTCCCTTGCCCAGGAGACTGTTGGTTGGGTGTATGAGAAGAATCGGGATTTGACCGGTTTTGAGGACGGTACCGAAAACCCGGGCGTGTTCGAGGCCCCCTCTGTGGTGGCTATTCCGGAGGGCCAGCCGGGTGCGGGTGCTTCGGTGTTGTTGTTCCAGCACTGGTTGCACCAGGCGACGGAGTGGAACTCTTTGAGCGTTGAGGAGCAGGAGCGCATCATCGGTCGCACGAAGCCGGATTCGGTGGAGTTGGATGAGGATGCGATGCCGGATTCTTCTCACGTTTCGCGATCCGTGGTGGAGGTCGACGGTGAGGAACTGGATGTGTTCCGTCGCAATGTGTCCTATGGCGGGGTCAAGGATCATGGCACTGTGTTCGTGGGGTTCTCCTTCGATCAGTGGCGTCTGGAGGAGATGCTGCGCCGCATGGCGGGCGCCGATGGTGGCCCCCGCGACATGTTGACGCGTTTCACCACCGCCACCTCGGGCAGCTGGTATGTCATTCCTTCGGTGCGCGCCTTGCTGTCGCTGCTTACCGATGACGAGGATGAGGATTAGTTTCCTTTTTCCTGTTGGGTTTTTAGGCACGTTCCTACCGTCTGGTGGGGGCGTGCCTAGGTATTTGTTGGGGCACTGGGCTGTGTTGCTGCAGCTTTGGGGCCATATTTTGGGGGTTTGTGAGGTGCGGGGGTGGGGGCCGGTTGGGTTTTCGGTTACTCACGGGGGCGGGGTGTTGATTAGGGTTATTGTGGTTTTCTTTCGCCCCCTGTGTGCTGCTTGGGTAGCGCCGGTGGGTGGAGTATAGGCCGGCGTGTGCCGCTGCGGGCTGTCTTGTTGTGCCCGCCCCACGGTGTTGGGTTCTGGCGTGTGCACGAGTGTTTTTGTCGTTTTGTGAAAGGCCCACCTTTAGCCGTGACTGCTCCAGCCACCTCACCACAGGTGCATCCTGTTGATCAGATTCCGCCCGCGAGGCAGATGATTCCTTTGGCGTTCCAGCATGTGCTGGCGATGTATGCCGGCGCGGTTGCCGTGCCGCTTGTTCTTGGCGGAGCCATGATTCAGGCCGGCAAGATGCAGCCTGGTGATCTGCCCTATTTGATTACCGCCGACCTGTTGGTGGCGGGTATTGCAACGGTGTTGCAGTGCGTTGGTTTGTGGCGTTTCGGCGCCCGCCTGCCCATTGTGCAAGGTTGTACTTTTACTGCTGTTCCGCCGATGATCATCATTGGCGGCAATTACGGCCCGGCCGCGATTTACGGTTCCGTTCTTGCCTGTGGCGCGTTCATGTTTTTGATGGCGCCGGTATTTGCCCGAATCCTGTGGATGTTTCCTCCGCTGGTGACGGGCTCTTTTATTACGTGCGTGGGGTTGTCGTTGATTCCGGTGGCGGCCAGCAATATTGCTGGTGGGCATGCGGATGATGCGGGCAGTGTCGCGAATGTGAGTTTGGGCCTGTTTACGTTGGCTGTGGTGTTGCTGGTGGAGCGTTTTGCCCCGGTGGCCATCGCCCGTGCGTCGGTGCTGGTGGGCTTGGCTGTCGGCACGATTGTTGCCGCGTTTTTCGGCAAGGTTGATCTCAGTGGTGTTGGTGATGAGCGTTGGGTGGGAGTTGCGACTCCGTTCCACTTTGGTTTTCCGGAGTTTCCGCCGTCCGCGGTGATTGCTTTGGTGTTGGTCGGTTTGGTCACCCTGGTGGAGGCCACTGGCGATTTCTTGGCGGCTGGTGAAATTGTTGGCAAGAAGGCTACTCCCCGCCAGATTGCGGATGGTTTGCGTGCCGATGGTTTGTCCACGATGCTCGGCGGCGTGTTTAACACCTTCCCGTACACGGCGTTTGCGCAGAACATTGGGTTGTTGGCGATGAGCCGGGTGCGGTCGCGTTATGTGGTGGCTGCTGCTGGTGGCATCTTGATTTTCTTGGGCCTGTTGCCGAAGTTGGGTGCGGTGATTGCTGCGATTCCGACTCCGGTGTTGGGCGGGGCGACGGGCGCGTTGTTCGGCATGATTGCGGCTTCTGGTATTCGCACGTTGACGAAGGTGCATATGAATGAGAAGTCGGTGTTGATTATCGCGGTGTCGTTGACGATGGGGTTGTTGCCGGTCATGGACAACACGTTGTTTGCGCAGTTCCCCACCTGGTTTGGCACCGTGTTTAATTCGGGCATCACCACTGCGGCGTTTACTGCGATCACGTTGAATTTGCTGTTCTTCGGCACCAAGCGGGTGCCTGAAAACGGTGGCACTGCGGAGGATGCTCCGAGCACGGACGCCAATATTTACAAAACGGGTGTGGATCCTTCCGCCCAGTAGCAGCGGTTTTCTGCCCTGTTTGTGCCCCGCCATCCGCGCTGATTATTCGTGCGGGTGGCGGGGTTTTGTGCATACGTCAAGGCCGCGACCCCGCACCGGGTGGTGCTGTGTGGGTCGCGGCCTTGAAGTGTGTGCGCAGCGGGGCTCGCGTGTTGTCTAGGTAGCGGGGCGGGCCGCTACGGCGGCTTCGTCTGCGATGATGCGGGCCTGGTTGTTTCCGCGGCCTTTGGCGATGATCATGCAGAACACTGTGACGGCGAAGCAGGCGGCCATGTATCCGGCCGCCCCGTTGATGTTGCCGCCGGAGGATTTCAATAGGGCTTCGACGATCATGGGGGTGAAGCCTGCGATGACGACACCGTTGAGTTCGCGGGACAGCGCCATGCCGGTGAAGCGGGTTTCGGCGTCGAAGAGGTTGGCCATGAATGCACCCTGCGGGGAGGAGGTGCAGGTCATGACGATGCCGAAGCTGACGCACAGGGCGGCGAAGGCGGTGATGAAGCTGCCGGAGGTCAGTGCCTTGAATAGGGGGTAGGCGAAGACCAAGCCGACGACGGAACCGAAGCCCATGATGGTGCCGGCACCGAAGCGGTCCGCCAGCAAGCCTCCGACGGGGGCCAGCAGGATTGCCAGCAAGCTGGCGCACAGCACCGCGGTGAGTGCCTGGCTGCGGGATAGGTCACCGTAGGCCGTCATGATCGACAGGGAGGCGATGGAGATGATGTAGTTGTTGCCGTTGTGTCCGGTGACGGACATGAAGCCGAGCAGAACTGCCTTCCAGTCTTTCTTAATGACCTGCGCCAGCGGCACCTTCAACTGTTCTTCCGCGGCAGCCCGGCGTTCCATCGCCGCGTTGTACTCCGGGGATTCCTCCAGCTTGTTTCGGATGTAGACCGCGACGATGAACAGGACAGCGGAAACCAAAAATGGGATGCGCCAGCCGCCAGCCATGAAGCTGTCCTGCGGCATTTTCGACACTGCCAAAAAGCTCAAGATCGCGATCGCGGCACCCGCGGGCGGCATGGCCAGCACGAAGGAGGTCCAGTAGCCGCGACGTTTGGTGGGGGTGTACTCCGCCACCAGCACCAGCGCGCCGGTCAGTTCCGCGCCGGCACCCAACCCCTGGATGAAACGCAGCAGGATCAGCAGCACAATGGCCAGCGCGCCAGCAGTTTCATAGGTGGGCAGCAGTCCAATGCCGATGGTGGCGAAACCCATCACCAGGATGGTGAGCATCATGGCCGGCTTGCGGCCATGCTTATCGCCCAGGTGGGCGATGATTAGCCCGCCGAAGGGACGGGCGACGAAACCAACCGCAAAGGTTGCATAGGCGGCCACCGTTTGGCCGGACTCGGCGCCCGCAAAAAACAGCGGGCCAATCACCAGCGACGCCGCCGCGCCGTACAGCGCGTAGTCGTACCATTCGACGAGGGTGCCGACCATCGCGGCGATCAGCGCGCGGAACGCTCCCGGGGAAATGGCATTGCGCCCCAGCCCGGCGGAGTCGTTTTTGGCCGCCACAGTGGCGGCAGCAGTGTTATCAGTCACGGGTTCCTCCAATTCAGGCTCACTTTGTCGGGAGTAAGGTCGGCGACCTTATTCACACCCATCAATTGCAGGGTGCGCTGCATCTCCGAGCGGAAAATCTCCAGCGCACGCGCCACCCCTTCCGCACCACCGGCCATCAAGCCGTACAGGTACGCGCGGCCGATCAGGCAGCCATCAGCGCCCAAAGCGACCGCGGCTGCCACATCAGCGCCGCTCATGATGCCGGTATCGACCAACACGGTCGGCTCATCACCAATGCGCCTGCGCACCTCCGGCAGGGTCATAAGTGGCACCGGCGCGCGATCCAGCTGGCGGCCGCCGTGGTTGGACAAAATCACGCCATCCATGCCGTGCTTGATGCAGCGCTCAGCGTCATCAGCGGTCTGAATGCCCTTAATCAACAGCTGCCCATCCCACTGCTCACGCAGCCACTCCAAATCCTTGAAATTCAAGGTGGGATCGAACATGCGCCCAATTTCGGCAAAAGACTTCGAGCCGGCGCCGAAATTGGTAAAGCCCAGCTCCTTGGTGGTAAGGAAGTTCGTCCACCACTCCACCCGCCAGGAGGCATCAGCAAAGGTCTTCAGATTCAGCTTCGGCGGGAAGGTCATGCCGTTGCGGGCATCCCGGTGGCGGGCGCCAGTCACCGGGGTATCGACAGTGACGATCAGAGTGTCGTAACCCGCATCTTTTGCGCGTGAGACCAGCTCGAAAGCCATGGGCCGGTTATCGCCGGCCAAATACAGCTGGAACCAGTGGCGTCCGCCGGGGGCTTCCTTGGCCACGTCCTCGATGGTTTCGGTGCCCATCGTCGACAAGCTGAAAGGAATGCCTGCTGCCGCGGCCGCACGGGCACCGGCAATCTCCCCTTCTGCATGCATCATGCGGGTAAAACCCGTCGGGGCAATCGCCAAAGGCATCGCCGACGGGCCGCCGGCCATGGTGCAGCTCAAATCAACATTTTTCACATCCCGCAACACCGACGGGTGAAACGCAATGTTGTCCCACACCTCGCGGGCACGCGCCATCGACAGCTCACGCTCCGCACCACCATCGACATAGTTAAACGGGCCGGTCGGCGTGCGACGCTTGGCGATCTTTTTCAGATCCCACATGTCTTGCGCCTTTTCCAGGCGTCGCTCACGGAAATGCACAGACGGGACATCCACCTTGAGGAAATCCTTGAGCATCTCCGGGCTAGGCAACTGCCGGCTCAAAGGGACCATGCGGCGAGAGTTCGCTGGCTTCATATCTACCTCCCTGTCCGCGAAAAACGAACAGCTTCGTCTGAAAGAACTCACACAGCATAGCCAGTTGTGACCTAGATCGCCTAACTACCCAAACCCCGCCACAACACCCCAAACAAGCAGGCAATATTCACTCCAAAAAACTAACTCCAGCGAAGAAAAGCTAGGGAAAGACCAATAATTGCAGTTAGTGGCATATATTCATATCGCCGCAGGCACCACCACCAGTGCCCAATCACCCCACCCACAGGCATAAAAAACCCGCCCCGTGACACACGAGGCGGGTACACCCGAGGTGAAAAAACTTCTTAAAACTCGCGCCAATTCATACTGACCTTGGACTCATCCAAATCCGCAACACTATTGACGCCCATCAGCTGCAGGGTGCGCTGCATCTCCGAGCGGAAGATCTCCAGCGCACGCGCCACACCTTCCGCACCACCAGCCATCAAGCCGTACAAGTACGCGCGACCAATCAGGCAGCCATCGGCACCAAAGGCCACGGCAGCAGCCACATCAGCGCCGCTCATGATGCCGGTGTCAATCAGCACCGTCGGCTCATCACCAATGCGGCGACGGATCTCCGGCAGAGTCAAAAGCGGCACCGGCGCGCGATCCAGCTGACGGCCACCATGGTTGGACAGCACCACACCATCCATACCGTGCTCCATACACCGCTCAGCATCATCAGCAGTCTGAATACCCTTAATCAGCAACTGACCATCCCACTGCTCACGCAACCACTCCAGGTCAGCGAAATTCAGAGTCGGATCGAACAAGCCACCAATTTCCTGAATGGACTTCGAACCCGAACCAAAGTTCGTAAAGCCCAACTCCTTGGTGGTCAAGAAGTTCGTCCACCACTCCACCCGCCACGAGGCATCAGCAAAGGTCTTCAGATTCAACTTCGGCGGGAACGTCATGCCATTGCGGGCATCCCGGTGGCGGGCACCAGTAACCGGAGTATCCACGGTGACGAACAAGGTGTCATAGCCAGCATCCTTCGCCCGCGCCACCAAATCATAAGCAACCTGACGATTGTCCCCAGCCAAATACAGCTGGAACCAGTGACGACCACCCGGCGCCTCAGACGCAACATCCTCAATGGTCTCGGTACCCATGGTGGACAACGTGAAAGGAATGCCGGCAGCAGCAGCCGCACGAGCACCCGCAATCTCACCTTCCGAATGCATCATGCGGGTAAAACCCGTCGGGGCAATCGCCAAAGGCATCGCCGACGGGCCACCGGACAAAGTGCAGCTCAAATCAACATTTTTCACATCCCGCAACACCGACGGGTGAAACGCAATGTTGTCGTACACCTCGCGGGAACGCGCATAGGACAACTCCCGCTCCGCAGCACCATCAACATAGTTAAACGGGCCGACAGGAGTACGACGCTTGGCGATCTTGCGCAGATCCCAAATATCCTGCGCCTTTTCCAAACGACGGCCACGGAAATCCAAGGAAGGCGTATCCAGCTGGAGGAACTCCTTGAGCATCTCCGGCTTCGGCAACTGACGATTCAGCGGAGCGATCCTGCGATCACTCGGCTGACGAACAGACTTTTTAGACATGAAAAACCCAAAAGAAATGCGAAAACAAAAACCAGTACGGACGATTGCGCCACCTAAGCAGCCACAACAGCTGCGATCGTACTCCCACCGCTGCCAGATCCGGCAGATTTTGACAGAAAATCCCCCGCAAAACGCTCCACCGCACCCCGAGACACACAGCGTATTCCCGCTTCCACTCCCCCATGAACCCAGCTATCAGCTAAAAGGCGCCTAGAAAATTAAAAAAGATGCTGGCTTGGATTGAATCCAAGCCAGCATCTAGTTCGTGGAGCTGCCGGGAATTGAACCCGGGTCCTACGTCACGTTGCCAGGGCTTCTCCGTGCGCAGTTCGCGCAACGATCTCTACTCGGCCCTCCGACTCGGACGAACACGTTCGGATGATGAGCCCAGTTAGCGGTAAGAAGTCCCGCCAGCCCCCGCTAACGCGAGCTGGCAGCAAGTCCCTTGAAGTCGATGCCGAACTCCACACCAGGGACGGGTATGGGTTCGACAGACACGCGGTCGCTGTATTAGGCAGCGAGGGCGTAGTCGCGCTGAGAGTTCTCGGCGCTTAATTGGTTGCTACGACGCTTAACGGTGGTCTCTAGCCTGCACCGGCACGCTTCCCCTGGCTTCATGTACGGAGTCGAAACCAAAATCAGCCCCATAGCATGCTGCAAGTCGGGCACCCGTGCGGGAGTGTCTTGCAGTGTTCGACTCATGTTAGTGACCTGGCATAAAAAGCGCAATACCTCCGCAACGTGCTTCGTTGCGGAGGTATGAATCTCCCGTCCTGGTACCAGCAGTGACAGGCCTTGAAAGAGGTGGAGACGAATCGCGGTGTCTGCTCTAGCCCTTGATGCCTTTGATACGGCGGCCGAGTTCGCGAGTGATGTCGCGTTCTTCAGCGCGGCGCTTCAAATCTTGACGCTTGTCGTAATCCTGCTTACCGGCAGCAAGACCGAGTTCCACTTTCAGCCGGCCGTCCTTGAGGTACAGCTTGAGCGGAACCAGGGTTTTGTTTCCATCGCGCACCTTGCCCTGCAGGGAATCAATTTCCCGGCGGTGAAGAAGAAGCTTCCGGGTGCGTTTGGGGCTGTGGTTGGTCCACGAACCGTAGGAGTATTCGGGGATGTGCAGGTTTCGAAGCCAGACTTCGCCGTCATCAATGGTGGCGTAAGAGTCCACGAGCGAGGCTTTGCCTTCGCGCAGCGACTTGATCTCGGTACCTACCAGGACGATGCCGCACTCGTAGGTGTCCAAGATGTTGTAGTCGTGTCGCGCTTTGCGATTCGTCGCGATCGTGGGGTTTTGGGCGCCTTTTTTGCCGCCCTTTTTCTTCGTTGCCATAGCGTGGGTGATGTTACCGCACCTTTTGGCTTGGGGGCTAAGTTTCGCCCGCAGGGTGTGCGGCTAAAGTTCGCGCGGTCGGTTTGTGGGAGTGCGCTGCACTAGAATGGTGCACCATGGCTTCACGCAACATCGGTTTTAACCGCGAAAAGTACATCGACATGCAGTCGCGTCATATTCTGGCGCGCCGCGAGGAGCTTGGTGGCAAGCTCTACTTGGAGATGGGCGGCAAGCTCTTCGACGATATGCACGCCTCCCGGGTGCTGCCGGGATTCACCCCGGACAACAAGATCGCGATGCTGGACAAGCTGAAGGATCAGCTGGAAATCATCATCTGCATCAACGCCAAGGATTTGGAGCGCCACAAGGTGCGCGCCGATTTGGGCATCCCCTACGAGGAGGATGTTCTGCGCCTGGTGGATGTTTTCCGTGAGCGGGGCTTCTTGGTGGAGCACATCGTGATGACCCAGTTGGAGGATTCCAACACCATTGCGATCGCTTTCAAAGAGCGCCTAGAGCGTCTGGGGTTGAAGGTCGCCAAGCACCGCATTATCGATGGTTATCCTTCGGATACTCGCCGGATTGTCAGCGATGAGGGCTTCGGTATCAACGACTATGTTGAGACGTCTCGGGATTTGATTGTGGTGACTGCGCCCGGCCCGGGTTCCGGCAAGATGGCTACCTGCTTATCGCAGGTGTACCACGATCACAAGCGGGGCATCCCGGTCGGTTACGCCAAGTTTGAGACCTTCCCGATTTGGAATCTGCCGCTCGAGCACCCGGTGAACCTGGCCTACGAGGCTGCGACGGTGGATCTGGATGACATCAACCTGATCGATCCTTTCCACCTGGCCGCCTACGACGAGAAGGTCACCAGCTACAACCGTGACGTTGAGACCTTCCCGCTGCTGAAGGTGCTGTTGGAGGAAATCTCCGGGTCTTCCCCCTACCAGTCCCCCACTGACATGGGCGTGAATATGGCTGGCCACTGCATCGAGGATGATGCGGTGTGCCGTGAGGCCGCTAAGCAGGAGATCATTCGCCGCTACTTCAAAGCCTTGGTTGAGGAGCGCACCTTGGAGCTCGACTCGACGTTGAGTGAGCGGGTTGCGATGGTAATGGCAAAGGCCGGGATCAGCGCCTCCGATCGCACGGTGGTGCAGCCCGCACGCGATGTGGCTGCCGCAACGGAGCATCCGGGTTCTGCGATCGAGCTGGCTGACGGCACCATTGTCACCGGTAAGACTTCTCCCCTATTGGGCTGCTCGGCCGCGATGTTGCTGAACGCATTGAAGCACCTTGCGGGCATCGACAAGTCGGTGGATTTGTTGAGCAAGGAGTCGATTCAGCCGATTACGGAACTCAAGCTGGAGCACCTGGGGTCGAAAAATCCGCGCCTGCACACCGATGAGGTGCTGATTGCTTTGTCGATGTCGGCAGCCGGCGACGCCAACGCCCGCAAGGCGATGGATCAGCTGAAGAATCTGCGCGGCTGCAACGTGCACACCACCACCATTTTGGGTTCGGTCGACGAGGGCATCTTCCGCAACCTGGGTGTTTTGGTGACCTCCGACCCGGTGTACCAGCGCAGCGGTCTCTACCGTAAGCGTTAACGAGGTCTTCTCCCCCGCCTAACCCCGGCGCGCCACCTGCTGGTGCGCCGGGGTTTTGGTGTTTAGGGGGTGTGGCGTTGGGCGTGGTCGCGGTGGGCGGCGAGGAGGTGTTTGCAGGGGCCGCGGGTGGTTTCGTAGCGGCGGAACCATTCGCAGGTGCAGTAGTCGGGGTTGATTTCGACGCGGTAGTTTTTGATGCGTGCGACGTGGGGTCCTGTGGGTGGGGTGTCTATCCAGTCGACGGTGAGGGTGTGGGATTGTTCGAGGCGGTGGTTGCGGTAGTGGTTGGGGGGTAGTTGGCGGTGGAAGAAGTGGTGGGTGTTGAGGTCCCAGCCGATGATGCCGAGGGTTTCGAGTTCGGTGGTGGTGGCGGGTGGGTTGGGGGTGATGTGGGAGGAGAAGTGGTAGGTGGTGGGGGCGGTGTCGAGGAGGTGTTGTTGGTTGATTTCGGTGAGTAGGGCGCCTTCGCCGGAGAATCCGCGGGCGGGGTGTGGGGTGAGGACGAAGGTGGCGGTGGCGTTGTTCATGGTGAGGGTGACGGCGGTGGGGCTGTGGGGGTTGGGGTCGGTGGGGCCGTAGATGTTGAGTCCGGTGGCGTAGGGGGCGAGTTTGCGTAGTAGTTCGATGCGGGCGAGGGTGTGGATGTGGGTGGAGCCGGGTAGTGGGTGTGGTGAGAGGCGGGGTTGTTTGCGGGAGTAGTGGAGGTAGCCGTTGCCGTTGAGGGCGGTGGTGAGGAGGCGGCGGGTGGCGCCGGCGTCGAGGGTGCAGCGGTGGGTGAGGGTGCGGCTGAGTGCGGAGGCGTTGGCGAGTCCGCGGATCCAGCGTTCGGGGAGTTTGACGGGGCGTTCTGTGTGGTGGGTGGTTTTGGTGGTGAGGTCTAGGCCTGTGGTGCCGATGCGGATTCCGACGGTGTCGTTGGGGGTGATGGTGCGCAGGGTGCTGTCGAGTAGTGGGGTGATGTCGACGTTGGTGGTGCCGTGGGTGATGGTGCCGTTGTCGAAGGCGTCGGCGGTGTAGACGATGCGGGCGTAGACGCTGTTGCAGGCGGAGAATGCTTCCATGGCGAGGCAGTCGCCGTGGGCGGAGAGGATGGGGTCGGCGAGTTGGGTGCGTTGGTGTGGGGTGTAGGTGCGTTTGGGTAGTTCGCCGAGGAGGCGGAGGGATTCGATGAAGGGGCGGGGTTGGTGGAGGGTTCCGTCGAAGAAGGTGGGGGTGTTTTCGGTGCCGTGTGGGGTGAGTGCGGGTGCGAGGGCGAGGTGGAGGTTGGTGTTGGTGAGGGTGGTGGTTTGGGTGAATGCGCGGTTGTCCATGGGTTTGGAATTTTAGTCGTGAAAATGCTTTTCGCTGGGGTTTTTCTTGCTATTTTCCTGGTATGGATTCGCAGAAGAGTGTTTGTGTGTCGTTTCGTCCTGCGTTTGTGGATGCTGTGGTGGGGCATGGTTTTGCTGTGGGGGAGGTTCCGATGGAGTTGCCTGATGGGGTGCGGGATGAGTTGTATGAGGCGTTTTTTGGGTTTGGGCGGTCGACTCCGGAAGAGCTGCGTCCGTTGTGGGGGGAGCGGGGGTTTGAGTCGGTGGAGTTGCCGTTGGAGACTGCGTGTAATGCGTGGGCGTTGATGATGGTGGCGGATTGTGGTGCCGCGGCGGTGGTGCGGGTTTCTGCGGCGCTTCCGCCGGATGTGGTGGTGCGTTTTCATCGGCATATTGTGGCGGCGGGGCGCGAGTATGTTGATGCATTTTTGATGATGGATGGGGCGGATCCGGCGCCGTTGTTGTTTGCGGAGGCTAGTGGGTTGGATCCGGTGTTTCCGGAGTGGTTTTTGGGGAGGTTTTTTGATGTGTTGGTGGGGCCGCGGGTGGATGTTGATTCGGGTGAGGTGGTGTGGGTTGATCGGACGCGTGCGGGGGATTCGGATGGTGAGGGTGGTTTGTGGTGGATGCGTGAAGATGGTGGGTTGAGCGCTGTGGGGGCGGAGTTTTTTGAGCAGTGGGCGGTGGCGCCGGTGGAGGTGTTGGAGCGGGCACGTGTGGAGGGGCGGGCGTGGATGCCGCCTTTGCATGTGCGGTGGTTGCCGCGGTTTGTGGAGTATGTGGCGTCGTTGCCGGAGCGCTCGGCGGTGTTGGTGGAGGTGTTGCCGAGTTTGGAGCAGTTGTTTTCCTCTGCCGAGCAGCGTGCGTGGTTGCGGGAGGTGTTGTTCCAGGGGTTGTTGAATGTGCGCACGGGGCTTGAGCGCAAGGACTGGTTGGTGACGTGGGTGGCCGCTGGTTTGACGCCGCAGCGTATTGCGGAGGATTTCCCGGTGTTTGCGCAGGTGGCGCAGCGTGGTGATCGGGGTGTGGTGCAGGAGATTATTGCTGCTGGTTTGCTGGGGGTGCATGAGGGGGAGGATGCGTCGGTGGCGGATGCGCGTTTGTTGGAGTCGGTGGTGGCGTGTTCGACGGTGGCGACGAAGAAGCAGTCGTTGTTGGTGTATCGGCTGCTTTGTCAGCGGCCGGTGCCGGGGGATGTGGAGTTGGCGCGGTCGGTGGTGGAGTTTTTGGGCCAGTTGGATGCGCAGCGGGCGTTTGTGCAGCAGCGGGCGGAGTTGGCGTCGTTGTGGGGGGTTGTTGAGCCGGTGGAGGCTGATGAGGTTGCGCCGTTGGCGGTGTGGCGGGTGCCTGAGTTGTGTGGGGAGCCGGTGAGGTTGTTGCCGGTGGATTTGGAGGCGCCGTTGGATGAGTTGCGGCGGTGTGCCCGGTTGTTTGCGCGGGCGGCGAAGGATTTGTCGGGGCAGGCGTGGTGGGATGTGGATCAGCGGGTGGATCCGGTGCGGTTGTTGTCGCTGATGCTGTTTCATGGGCCGGCCGGTGTGGCGGTGGTTTTTGAGGAGTTGCAGGCTGCTGGGGTGGCGCGGCCGGGTTCAATGTTGGAGTATGCGATGGAAAAGGCGGTGCAGCCGGCGGAGCAGGTGGCTGCGGTGGTGGGGTGTGTGTTGTTTTGGGCTGATACCACCTGTTTGGGGGGCTGGTGGGATGGTGAGGATCAGCAGGGTGCGGTGGAGTTGTTGGAGGCGGGGGTGGGTTGTTTGTTGGGGGTGGTTGAGTGTGCGGATTATGTGATGGGGGTGGATGAGTTTTTGGCGCGGGTGGAGCGTTGGCAGGGCCCTATGGTGTGGTGGGATGTGCTGGAGGCGATTGAGTGTTGGGATGTGTGGTTGGTGGATGGCCCGGATGTGTCTGATGCTCAGTTGGCGCGGTTGGAGCAGTTGTGTCGGGGTCCTTTGGCGTGGTGTGCGGATCGGGTGTGGGCTGCTGTGGAGGAGTTGCGGGCGCTAAAGCTTGAGTTGGTGGCTAAGCGGCCGCCGGTGCGGGGCCGTTTTGCGGGGCGGGCGGAGTTGTCTTTGGCGCGGTTGGTGGCGAAGGATCATCATCTGCCGGGGGCGATGGGGTTGCAGACTGTGCCGTTTCGGGATGTGTTGTGGGGTTTGGGTGGCGGTTTGGTGTGGACGCCGTGGATGGTGGGGTGGTTGTTGTCGAAGACGGTGCAGGCGAATCCGGAGCATCCGGTGCGGGTGTTGGTTGAGGCGTGGCGGCGGGGCCTGGTGGATCCGGTGGTGTTTGATCCGATGATGTTGGCGCGGGATCCGTATCAGGCTGGTGATCGGGTGTGTGGGATCAATAAGTTGACGTCGTTGTTGGTGGATGTGTGTTTTGATGCGGAGATGTTGGCGTTTTCGTGGCCGGTGTTGGTGCGGTTGACGGGGTTTTATGTGTCGGATGCTCTGCGGGTGTCGCAGGCGACGCCGTTGTTGCGGGCGTTGGTGGAGTTGGCGCCGTCGGTGGTGGCGGCGCGTCAGGATGCGGGGGCGCGTGCTGCGGTGGATGCGAGTGTGGCTGAGTTGGGGGTGGTGTGGGAGTTTGCGGCGCAGAAGGGTTCTTCGCAGGGCCGGAAGTTGGCGCGGCAGTTGCGGGAGATCTTGGGGGTTTAAAAAAGGGTTTGGGGGGTATAAACAACGCACTCCGCGCGGCTTTTGGGGGCTGCGCGGAGTGCGTTGTTTTTTGGTGGGTGTTTAGGGTTATTTGCGGACGTAGAGCCGGAGGGTGATTTGGGCTGTGAGTGCGGCGAAGATGATGCCGACGCCGGCGATGATGGGGGCGACGACCCAGATGTCGTTGGTGGTGATGGGGGCGATGAGTCGGGCGTCGTAGAGTCCGCGGAGCGCTTGGTCGAGGACGAATTGTTTGCCCAGGAGGAGTCCTGCGACGGCGATGGTGGCGCCGATGATGGTGGCGGCGACGGCTTCGAGGATGAAGGGGGCTTGGGTGAACCAGCGGGAGGCGCCGACCATGCGCATGACTTGCATTTCTTCTCGTCTGCTGAAGGCGGCGATTTGGACCATGTTGGCGATCAGGAAGACGGCGGCGATGGATTGGATGGCGGCGACGAGGAAGGTGGCGTTGCGGACGGCGTCGAGGTTGTCGGTGGCGGCGCGCAGGTCATCGACTTGGTCGATGACGTCGCTGACTTGGGGCAGGTCGCGGACTTTGTCTAGGGGTTTGGGGTCGAGGGGGTCGACGAGGCGGACGTGGAGTGCTGCGGGCAGCGCGTCGGGGCTGGTTTGGGCGACGAGGACGGGGTCGGTGTTTTCGAAGACTTCTTTGAAGCGCTGGTAGGACTGTTCGCGGGAGCGGAAGGTGACGGATTCGACGCCGTCGGATTCTTCGAGGATGTCGCGGACTTCGCGGCATTGGGGGGTGGAGCAGTCTTTGTCTTTGGCGCTGGTGGCGTCGTCGAATTGGACCATGACTTCGACGCGGTCGAGGTAGATCTCTTTGGTGCGTTCGGTCATGCCGGTGACCAGGAATCCGGTGGCCAATAGCGCCAGGGAGATGGCGGTGGTGATGACCAGGGCGATGGTCATGGTGAGGTTGCGGTAGAGGCCGGCGAAGGCCTCGCGAAAAACGAATCCGAGTCGCATGGTGGGTGTCAAACCCCTTTCGTGTGCACGTCGCGGGTGCGTCGTCTGTGGGAGGTATCGGTGTGCTGTTGTGGGTGGGGTTTAGCGCCCGATGCCGTAGACGCCGTGGGCTTCGTCGCGGACCATGCGGCCGAGGTCGAGTTCGATGACTCGGCGGCGCATGGCGTCGACGGCGGTGGCGTTGTGGGTGCTCATGACGACGGTGGTGCCGAGCCGGTTGATGCGGTTGAGCAGCACCATGATTTCGGTGGAGGTGTCCGGGTCGAGGTTGCCGGTGGGTTCGTCGGCGAGCAGCACCAGCGGCTTGTTGACGGTGGCGCGTGCAATGGCGACGCGTTGCTGTTCACCGCCGGATAGTTCGGCGGGCATGCGGTCGGCTTTGGCGGCCAGTCCGACCATCTCTAGGGTGTCGGGCACCAGTTTTTTGATGGTGTTTTTGTTTTTCCCGATGACTTCGAGGGCGAAGGCCACGTTGTCGTAGACGTTTTTGTTGTGCAGTAGGCGGAAGTCTTGGAAGACGTAGCCGACGTGTTGGCGCAGTTTGTTGATGTTGCGGCCGCGGAGTTTGTTGACGTGGAAGTCACCGACGTGGATGTCGCCGCTGGTGACGTTTTGTTCGCGCAGCATCAGTTCGAGAAACGTCGATTTTCCGGAGCCGGAGGGCCCGATGAGGAAGACGAATTCTCCTTTGTCGATGGTGACGCTGATGTTGTCGAGCGCGGGCCGCGTCGAGGTCTTGTACAGCTTGGTTACCTGGTCGAAGGTGATCACACGCGCCACTTTAGTTCACATTTGCACCTATAGACCACTTCTTCACCATTTTGCGCCACCCCCGCAGCCTGTCCCCTCCCCCGGCCGACCGGCACACAGAGAATAAAAAACCGCGGCGGGCACCCAACCCACCGCGGCACGGCGACCCTGCAGCACTGCAGCACTGCGGCGCTGTAACCCTGCAACACTGCGACACTTGCAACCCTGCAATCCTGCGGCGTGCGCTTGAGAGGCTTGGCCGCCGCAGCGTTCAGGCCTATGAGGCCCCGTTGGCCTCAGACATCCGCCAACGAATACCCGCCTCCAAAAAGGCGTCGATATCGCCACCCAGCACCCGATCCGGATCATTGACCTCATAGCCGGTGCGCAGGTCCTTGACCATCTGATACGGGTGCAGCACATAGTTGCGCATCTGATTACCCCAGGACGCATTACCGCCGGCACCCAACGCGTCGAGCTCCGCGCGCTCCTCCTGGCGTTTGCGCTCCAGCAGCTTGGCCTGCAGCACCCGCATCGCCGAAGCCTTGTTCTGAATCTGCGACTTTTCGTTCTGACAGGTCACCACGATGCCGGTGGGAATGTGGGTCAGGCGCACCGCGGAGTCGGTGGTGTTGACCGACTGGCCGCCCGGGCCCGAGGAACGGTACACATCGACACGGACCTCGGAATCGGGGATATCGATGTGGTCAGTTTGCTCCACCACGGGCAACACCTCCACCTCCGCGAAAGAGGTCTGGCGGCGGGCCTGATTATCGAAGGGGCTGATGCGCACCAGGCGGTGCGCGCCCTGCTCCACCGACAGGGTGCCGTACATGAACTCCCCATGCACCACGAACGTCGCCGACTTAATGCCGGCTTCCTCCGCATAGGAAATGTCATAAATATCGACGCTGTAGTTGTTTTTCTCCGCCCAGCGCACATACATGCGCATCAGCATCTCCGCCCAGTCGGCCGCCTCCACGCCGCCGGCACCGGAACGAATCGTCAACACCGCCTCGCGGGCGTCATACTCGCCCGACAGCATCGTCTTGACCTCCAGCGACTCGATGTCCTCGCGCAGGCTCGCCCGATCCTCATCGGCCAGCGCAATCGTCTCCGCCGCCGTGTCGGGATCCTCCTCCGCCAGCTCATACATCACCGGCAGATCCTCCAGCCGCTGCCGCAAACCGCGCAGCTTTTTCAACTCCGCCTGGGTATGCGACAGCTTGGAGGTCACCTGCTGGGCATAATCGGGATCGTCCCACAGCGCGGGGTCGGAGGCTTTCGCCTCCAGCTCACGAACACGTTCGTCGAGCTCGTCGAGGTTCAACACCTTCTCAATCGTCGTTAGAGTGGTGTTGAGGGATTCCAGATCAGCTGTCACTTCGGGTTGCACAAGCAACTAGCCTACCGCCCTTTTAAGGCACAATAAGAGTCATGTCTTCGACACACGGCTCACAGACCCCCACAACAGAAGCAAAAACGCAGGACGAATCCGCAAACGAGCAGGCCTCCTCCATCGCCCAACTCGAACAACTCCTGCCGGCACTGATTAAAACCTTCGTCATCTCCCACGACGCCGACGACGACGTGCGCCTGGCGAAAGCCCTCGTCTTCAACGCCGCCCGCCTGGCCTGGCGACTGCGCATCAACGGCGTCGACATCGATACGAAATCCAACCCCACCGACCTGGTCACCACCGCCGATATCGCCGCCGAAAAATTCATCTCCGGCGCCCTCGCCGCCCTGCGGCCCGACGACGGCGTGATGGGTGAAGAAGGCGCCCACCAGGAAAGCACCTCCGGGCGCACCTGGATCATCGACCCCGTCGACGGCACCTACAACTTCGCCTCCGGATCCGACTACTTCTGCTGCGCCCTCGGCCTAGTCGAAGGACACCCGGATAACCCCAGCGCCATCATCCTGGGCGCGGTACACCGCCCCGCCATGGGATACACCTGGATCGGCGGGCCCAACCTACCCACCACCCGCGACGACGAACCAGTCTCCCCCATCGTCGACCAACCGCTATCGAAAGTCTGCCTGGGCACCTACATGCACCCGGCACTGATTGCCAACGGCAAGCCCTTCGTCGCCGGCTGGCTCAACCTGGTCGCAGGTGCCGCCACCGTCCGCCTGCTCGGCAGCGCCAGCGTCGACCTGGCCAGCCTCGCCGACGGTGTCATCGGCGCCTGGGCCCAGCACTCCGTGAAATCCTGGGACTGGATCCCCGGCCGCGCACTCGTCGAAGGTGCCGGCGGCACCACCCGCACCATCACCGCCGGCGGCATCAGCTGGTGCCTGGCCGGCTCCCAAAGCGCCGTCGACGACATGGAACGCCGACTCAGCGCCCCCGACCTGCCCCACCTCCCCGCCCTGCCCTAAACCCCAACCAGGACTAGCCATGACCCCCACCAACGAAGACCTCGCGCTCGCACTCAGCCTCGCCGACGCCGCCTCCGCCATCACCATGGACCGCTTCGAGGCCAGCAACCTCCGCGTCGACTCCAAACCCGACCTCACCCCCGTCAGCGACGCCGACCTCGCCGTCGAAGAAAAAATCCGCGCCATCCTGGCAGAAAAAGCCCCCCACGACGAAATCCTCGGCGAAGAATTCGGCGGCACCGCCAGCTTCGCCGGCCGCCAATGGATCATCGACCCCATCGACGGCACCAAAAACTTCGTCCGCAACGTCCCCGTCTGGGCCACCCTCATCGCGCTGCTCGACAACGGCGAACCCATCGTCGGCGTCATCGACGCCCCCGCTCTCGGCCGCCGCTGGTACGCCTCCAAAAACGAAGGCGCCTACCGCATCCTCTTCGGCGGCCAGCCCAAACAACTGCACGTCTCCCAAGTCGCCGACATCGCCAACGCCTCCATCTCCTTTTCCTCCCTCGAAGGCTGGGCCGACCGGCTCCTCCAAGACCGCTTCATCGCGCTGACCGAATCCGCCTGGCGCTTACGTGGCTTCGGCGACTTCTTCTCCTACTGCCTCGTTGCCGAAGGCGCCGTCGACATCGCCGCCGAACCCGAAGTCTCCCTGTGGGACCTCGCCCCACTAGCCCTTCTCGTCGAAGAAGCCGGCGGCACCTTCACCAGCCTCGCCGGCGAACGCGGCCCCCACGGCGGCGACGCCCTCGCCACCAACGGCACCCTCCACGACGCCGTCCGCGAAGCACTCCAACCCTAAACCCCTTGTAAAAAAAGCACCCATCCCCGGCGCCCCCCACCACGAAGGGAGGGGCACCGGGGATGGGTGCGAATGTTTTTTCGAACGCTAGACCTTGCCAGTCACACCGCGGTGAAACACCGGCTCGCCCGGCTCAGGCAAACGGAAACCCGCGCCCACGCCACCGCGCGCATCCAGCTGGGCGAAAACATGCTCAGCATTGGTGCTGATAGCCGGCACAAACAGCGGGCCCTGCAGCGGGGTGCGGCACGGAGCCAGCGCCGACAAACCACCAGAGACCATGCCCACCAACCGGTCACCAACCACCAACGGGCCACCGGAATCACCCTGCATGGCACACACCTGGCTAATGTTGACCTGATCCGTGGTCACCAGCGACGGGCCACAGGTCAAACCCGTAGCCACACCCATCTTGCACAGGTTCGCCAACGGCTGCGCCGGTGTCGCACCCACCCCATTAACGGTCACACCGTTATAGGAGCGAGTCACAGCGGTAGCATCCTCATCCAACTTGATGACCGCGACATCGCCACCTGGATCCTTAGCGGCCACCGTGCCGGTCACCCCGTTTTCCCAAGAATCGGCGGAATACACCTCGTCACCAACGTTGCCACAGTGACCGGCAGTCAACCCCACCTTGTTGCCGGCCGCGTCATAGCCGGCCACAGCCAGGGTGCAGAAATTCTGCTTACCCACATAAATCGGGGTGCCCGGACCATACAAAGACTTGCCGTGAATCTGGGCCTCGATCGACTCGCGCGGGGTAGCCGGCGCATCGAAGAAACTGCCCTCCACCCGGTGCAACACCTCACCCGGGCGGCCGGCCAGGATCTGATCCTTGATCGCGGTCGTCCAGGTGTAGTTCGGGCCATTAGGTTTACGCCACACATCCAGCATGGGGCGCCCCTGCTCATCGACAAAAATGGGGGATTCCACAAAGATCGCCGGCTGGCCATCAGTGGTAGTCGCCACCTGCTCCGGGCTGACCTCAGCGGCGGCAGGCTCCGGCTGAGTCGGCTCGGCGGGTGCCGGCGCGGCCGGCTGCTCGGCAGCAGGTGCCGCCGGCGGGGCGGCAGGGGGCGTAGGCAGCGCCACACCAGCTGCGCTCAGCGCGGCATCAATCTGCGCGCGCACGCCATCGGCTGCCGCCTGAGCCTGGGACAGCACCTGCTCGACAGAAGGTGGCGGGGGTAGTTCATCGGCGTTTGCACTGGGGCCGCACGCCAGTGCCACGCCTGCGCCAATAACGGCGGGGATAAGTGTTCGAAGACGCATACTTTTCTTAAGCTTCGCTAAACCTGAGCTTTAAGCCTTATTCCAAGGCTTCGATGGGCAAAAACCGGCCGCCACGTGCTGGTTATTCCACCCGACGTATCCCCCGCTTGCCCAACAGGCACCCCACACGCACAAAACACGTGCTAGCGGGGCAAAAAATGGGGATGCGCGCGAGATGGTTCACCCGGGGGTGAAAGCCGTGGCGACTCGTGGAAGTCATGTTGCCAGCTTTAGCTGTGAACCACTGCCAGAAACGCCCCATGAGTAACAGTAATCACTAGCGAACTGGGGTTTTCCATCCCGACAAAGCCAAACGGGGGTAGCTGACGGGGGTACTATCAGATGGGCTACCGCGCCGGCCCGCCCGCTTGCTGGCGGGCGACTGTGAATTCGCTTCCAACATGCCCAAGAACCGCTTTCGACACCATTTTGCAGCTAGCATGGCCACACTGCCCCCGCCCCACCGCCTACTTAGCCACGGCATCTTCGGGCATCAAGCACACGCAAAGGAGTGACCCGTGCCGGAGCCCTCCAAGCCCAGCCACCGCCCCACCAAGCACCGACTAAGCGATGTGATGGTGGTGCCCGTGCTCGTCGGCTGTGCTTTCGTGGCTTTGGCCGCACCCGTCGCGCGCCAGCACTTCGGGCCCGCCATTACCTGGCTGGGGCTGTTAGCCCTAATGTGTGCGCTGCTGTGGTACCTGCGTCGCCGCTAGACCCCACCCAGCACAAAGCCCCACGCCACCCAAGGCCGGCAGCCCACCAGGTGGTGAGGCTGCGACACATTAGGTGTCGTGGGGCGCATCCAGCCCGGGGCGCGGAGATTTTTTCTTCGCGCCCCTTTGTGTTGGGCGGTGCTTAGTTGATTTCGATGAGGCCTTGGCCGCCTTGCACGGCGTCGCCCTCGGAGACGTGGATGGTTCCGACCACACCGGCGGACGGCGCGGTGATTTCGGTTTCCATCTTCATGGCCTCGAGCACGAGCAGCACTTGGCCGGCTTCGATTTCTTCGCCTTCGGCGACGAGCACCTTGGAGACGGAGCCGGCCAGCGGGGCGGCGATGGCGTTGGCGGAGACACCAGCCACGCTTGCGGTGGTCGGTGCGGCCGGGGTGTTGGACGTGGCGCTGCCGAAGACGATCGACCCGAGCTGACGGGTCTCCTCTTCGACCTCGACATCGACGCTATATGCGATGCCGTTGACGGTCACCTTGAGTTTCATCAGACGTGTTTCCTTGCTTGTACGTTAGAAGGTCTCGGATCGACCTAGAGCCTGCGGCTGGAGGTTTGGACGGCCTGGCGACCCTGGGCGGCCCAGGTGCGGTGGCGGCTGAAGTGAACAGCGCGCACCTTACCCTTGTTGCCCAGGTAGGCGGATACTGCGGCGGAGATGGCCAGCAGCACGTCCTCGGGGATTTCCTGCTCGGAGCGGGCTTTCAGGTCGGCCAGTTCGGCTTCGACCTGATCAAGCCTTGAGTGCAGGGATTTGAGTTCGGCGAGCAGCTGCTCGTTGGTGATAGACAACTTTCGCGTCTCCTCACTTAGGTGGTGAAAATTTTTTCAGCGGGTGAAAAGAAGCGGTTGCTTAGACCGGGCCGAGGCCGTGCTTCTTGGCGGGACGGGATACTCGCTTGTTGGCCAGGACCTCGAGGGCCAGGGCGATTTCGCGGCGGGTATCAGCCGGGTCGATGATGGCATCGACCAGGCCACGGGAAGCTGCCATGAACGGGGTGGAGAAGGTGTCCTTGTAGAGCTGGATCAGCTCGGCACGCTTAGCTTCCTTGTCCTCGGCGGCTTCGATTTCCTTGCGGAACACGACGTTGACGGCGCCTTCGGCACCCATGACGGCGATTTCGGCGGTCGGCCATGCGAACACCGTGTCGGCGCCGAGGTCCTTGGAGCACATGGCCAGGTAGGCGCCGCCGTAGGACTTACGCAGCACCACGGTGATCTTCGGGACGGAGGCTGCCGAGTAGGCATAAAGCATCTTCGCGCCGTGGCGGATGATGCCGCCGTGCTCTTGGGCCACGCCGGGCATGAAGCCGGGGACATCCACCAGGGTGAGCAGCGGAATGTTGAAGGCGTTGCAGAAGCGGATGAACTCGGAGCCCTTGTCGGAGGCGTTGATGTCGAGGACACCGCTCATGACGTTGGGCTGGTTGGCGATGACGCCAACGGTACGGCCGACGATGCGGGCGAAGCCGGTGACCAGGTTGGGGGCGAACCCTGCCTTGACTTCGAGGAAGTCGCCGGAGTCGACGAGGCGGGCGATGATTTCGCGAACGTCGTAGCCCTTCTTGCCGTCGACGGGGACGATGTTGCGCAGTTCCTCGTCGGCTTCCACGATGTCGTCGTTGTTGACGATCGGGGGCTCTTCGGTGTTGTTCTGCGGCAGGAAGCTCAAAAGCTTTTGCGCGATGAGGATGGCCTGGTCGTCATCGTCGGCGACGAAGTGGATGTTGCCGGCCTTGCTCATGTGGGCGTCGGCGCCGCCGAGCTGCTCGGCGGTGACGTCTTCACCGGTGACGGACTTGATCACGCCCGGGCCGGTGATGAACATCTGGGCCTTGCGGGTTTGGATGATGAAGTCGGTCAGTGCCGGGGAGTATGCGGCGCCACCGGCGCAGGGGCCGGAGATGATGGAGATCTGGGGCACCAGGCCGGACAGCAGGACGTTGTTGTAGAACACCTTGCCGTAGCCGGACAGGGAGTCGATGCCTTCCTGGACGCGGGCTCCGCCGGAGTCGTTGATGAAGATGAAGGGGGTGCCGGTGGTGGCGGACGCCTGCATCATGGCGGCGACCTTGTTGGACTGGGTTTCACCGGCGGAGCCGCCCATGACGGTGAAGTCTTGGGAGGCAACGTGGACAGGGCGACCGAAGACGGCGCCGGTGCCGGTGACGACACCGTCGGCGGGGGCAACAGCCTTATCCATCCCGAAGTGGGTGGTGCGGTGGGTGGCAAACATTCCAGTTTCCTGGAAGGTGCCCTCGTCGATGAGGGCGTCGATGCGCTCGCGGGCGGTCATCTTGCCCTTGTCGTGCTGCTTGTCGAGCTTTGCCTGGCCGCCGCCGAGTTCGACCTCGTGGATGCGCTTGTGAAGCTGCTCCAAGCGTTCTTCCATGGTGGGTTCGGACATGGTTTTTCCTTAAACGTGAAAAGTGTTTGTGGGTGCGTTGTGACTGGTGTTCGCGCACTCACCCCACTTCCCCGCCGTCAACAGTGGGCGGGGTGTGTGGGTGGTGGGTGGCGGCGGTTTAGGCCGGTTCGACCTTGACGGTCTGGGAGCGTCCGCCGACGGTGACCTTGTACTGGATGGGCTCGCGGACAGCGTTCGCTGCGCCGGAGGCGGCATCCTGTTCGCGCTTGAGCTGCTCGGGGGTCTTGCCGACGTTCTTCGGGCCTTCGGGGCGGGTGGTGAAGAAGTTGGGGGCAACACCCGGGAACAGGGCGTTGGTGAGCACGTCCTCGTCGGTGCCGTCGAAGCCTTCCAGCTTGGAGGCTTCCTCGCGCAGGTGATCCCACTCGGGCTCGAGCAGGTCGGCGGGGCGGCAGGTGATGGGGGTCTTCTTGGTCTGTTCCTCGGCCTGCTTGATCAGCTCCGGGTCGCGCTCGCCGATGCATTCGCCGTAGTAGCCGAGCATGAGGTCGGCGAATTCGGCGGTCATGACCTTGTAGCGGCCCATGAGGACGTTGAACACGGCCTGGGTGCCGACGATCTGGGAGGACGGGGTGACCAGCGGCGGGTAGCCGGCGTCCTTGCGCACCCGCGGGACTTCCTGCATCACTTCGTCGATGCGGTCGCCTGCGCCCTGGGCCTTGAGCTGGGACTCCATGTTGGAGAGCATGCCGCCGGGGATCTGGGACAGGAAGATGTTGGTGTCGACCAGGGTGGCGGACTCGAACTCGGCGTACTTGGGGCGGACCTGCTTGAAGTGGTCGCGGATGTTGATCAGGCGATCCATGTCGAGGTCGGTGGTGTAGCCGGTGCCCTCGAGCATTTCGACCAGGGACTCGGTGGGGTTGTGGCCCGGGCCGAGCGACATGGAGGAAATGGCGGAGTCGACGACGTCGGCGCCGGCCTCGATGGCCTTCATCAGGGTCACCAGGGTCACACCGGTGGTGGAGTGGCAGTGGACGTTGATTTGGGTGTCCTCGCCGTAGGTCTCCTTGATGCCGCGAATGATGTCGTAGGCGGGCTGCGGCTTCAGCAGTGCCGCCATGTCCTTCAGGGCGATGGAGTCGGCACCCATGTCGAGCAGGCGTCCAGCCTGCTCGATGTAGCCTTCGACGGTGTGCAGCGGGGACACGGTGTAGCAGATGGTGCCCTGTGCGTGCTTGCCGACGTTTTTGACGGCGGCCATGGCGTGCTCAAGGTTGCGGGGGTCGTTCAGCGCGTCGAAGACGCGGAAAACATCCATGCCGTTTTCGGCGGACTTTTCGACGAATTTGTCGACGACCATGTCCTCGTAGTGGCGGTAGCCGAGGAGGTTCTGGCCGCGCAGCAGCATCTGCAGTTTGGAGTTGGGCAGCAGTTTGCGGAAGGTGCGCAGGCGCTCCCAGGGGTCTTCGTTCAGGAATCGGATGCACGCGTCGAAGGTGGCACCGCCCCAACACTCAACACTCCAGTAGCCGGCCTGGTCGATGTCTTCACAGGCAGCGACCATATCTTCCATGGCCATACGGGTGGCCATGAGGGACTGGTGTGCGTCGCGGAGGGCGACTTCAGTGACGCCAATTTTTCGTGGGCTCATGGTTTTAAACTTAGGCCGATCTGTTCCCGTTTGCAGACGCGATTCGGGCTAAAAACCACTCCCCAATACCCCATTTCGGACACATTTACGGTGCCAAAATATGTCCGATCGGGCATTTTCCCACGATATTGCGCCGGCTATCTTCCGGACGGGGTTTTAGCAAAACCTAAGTTCACCAGGCTTTAAGTGACTAATATCCCAGAAAAGCCTGTGTGGCATTTGTCTCATTGAGTCCTATACAGCGTTCTAGTTCGCTTTTTGCGGTCATTATTCGATGCCTAACACGACTGCACCGCCATTGGCGCTACTGCCCCGAGGGGAGGAAATCCGCGGCGTCTTGCGCGGATTGGCGCCGCACGAGATCCCACAGCTTCCGATCAAGCGCCTGATCGGGCGGGGTGATGCGGCGGGTATGGAAGCTGTATTGGCCGGGCGTGACATCCACGCCGATGGTGGCTTCCGCGTGGAAGGCCAGCCGTTGCGCCCCCACCCGCGGTTTGGTCATCGCCAGCTTGGTCACCGGGTTGGAGTACAGCGCGCGGAAAGGGTTGGGTTCGTTGTGCGCGAAGTGGCTGGCGATCACGCCCGGATGGAAACTGACTCCGAAAATGCCCCGGTCGCTGTGTCGGCGGGTGAGTTCTGCGGCGTGCAGGATGTTGAGCAGCTTGGCGTTGCCATAGGCGGTTTGCGAGCCGAGGTCACGGCCGGTGATGTCTGCGGGGTCCACATCGGAAAACAGCCGCGCGGCCATGGATGCGGTGTTGACGACGAGCCCCACTCCTGCTGCCAGCTCGGGCACGAGGTGTTCGGTCAGCAGCCACCCGGCCAGGTAGTTGACCTGATAGGCCTTGGGCAGCCCTTGGGCGCTGAGGGATCCTTTTTCGAAGATGCCGCCGGCGTTGTTGGCCAGCACATCAATGTGGCCGACGCGCTGTTTAATGTTGGCCGCGAGTTCCACGACGCTGCTCAAATCGTTGTAGTCCGCGGTCAGCCCCTCCACGCCGAGGCGGCCGGCCACATCGGCGGTCTTTTCCGGGTCGCGCCCCACCACCAGGATGCGGTGACCTCGCTGGCTGAGCAGGCGCGCCGCCTCGGCGCCGATCCCGCTGGAGGCGCCGGTTAAGACGATGGTGCGTGGGGCAATGGAGGAATGCTTCTTCATGGATTTCACCCTATGTGAAAGCCCGGTTGGCGGTGTGGCAAAAGCCTTCACACAGCATGCGGGCAACAGCGCAAGAACTTTCACCACAATCCGCAACACTGATCAAAGAAAGCGGTTACTCAGCCCGCAGGCGCGCGGCCCCACACAAGACACTGTTGTCTTTGTGTGGGGCCGCTGCCGGTATCTTTAGCGTGCTCGCTATTAGTAGCGGATGGCCATGCGTCCGTCGACGGTGCCTTGGCGAAGTTTCTCGAAGACCTCGTTGACGTCTTCGAGGGCGCATTCGGTCACCGTGGGGTGAATGTGGCCGCGGGCGTAGAAGTCGAGGGCTTCCGCCAGATCCTGCCGGGTTCCGACCAGGGAGCCGCGGATGGTCAGACCCTTGAAGACGATGTCGAAGATCGGTGCGGGGAAGTCTCCCGGGGGCAGGCCGTTAAACACGATGGTTCCGCCCTTGCGGGCCATGTGGATGGCCTGGCCGAAGGCTGCCTCGTGTACGGCGGTGACCAGCACGCCGTGGGAGCCGCCGCCGGTGTATTCCACCACGGCCTGACCGGGGTCGACCTCGCGGGCGTTGACCGTGTATTCGGCACCGTGTTTCTTGGCCAGCGCCAGCTTGTCCTCGGCGATATCGACCGCGATGACGCGCATGCCCATGGCGACGGCGTACTGGACGGCAATGTGACCTAGTCCGCCGACACCGGAGATCACCACGAACTGGCCGGGGCGAGTCTCTGTTTCCTTCAGCCCCTTGTAGACGGTGACGCCGGCGCACAGGATGGGGGCGACTTCAAGCAGGTCAGCACCGTCCGGGATGCGGGCGCAGTAGCGGGTGTCGACCAGCATGTACTGGCCGAAGGAGCCATCGACGGTGTAGCCGCCATATTCCGCATTGGGGCAATAGGTTTCGCGACCGGTGCGGCAGTATTCGCAGGTGCCGCAGGCAGACCACAGCCACACATTGCCGACCATTGAGCCGACTTCAATGTCGGCGTGGTCCCCCTCGCCGAGGGCTACCACCTCGCCCACGCCCTCGTGGCCGGGCACGAAGGGCAGTCCGGGCTTGACCGGCCAGTCGCCTTCCACGGCGTGCAGGTCGGTGTGGCAGACCCCGGAGGTGTGCAGTTTGACCAGCGCTTGATTGCGGCCGGGCTGCGGCAGGTCGATGTCGGTGACGTTGAGGGTGGGGCCGAATTCCTCGGCCACCGCTGCGGTGAACTTCTCGGACATGGGAATCACTCCTTGAAAAGTGTGCCTACGACAAAGACGGATCGTCTTCATCGGCGCTTAGGCAGTGCCCCGGCGGCAACCGTGGTGGCTTCAGGCACCGTGGTTGTCTAGCCGGGTGGCACTGCTGCGTGTGCCATCAACGCAACCACGAACAGTGATGTGTTCGCCACCACTTTTTCAAAAAGTTTTGCCTTTTCAACTGCAGATTTGCAGGGTGCTGATTTTCATTAAGGGATACCCACTGTCCATCTCCCCAGTGCAAATCATGCAAATTTCTTCACCTTTGCGTGCACATTTTTTACCCCTCCCCCACAAATCACCCCCGCACGCGCAAGGTAGCGCCACTGCAGCCCCCACCGGCCCCACTTCCCCGACGCAAACAACAACCTCCTTCGCGCCCCCTGAGAGGACACGAAGGAGGTAGACAGAGGTAGACGGAGATAGAAAGGAGGTATCAACTCACCCCACCCCACAGCCGGCTGGGGCTAAAAGGGTTCTATGCGTAGCGCTCATCGACGCGGCGAGAGTCCTGACGGCCGGGGTGCGGCGCCTCGACTGCCGGATGTCCCATGGCAACAACGAGGCCGATTCCGCGATCTTCGCGGCCACCCAGGCCGATGAGTTCCTTCACTGCCTCCTCGTTCCAGCCGGTGGTGGGGCTCGTGGCCAGGCCTTCGGCGGAGGCCGCTACCAGGGCGAAACCTGCGGCCAGCATCGTGTCTTTCATCGCCGCTTCTCGCAGCGCTGCCGGTGGCATTGATTCCTTGACCTTCTTTACGCGCGCCAGGTAGTCGGCGGGCAGGATGTCTGCGGCATCTTCGGGCAGCGCCTCGGCGCGGGCGACGAATACGAGGACGGTATCGGCAGCCTCAAATTGTGCCTGGCGGGAGCTTTCGCTCAACATGCGCTTGGTCTCAGGGTCGCGAATGACCACCACGTCGCGCAGCTGCAGGTTGAACGCGCTCGGGGCCTCTAATGCGGCGCGAACCACCCGGTCGACAACATCCTCGCGGATGGGTTCATCGGTGTATTCCCGAATCGCGCGGCGGCGGGCAATGGCCTCATGCACATCCATGAAAAAGACTCTCCTTATATTCGAAGCTTTAATTCATTAATCAAAGCGTTTAATTGGCGACATCTCCTACAACTCATCAGCACCCCAAGATGTTCCCTCCCCTTTTTCCGTGCGGCGGGAACTGGGCACCCCCTCCCCCACGGTGGCGCACCGACTACACCGTCGGCGCGGTCGACCGCCCAACCAGCGGACCACCAGGCTTGCCTTCCCGCGCAGCAGCCGCTTCCGCCTGTTCCGAGCGCTGCGCCAGGGCATCGTAGATTGGTGCACTGCGCACGACCATGGCCACAAACACCGCCACCGCACACGCGCCCAGCATCGGCGGCAAGACAGTCACCGACCCGGTCATCTCCGTGGCGAGGATAATGCCAGTCAAGGGTGCCCTGACCGTGGCCGCGAAAAATGCCGCCATGCCCACCAAGGCCAACGCCTGTGGCTCGGGAAAAACTTCCGGCACTAGCTGCTGACCTATCAGCCCAATGACCAACCCCAAGCTGGATCCCATCACCAGCATCGGGGCAAACAACCCACCGGGAGTACAGGCCGCATAGGAGACCACACCCAACACAAAGCGCACGCCCAAGATAATGAGCAAGGCGGTGACCGTCTGGTTTCCGGACAGCGCATCCTGGGTGATGGGGTCACCACCACCCACCAGATAAGGGGAGACGAGGGCGACACATGCCACCGATGCGCCAATGATCCCGGCGCGCACCTCGGCCGGAATCTTCGAGCCGTCGACGAATCGCAAGCTTGCCATGACGGCCTTGTTGTACAGGGCGCCCAGGAGTCCGGCTAACACCCCAAGGAGCGCGTAGGCGGGGATGTGTTTGAGTGAGGGCGTTGCCAGGTCGGGGACGCGGAATTCGTCGCCGTGGAGGAAAAATTGCGCAACCCCGAAAGCAGAGGCGCTGGCCATGAGAGTGGCGAGCGTGGTGCGCGCGTCGAAGCGTTTGAGGAGTTCTTCCAGCACGAACACGCCGCCGGCGATGGGTGCGTTGAAGGTGGCGGCCAGGCCGGCGGCCGCGCCGGAGGCGATGAGGGTGCGCATGTCGGCATCGTTGCGGCGCAGCGCGCGGGAGATCATCATGGCGACATTGCCGCCCATCTGCACACTCGGGCCTTCCCGGCCGAGTGCAAGGCCGGACCCGATGGAGAGCACACCGCCGACGAATTTGACGGGCAGGAGGCGGAAGTGGCCGATGGTTCCCCGTTTGGTGACCACCGCCTCCACGCGGGGAATGCCACTGCCTTCGGCTGCCGGTTCGACGCGACGCACCAGCCAGGCGGCGGCCGCGGTCATCAACGCGCCCGCGAAGATGATCACCACCACCCCCGCCACCCCGTGGCGCTCCGACCATTCCAGGGCGATAGCACGCCGATGCCCCACCCATTCCAGGGACAATTTGAAGGCCATGGCCAAAGCGCCGGTGACCACGCCGACGATGCAGGCGGCGATCATGAAAACGGTGAAGGATTCGGCGGATTCAGGCCCGCGGTGACCTAGGGGCAGCTTCGCGCGCATTTTTGTCACTATTCGCACCATGACATCTGCCCATTTCTCGGTCGACCCTGAATGAATTCGGTTTCCATTCTATGGCTGCCGGCACGCTGTCCACCAGCAGCGCCGAAACTCCCGCAGCGGGGTTACCCTCCGCACGCTTGGGGGAATCAAGCACCTGCAGCAGCCCCCCACGCCCCGCAAAAAAACGAGGCCTGCACAAAACAGGCCTCGTGTTTATCGGTGTTCTTTCACCTCAGTACCCAACACACAAGAGCAGACAATGCTTTCTCTCTAGCCTGACGTTTCGCCGCGCGCGAGTGCCCCGCCGAACTTCCCCCACAGGCTGAGCCCCAATAGAAAAATGACTAAGGATTCCACAACACTGACCGGCTGCCACCAGGTTCCTTGAAATGGCTGAGGTGGAATCGGGAGGGGAAAGCCCTCCGGCACGACCAAATTCACCAAAGCGATCGCCACCACCGCCACCAAGCTCAGCGCAGTACCAACTGTGGCGCCGAACAACGTGACCAGCCCAAGGGCCAACCCCGCAGCAGTCAGGGTGGCCACAACAACGTACTCACTTCCAGGAGGAATAACAATCTCGATGTACGACGCCGAGCGGACTGTACGGCGCATATTCACCACAGCAGCCCCCATCCCCGCGCACGCCAATGCCATCAAAGCGGTAACAAGCCCCTGCACGAAAGTCGCCAACCGTGCGCGACGACAGCCCAAATCCACCGCACGCAGGCGCGGTACGCAAACACCAATCGCGGCAATTGTCGCCGCGTACATCCACCACTCCGCGATGGTGAAATACACCTCATCATCCACGCCCGGCACACCAAAAGAGACACCATCAAGAACACCCATCACCAATGTGCCGCTCACAAGCAGCGCCACAATGACGCGCCAAGGTGCAGGAATAACAGCCCTCATCATTGTGGATTCACCCCAAACCATTCCCACTGTCCTGCGCACTCGGCGATCTCCACCGGATGGGCAGCAATCCCCGCAAGGATGACATCCATCGGGACCTGTCCGAAAGGATCATCATCGGCGCCATAAAGTGATTCCCCCTCAGTCGAACCATCACGCACAATGCGCCCCGAAGCATCACGGGCAATCCCAACATGGCGCCGCAGACCAGCGGCCTCAAGCAGATGAGAATTCAGTGCCGTATTCAAACGCGCAGATTCTGGGCGCTCATCACCATTACAGACACTCCAACTGACGACCGTATCGATGAGCTCAGTGCCAAGATTGGTGCGATGCTCCCACGGCTGATAAATAATCTCGCGCCCAAGATTAGAGGAGAGGCCATACCTCGGGGTGTAGACCACCTTTTCCTCAGGCATTACGCTGCCGACCACCCCAAGCGCTTGATTTGCGCTGTCAATACTGCGTTGCAGCGCTGGCTGTTGTGCACTATTGACGCACACACTGATATTGGGATCCTGGGTGGTATCGCACAAAAGCTGCGGTTCCGCCTCAGGCAGCGACACTGTCGCCACGCCCACACCAAGACCAACCACGACCGCAGCAAAAGGCAACACGCCCACACCCCGGGCAGGGGTAAAAGGATCTGCAGCACTGCTGGCGAAGACAACTGCTCCCCCCAGCGCCACCGCCGCGAGCAGGAGAACAAAAACACTGGCCCACATCTTCGCGGGCGCGTCGATAAGGCCTGAATCCCGTTCCATTCCCAGTGGCCACAGGAAACCAAAGGAGGAGGAATAGAGACCAAAAATCAGGCTTATTCCGCCAGAAACGACGATACGCACAATCAATGGAACGCGGCGAGCAAGACTAGCCACCACAATGCCTACCGTGGTCGAACCGAGCACGAAACCTACCGCTGCCAAAAGTGGCGCAAAAACAAACCCCAGGTTCAGCGAGTTCTCACCCAACAATGGCAGCAACAGTACGCCGGCCCCCACCACCAGAGGAGCGATAACACTGACAGCACTAGCCCCAGCGATGTAGCCATAGCGTGTTGCAATCCGTCGTCTTCCGGAAGAAGTCATCAGCATGCTGTGCGGATCGTGGCTGGAAAAACGCCACCCGGCGACCATGGCGGCCACGACCCCTGCGGCCAACCCCAACAGACGCAACGCTAACTCGTAATCCGCAAAACCAGCCCACGGCAAGCGCATCAAGCGGATAGCGAGCCCACAGGCGATCACAATAATGACCACCGGGGTGACAAGATGACCCACGTCAACCAGCCATGGGCCAGCAGCCCCGCCGCCCACACGTTCTCGCGGGTGCGCAGCATGGTGAGGGTGCTTGGTTCCCGCAGGCTGGGCACTGCGTGGAGTGTGACGCTTAGAACGATTCATAGCTACCGCACACCGCCCCAAGTATCGCCACTAGCCTGCGCGTCCGACGAATGGCCACGCAACATCTGCTGATAGGCCTGCTCTACAGAAGATTCCTGCCCACCTGTCTCACCAGGCAACGCCGCAATGAACTGCTCATAACTGCCCGAAAACACCATGTGGCCGCCGTTGATCATCACCACACGGGGTGATAGGAAGCGCACGTCCTCCAGCAGGTGAGTACTCAGCAGCACAGTGGCAGACGAAGCAAGCTCCGCAATCAGATGACGGATTTCCATCCTCACTTCCGGGTCCAGGCCCACTGTCGGCTCATCAAGCAACAACACATTCGGCTGGTGCAGCATCGCACACGCAAAACCCGCGCGCCGTAGCTGCCCACCCGACAAGTCCCCAACACGGGCATTGCGCTTAGCGGTCAATTCAAGCCGCTCAAGCACAGCATCAATCACCGCTCGAGAGCGCGCTGCAGGCACCTTATGCACCCAGCACAGATAGCTCAAGACATCTGCCAAACGCATCCTTTTCGGCAAATCGATATGTTGAGGCACCACACCGAGCTCAGTGCGGTATTCCTCCACAGTCGACCGGTCAACGACGTTGTCGTTATAGAACAGTTCACCCTGGGTGGGAGTAATGGTCGTGCCAATAATGTTCATCAGCGTTGACTTGCCGGAACCATTAGGCCCCAACAGCGCAGTCGTTCCCCTAGGGAAATCTGCGCTAATACCGTGAAGGGCTTGGACCGCCCGCGCACCCCGTCCGTAAATATGGCTGATATCTCGTACCGTAATCACGAAAACTCCTCAAGGGGGAAGATAAGCAAACGCGCGCCTGAGCCACTATTTGCACTGAATTGCAAATCACTTTAGGTGCACCTCACCTCCCTATCAAGGGTTTCCTAAAAGGCAAGACACCCTCCCCCCCCCGAAAAATTAATCAACCGCCATACCGCCTGTTTAAACGGGTTTTTCTACGCTGCAATCACAGGCCAGCTCCCCATGAGACTTTCCTCATACGTTTCTCGCCACTCACCCAAAAGACCATCAAAAAACCGGCAAGCTCATGCAAGGATCAGATGAAACTGCCTCACCAATGGCGACAATCAAATCGCCCCCAGACCTTCCTCATCGAGGGCAGACGATGCCATGTGAAAAGCCCTTTCAAGGGCTGGCCAGTAGGTATAGGCATGTACAGACTTAAAAGGAGACAGGAATCTAGAAATCTAGCCACTGTCCCGGGCACCAACTGGGAGCAAGCGTATGGGCCAGTTTGTTAACGCTGCCCGATAATGTCGAGACCATCGGCCTTCGCAGCGAGGCTTCTGGAAACCGTCGGCCCCGCCAACATCAGCCCCACCGCAACAACCTCCAACCACTCCGCTGGGGCCCACACGGGAGATTCGGATACAGCAGACATATCTGGATACACCCCGGTATAGGTTTCACCCTGCAAAATCCCCATCGGAAAAGCATCCGGCCGCATAATCGCCGCTGTCACCCACAGCGCCAATCCAGCTGCCACAGCACCCCAAGCTACCGCCTGACCATGACGGATCTTTCCTGCTAAGAAATCCACCACAAACACCACCCCCGCTACTACCAGCGGAACCAGCACCTGCACCACAACTGGGCCGACACCAAACACCAAGGGCACACTCGCACTCAAATGGGTGGGAGCATCAACCCCTAAAACAGCGACAGCGACACCAACGATGACTGCAGAAGCACTGCACGCCAGCAATGCCGGGATAACCCGTTGCCGGGCCCATACGCCCCACACAACACCGAAACACACCGCATTAGCCACACCAAAAAACAGCCAGTACTCGTGAGTACCCGCATAATCTCGCTGATACTGCTCAAATCCAAAGCTAGCAGCCCACCAGAGTGTGTCAAGTTTTTTGTGTGTGAACTTCGGCTTACAGGTAAGGCTCGAACCGATCCGGGTAATGTGCTGACAGCTGATTGATGGCCGCAACCCACCCAGTCACACGCACCCCCTCAACAAACCGGCTCGTTCCCGCACGGGCACGCCCGGCCTTCTTTTTCGTTTTCTCCGCCTGCCGGTCCTCGATGTGGCAGATCATCAACCACAACGCCTTGACCGCGGCAGCATCATTAGGAAACTGCCCCCGATTCCTTGTCGCTTTACGCAACTGCGCATTCATCGACTCGATCGCATTCGTGGTGTAGACAACCTTCCTCGCCTGCGGCGGGAACTGCAAAAACGGTATGAAACGCTCCCACGCATCCCGCCAAGCCTTCACCGCCTGCGGATACTTCAGCCCCATGTCGCTGGCATCAAACTCGTCCAAAAACGCAAGCGCCTGCTCTGCCGTTGCAGCGGTGTAGATCTTCTTCAAAGCAGCCGCGACCGCGCTACGGTCCTTTGCCGCCACCCACCGCAGTGCGGTGCGGATCAGGTGCACCACACAGGTCTGCACCATCGCATCAGGCCAGGTGGCCTGCACCGCCTGTTCGAAACCTTTCAGCCCATCACAGCAGACGATGAACACATCTTTGACCCCACGGTTAGCCAACTCCGCACAGACCTGGGCCCAAAACGCCGCGCCCTCATTGTTTGCGATCCACAGCCCCAAGATCTGCCGGGTACCCTCCATGGTGATGCCGACCGCCATATAGCAGGCCTTGTTGACGACCCGGGCACCATCACGGATTTTGATGCGCAAAGCATCCAGGTAGATCACCGGGTAGAACTCCTCTAAGTCCCGGTGCTGCCAGGCAAGTACCTCATCTAGGACCTGGTCGGTGATCTGGGAGATCGTCTCATGCGACAAATCCACACCCAACGTGGTGGCCAGGTGGTGCTGGATGTCACGAAGGCTGGTGCCTGCGGCATACAGAGAGATGATCAGGTCGTCGACATCGGTGATCCTGCGGGCTCCTTTGGGCACCATCCGTGGGGTGAAGCTGCCGCTGCGATCCCTGGGCACGGTGATGTCGATAGGCCCGTACTGGGACTGGACGGTTTTGTTGTAGGAGCCGTTGCGGTGATTGTCGGCCGTGCCGTGGCGGGCTTTGCCTGTGCGGTCTCCTGCTTGGTAACCGAGGTGGGCGTCCATTTCGGCTTGCAGTGCGGTGTTGATCCCGGTCTGGATCATCGAACGCACCATGTCGTTGATGTCGGTTGATGATGTGGCGAACTCTTTGAGGATCTCGGCGAGTTCAGGGCTGGACATCAGTCGCTTCTCTAGTTGTTTAAGCCGGGCTTTGTCTTGCGGGTCGCGGGTGGTCATGGTGGTCATTGTGGAGCATCCTCCTCGATGGCTGGTGATTTAACACGTCACACACAAACCATCTGACACTCTCGCCCACCACACATGAGCCACCGCAATCACGGTGGCAGTAATCCACGCTGCCCTACCAATAACGATTTGGGCTTCACGGGGAAATCCCAGGAAAACTCATGGGTCCATGGCGCAATAATGCCTGTAATCGCCAAACCATCGGCGGCCGATAGTCCATACGTTCTGACAACGAACGAATCACCCATCGGCAATGCACCCCACCAACCTGCGGGTAGCTGCAACCCTGTAGGTAGCGAATACGTCAACGCCATAAACACACCAACAATCCCCACAAGGCCCACCACGTTCAGCCGCGCATACATCGGCAAATCTTTGGGACGGGGCACAGGACTCGAATGCACTGTCTTGGTTACCTGATCTCTTGGTTGATGACGATTGTCTTGGCTACTGGGTCAAAGATTGCGCCACTGTTCTCATCAAAGGGCACTTCGAATGTGAAACCATCCTTGCCCTCGATGAGCTGATTTTCATGAGGGCAAGGAATTAGATGTTTTTGATGCGAGCACATTGGCACCAGTTCTGATCGCGAACCTTACAACCAAAAATATCCGGGTAGTACATGGTGTCTTCCACATTGGCATCGGCAGAATCATTACTGCCCCCATGTCCTGGTGTGCAATCCCAGGATCACATAGCCGCCCAAAAACGGCCGACGACGTAAGCTCCGCGCATTTCCATTTCCAAAAGCCTCAACGGCGACAGATTCGTCCGAAAGGTACAAAAGTACGTGCCGGTTAAAAGAGGTGCACGCAGACTTCCGGTTCGCATATCCAGTCGCACATATCCCAGGAGCGCTACAGCTGCACATACGTAGGCAAAGACCGAGAACATAGAGTTCTCTTTCTTTGTCGTCGTAGAAAGCTTAAAAATGCCGAAAAATCGCAACAATGTTGGCGCTGTTAGGTAGTGAAATTTCATCAACCGCCAAAACGCCGGACCGGGGACGATGCGTCTCCCTCTGAAACAAGGATTCCCCCACGAGGGCTACCCCTGTGGAGGAATCGAGTTTTCTTTAGGATGCCGGTTGTATTTACCCGGTTGACGGCTTCGCGCCAGGCAGGCTGTCTGTAGTAACAAGACTCGCTGAATTGACCGCAATCTTCTGGGCGGTAACAAGGCCCGCGAGCATCAAACCCACCGCGATGACTGCCAGCCACTCCACAGGTGCCCACACGGGCGAGGTAGAGACAGCAGACAAATCTGTATGCGCACCAGCGAAGTTCTCCACACGCCATACACCCAACGGGAAAGCACCTGAACGGATAGTCCCAGCAACCAACCAGAGCACAAGTCCTACCGCCAGCGCACCCCATGCGAGCAGTTGACCGTGACGAGCTGTCCGGGCACCGTACCCGACCGCACACACAACGCCCGCAAGCACAAGCGGCACCAGGACCTGAACCACAACCGGGCCAACACCGAACACCAACGGCACACTCGCGCTCAAAGCGGTGGGCGCATTCACACCCAGCACTGCAACAGCAATACCAACAACCACTGCAGAGGCACTACACGCGAGCAAAGCGGGGATAACACGCTGCCTCGCCCACACACCCCACAGGATGCCAACACAGACAGCATTCGCCGCCCCATACATCAACCAGTACTCGTGAGTGCCTGCATAATTCCGCTGAATCTGCTCGAATCCGAAACCGGCAGCCCACCGAACATGAGCCACCGCAATCACGGTGGCGGCAATCCACGCGACCACACCAACGGCTACCTGAGTCTTACGCTGCGCCTGATCAGAAAGCCAAAAGGTCCACCGGGCCATGACACCGGCGATAGCCAAACCACCTGCGGCCGACAAACCGTAGTTACCAACGATGTAAGAATCCCGCATCGGCAGTGCACCCCACCAACCTGCAGGAAGTTGTAGCTCGGGCGGCAACGAGTTAGTAAACATGATGACCACCCCCAGCAGCCCTACCAACCCCACGATGTTCACACGTGCATACCTCGGCAACTTTTGCGGATCAGACACAACGCCGGATGCATCTTTTTGGTCAGATGCGTTCTTCAAAAGATCTTTGCCCCCTCTAGTGCTGGGAATATCGCGGAGAATGCCTACAAACAGGTCTATCTCTCGTATCCACCATCATTCCATGGAGGGAGCAGCACAAGGATTCGTTTCAGCGAAACCGCAAACACGAAGACCCCCTCTCCGAAGAGAGGGGGTCTTCTTTAACGTGGTAGCGGGGGCAGGATTTGAACCTACGACCTCTGGGTTACGGTCTGCTTTTCCCCGACTGGTACTCGCGCTGGAGCGGCTGTTTTTTCGCGCTCAACCGCTTCTAGCTGCGGTTATTTTTTTACCCCACGTGGCACCAAATCACCTAGTCAACAGGTACCCGAGTGGACTAGGCACCATGGCACCAAGGGAAACCCACGTCACTCACCCCCGGTGCAAGGGGGTGGTTGTAGATGTGAGTAAATGCTTATTACCGACCGCCCACAGCTCAAAGCCATCCCGCTGGAATGGCAACAACCCCTCAGAAATTGGGAGCTTCGACTACGCGCCGAAGGCAAGCGCGAGGCGACCATCGATGTCCGTATCCGACACCTCCGAAGGCTCGCCCGAGACCTCGGTAACGTCACTCCAGAATCCGTCACGGAAGACGATCTAGTGCAATGGGCAGGCTCGAAAAACTGGGCACCAGAAACGCGGCACGCCTACTACATGAGCGTGACAGCGTTTTACTCCTGGCACACACGCCCCACTGGCAACAACCCCGCCGAACGTGTTATGTGCGGTATCTCACGTCAACAACCACCCCCACGGCCTACCCCCGAGGATGCGGTGCGGCACGCTCTTCAGATTGCAAACCCCCGCACCGAACTGATCATCCGACTAGCTGCCGAACTTGGACTGCGGTGTGCGGAGATCGCACAGGTGCATACCCGCGACATCGACACAGGCGAAGACGGATGCACGCTCACCGTGCACGGCAAGGGCGGCAAGGTGCGAGTACTTCCCGTACCTCTGGCACTGGCTCGCCTACTGACCCACGAGCGCGAAGATGGCTTCATCTTCCCCGGCAAAGTCAACGGGCACCTGTCACCGCGACACGTCTCCAAACTCGCGCGCAAAGTACTGCCAGCGCCATGGAACCTGCACTCACTGCGCCACCGCTTCGCCACGGTCGCCTATGTGCGTGGCGGACACGACCTCATTGCCCTCCAGCAAGCCCTTGGCCATAACAACGTCGCCACCACTCAGCGCTACACCCAGTGCGATGCAACAGCGCTCACGCACCTGGTTACAGCTACTTCCCTGACCTGAAAGGACACAACCAATGACCAAGAAAATCGCCATCTGCAACCTCAAAGGCGGCACAGGCAAAACCACCACCAGCATCCTGCTGGCCACCGCCCTGGCCGATAAAGGCCACAGTGTCGTTGTCTACGACGCTGACCCCCAAGGCTCGGCCTCCGCATGGGCAGAATGCGCCGAGGAGACCCAGCCTCTGCCGTTCACGGTCGCCGCAGCAAACATGCGCACCATGAAAGGTGCCGCACGCGAAGACTACGTCCTGATCGACTGCCCACCCGGCTACCCCCAGATCATCGATGCAGCCATCGATGCTGCTGACTTCGTCCTCGTACCCACCGGCCACTCGAGCCTCGATGCTGACCGCGTCTGGTCGATTCTGGAAACCCTGCGGGATATGCAGGCTGGGCAAGACCATTCCCTCGGCGGTGCAGTGCTGATGACCGCAGCCAACCCCCGCACGGTCAGCTACCGAGAAATGGACACCGCGATGCGCGAAGAAGGCTTCACCGTCGCACCCGTTGTCATCCCCCAGCGTGAAGCCATCAAACACATGGTGGGCACCCGCCCGGAAGGCGATCTCCACGGCTATCGTGAACTGGCTGACTACATCACCGCAGCTCTGAGCTAACAACCTACCGAGACCACACAAAGGAGACCATCATGGCTACCGGCCCTATGCGTAAACCGAAGAAAGCAACCGACGAAATGCGCGAACGCGCCAAGCAGCTCAACGACGACACCCGCGTGCGCATTGCAGTACGCATCACACCTGAGATGCGCAAGACCATTAAGCGGGTCGCGCTAGAGGACGACATCACTCTCACCGAGTTCTTGCTCCAGGCCATCGAACTGCGGCTGCAAAAGGCTGAGGCCAGCACGTCACCAAGTGGCCAAGACTCCTAGGTACCTTGGTCACAAGGCACCATAACCCCTAGGTGCCAATGCACCTAGGGTCAGAGACGACACCGATAACGAAAGGAGCCGCCACCATGGCGACCTACCACCTCGACATCACTGACCCTGACACCAGCGTCACCTACTACCTACACGACCACCGTGAACTCAAGCAGGCGCTGGAATGCCTCTACATCGACGAAGACACCCACCCAACCCTCGTGGAATCGCTAGCGATGTTTACCAACATCGACCCACAAGGCCTTGGCCACGTCCAGCAGTTCCTCAGCGGCCTTACCGGCGTGCTGATTGAACCCCTGGGTGAGGAAACTCAGCGCTGGTGGGATGCAGGCCTGAAACTGCCGAAGTCCACCTTTGGTGTCGATGAAGAAATGAAGCGGCTGAGTGAGATGAATCAAAAGCTCAAGGAAGATCCTGCCAATCTCCACTACCGTGAAGACCTCGCCACCGCCCGCGAGCTTGCTGAATCTGAACGCTACAAAGCTACCGGCGGTAATCCAGACACCGACCCATTTAGCCGAACAAACTTCGCTTGGCTTCGTGCCTATACCAAGCTCAACAACGGTGATATCTGGCAAGCGCCTCTTGGTAGCGCTTACATCGATCTCATGGAGTACGCGTTCAGCTACTTCGGCGAGCACGAAGAACCCGACCAAGCTGGCTGGGAATACGCCCAGTCACGCGTGATCACCGACATTATCGGCCCTCTGGTCGAGGACTACCGTCCGAAGATGGAAGCCCGCTTCGAAGCCATCAACATGGTCATGCCGTAACACCACACCGCGCGCAGCAAGCCCCAGAGAACCCAATCTCTGGGGCTTGCTGCATGTCCGCCCTTTCTCCAGCATGTGCGCGAAGTCGTTGCGAGGCCAGACGGCATTCTCCACAGTCATCTTCACCTGCAGTCAGCTCTACGAAAGGAATGAAGGTGGCTCGACGAAAAAAGATCATCGACGACGGCCCCAACCTCTTTGATGTTCTCGAAGAACTCAACGCCGAGGCCGAAGCCGCAGAACAACAGGCTGAGGATGCAGCTGTAGAGGCTGCCCCGGCAGAGGAAGCAGTCGATGAGGTACCCCAGGTCGTCATCCGGCGGCACGCGATCATCCCGACCCGTGGTGGCCTTTTCACCCAGGAACTCGATGACAACGGCCAACCCATCGGCCCTGTTGAACCTGTCTCCGAATCTGCAACACAAGAACCGGAACAAGAGCAGCGCGAGCAAGCCGCAGAGCAGCGTAGCGATGATCGCCCGGCAAAGGCCTACCGCAAGTCCCCAGTGCCGGAAAACCCTGAGCCTGGTGAGCTGGCGTGGGTGCAGCCGAAAAAGGATGTCTACGACTTCTATGTCTTCGACCCCTACGGCTTAGGTCAAGAAGGATGGGTCGATGTTGAGAACCTGCCTGGTTCGATGTCTGCCCCTTTGACGCTACGCACCGGTGCCGCACTGGATCGCCGCATCGCGCTGATGGAGATGCTGGCAACCGCTCGCCGAGTACAGGCAGGACGTGGGCAAAAGAGCCTGGACGAACTAGTCAGCCAATATCGCGATTACGTCTTCGAGTACGGACCGATTCATAAGCAGTCCACACCCCCCTCCGAGCGCAACGGCTATTCCGCCTTCTGGGAGGACAACCTCCCCCGAGCGCGTGAGATTGCCAACAACATCATCGAAGACGCCGACGCCCGCACAATCAATCGGGAGTCCGAAAAAATCGCCAAGGGCATGGCGCGTGCGGTACGCGCTACCCGCGATTTGGGCGTGTTCAACCGCTCAGCCCGAACAGTCTTCGCACTGATTGAAGACTTCGACTTCAACGCCAGTCTGTACCGGCCTGGCAGGCTCCTAGATCCTGATGTGGAGCCTCGCGCAGTCGTGATGTCCGAGCCGGAGCAGACCATCACGCCTCAGCCCGAAAAGGCGGCACCGCAGGAAACCGAGTCGACTCGTAGCCAAGACGCCTCGGCATCAAGTGCTACCGACGCCTCGTCGCCTAGTGCATCTGACACCACCACTCCCACGCCACAAGAAACCTCCCCCGCTACCAACGCTGACCCTGCGCAAAACTCCGGCTCGGTCATGGAGACCAAGCGCACAGAAATCAACGTCAGCGCCGATGGTGAAAAACTCGAGCAGTTCGAGATTGATGCGGATGGCAACCGTGTGGATACCCCTGCAGACGATGAATCGCCCTCCAAGGTGCAGGTAAGCGCAGATTCGGCAGCGCCTACCGAGGAAGACGCAGGCGAGCTAGACATCCCTGGCTTTGACATCGATGGAGTGTGGCTGGATGCAGGCGAGATGGAGCACTGGGAGGCAAGCGCGACCACTGCTGTCTCCGGTGTCAATGAGCGCACCTACCAAACCGACTACCTCGATATCGTGATCCGCGAAGACTACACGGACGAAGGCGAAGTCGAACTCTACGTTCAACTGCGTGACGAGTGGTTCGATGACCACCCCGAGTTTGAGCGGGACTTCTACGAGGCCACTAGCACTGACGAAGCAGACCACGACCTGCTTGATACCTGGCTTGACCATGAGAACTGGCGTGAATTTCTCACCGACCGGCTGACGGTGGTCGAAGAGACTATCCGCCTCCAACGCGAGGAGGGTCTGTCCTTTGAGCAGGCCACAATCCAAGCACAGCAGCAACTTGCCGCAGACGCAGCCGGAGCCACCAATACACCGAGTGGCCAAGATGCCACGGCACCTAGTCCCACTGACACCGAGTCCCCTGCGCAGCAAACCACCACGGCAGCAAGCGGCCAAGGTGTTTCGGCACTAACGCAGCAAGGCGCAGCGGTGCCTGATAGCGCTGTCACTCAACCGCCATCTGAGACTGCAGCCAGCAACGCTGTGGCGGCCGCTGAGGATGACCTCCCGGATATGGAGCAGGTGCTTCGCAGCATTGCCGCTAATGCTCCGCAGCGAGCTGGGGAGCCTGTCCGCTTCGAACGCGGCGAGCTGATGCCGCCGAGTGGGCCAAAGGCGCGAGCACGGGCCAACATGGAGGCCATCAGGCTGTTGCACGCACTCAATGAGGAAGGCCGTTGGGCTACCCGCGAGGAACAACAGGTACTGGCGAAGTACTCCGCGTGGGGCAAGTGCGCTGAGATCTTCAACGAGGCCAACCCGAAGTGGGTCAAAGAGCGCAACGAGCTGCGTGAGCTGGTCGGCGATGAAGACCTATACGCCGAGCTGAAAGCCACTGTGCTCACCGCGTACTACACCCCGGCAGAAGTGACCACAGCTATGTGGGATGTGCTCAAGGCTGCAGGCTACGACAACGCTGACGGCATCCAGCGTGTGTTGGAGCCTGGTAGCGGCATTGGTGGGCTGATGGAGCACGCACCAGCAACCACCCGCATGGTTGGTGTGGAACTTGATCCGATTGCTGCCTCAATCTCTTCCTACCTGTACCCCAACGCCACCGTTGTCAATGCAGGCTTCCAGGACGTTGACGAACCGCAGGCAAGTTTTCATGCCGCAGTTGGCAACGTCCCTTATGCCGATGTCAGCCCCTACGATCCGGTGGATAACCGGCAGAATTTCCGCCTGCATGACTACTTCCTCACTAAGTCTGCGCAGTTGGTCGCACCTGGTGGCTATCAGGTGATGTTGACCTCGACCGGCACCGCAGACAAGCTCGATGACCGCGTGCGCCAAGCACTGGCCGAGGACATGGATGTCATCTCTGCTGTGCGCTTGCCCGAGGGCACCTTTTCTGCCGAGGCTGGCACGCAGGCTGCAGCGGACTTGCTGGTACTGCGCAAAAGGCGTGCCGGGGAGCAGCCCTTGGAATCCACGAAGGCGTTTTTGTCCTCTCGCGCCGTCCACATTGATGGCGTCCGCCACCATGTGAATAGCTACTTCCTAGACAACTCCGACCACATTCTGGGGCATGTGTCTAATGACAGCGGCCCGTTCGGCACGCGCCTTGTGGTGCGTGCAATGGGTGATACGCCTATTGGGCAGCGGATCGTCGATGTCGTTTCACGCGATATCCGCAACCTTGGCGATCGCGCCCACTACGCCCCGGAGGTTGTCGAGGTCGATGAACCATCGAAGGTGCATCTGCGTAGCGCCCGCCAGGCGATTGAAGGTGAGTTGCGCTATGAGCGTGCTGGTAGCAATACCACGTTCTACGTGATGGGCAGGCGCGACTGGGAGGTTGCGAAGGTGGCAAAAAATCGTGCTGCTGAGACTATCGCTTTGATTGACCTGCGCGAAACCGCTCTGCAGCTTCGAGAGGCCTACAGCGACGCCAACGGGCTTGATACCGAAGATGTGGTGGAGCTTCGTGGCTTGCTGAATCAGCAATACGACGACTACGCCCAAACGTATGGGCCGATTAACCGCTTCACTTACGCACCGCCGCGTGTCCCGTCTAAGGCACGCCAGGAAGTCCGATACCAGGATCTTTTGACCCAATGGCAGCAGGAAAACCAGTTCAGTGCCGACACGTTGCCCGATGAGGACACCGAAGCTGAGCTGCGCCAGATGGCTGCGGAAAAGGAAGCGGTCGATACCAAGGTGCAGCCGCATCTGCAGCCGTTTAAGGCTGATCCGATGCTGGCGGCGCTGATTTCGCTGGAAGACTTCGACGAGCTGACTCAGACGGCGGCCAAGTCGGCGGTGTTTGTCAAAGACCCCGCACGGCGTGAGATGGAGCTAACCCATACCGATAATCTCCGGGATGCGGCCTCTGCGGTGCGTGCGCGCACCGGAGGACTAGACATCGGAGCCATTTCGGAGCTGATGGATATCAGCCTTGAAGAGGTCGAACACCGCTTGGTGGAAGAAAAAGTCGCCTACCGCGATCCTGAAAATCCTGATTCCTTCATCCCTGCCGTGATGTATACCTCAGGGATGGTGCGCGATAAACTGCGCCAGGCGCGAGTAGCTGCGGAGAAAGATTCGCGTTTCGAGGCCAACGTGGAAGCCTTGCGCGAGGTGCAGCCCAAACGCATCGAGGAAGGCATCAACGTTTCGATTGGTGTGGGGTGGCTGCCTACGACCTACTACCAGGACTACCTGGTAGATCGCGTGGGTGGCACCCGCAGGCACTGGGACATCGTCTCCTATGACGGTCGGTTGAAGATGGAGCAAGACACCGTCTCTACCTTCTACGAGCGTTACCGCCGCCCATTGGGGTTCGACTCGGCTTTTGGCGTGGTTATCCGGCCCAACGACACACCAAACTTCAGCAACGAGCTTCCTGGTGCCAAGGAGTGCGCTAATCAGGGGCTGGCGTGTGAACGTCCGAAGTACGGCATCGTCAAAGGTGGCGTGGCCATCTTTGAGGACATGCTCATGGGTAAAAGTAGCCGGATTAATAACTCCAAGCAGTTCACCGAACTCACCGGTAAGGCCAAGCTCAATGCTGATGCCACACTAATGGCAGCCAAGCAGGCTCGGCGCATCCAAGAGGACTTCGAGAAGTGGTTGTGGGATGATCCCGAGCGCCGCCGTGAGGTCATTGACCTCTACAACCAATTGCACAACAACTACCGCGCCCCTGAGTTCGATGGCTCTGCCCGTGAGTTGCCAGGCCTGGGCGAGCAGTTCACGCCGTACGCCTATCAGCGCAACGCGGTCGAGCGCATCGTCAACCAGCCGACTGTGCTTCTGAACCACGTGGTGGGCGCTGGCAAAACGGGCACTATGTTCATGGGTGCCATGGAGCTAAAGCGCCTTGGTGCCATCAAACAACCATGGATCGTGGTTCCTAACCACCTGGTCGAGCAGGTCACTCGTGAAGCTTCCCAGTGGTACCCAGGTGCGAAGGTGCTCTCTAGCACCGGGGTGAGTTCTGCACAGCAGAAGCGCCGTTTCCTTGGCCAGACGATGGCCACCGAGTGGGATATGGTTATCGTCTCCCAGTCCGTGTTCGATGATGTGCAGGCCTCGAAGGCTTACCGCGAGGAATACGTCGACCAGTCGCTGAACCGTATGTACAACGACATCGCTGGTCTGAACAAAACCGGCGGTACCTCGATTAAGAGCGTCAAGGCGCTGGAGCGTCAGCTGAAACAGCGCACCGAGCGTTTGAGCAAGTTGGTCAAGGAGGACAAGCCCGACACAATTCCGTTCGAGGCGCTCAACGTCGATTACCTCATGGTTGACGAGGCGCATATGTACAAAAATCTGGAACGCTTCTCCGAGAACCCGGAGATCGCGCACCCTGGCTCGCAGCGTGCCGCAGGCCTGGATATGAAGCTGGGTATCTTGCGTGACAAGGCGGAAAAGGCAGGTCTTGATCCGGCTAAGACCCCGATTGCGACCTTTGCCACCGGCACCCCGATTGCCAACAACTATGCGGAGATGTGGGTGTTGGCACATTACTTGCGCCCGGAGCAGCTGGAAAAGGCCGGGCTAGAGTCCGTGGGCTTCTATTCTTCGCAGTACCTGCGCAATGAAGAGGTCGTGGAGATTCGTCCCACCGGCACGGGGTTGATGAGCAAAACCCGCACCACCGGCTATGTGAATATGCCTGAGTTGGTGCGTCTGAACAGCTCGTTCATGGATACCGTCACCACCAAAGATCTGGACTTGAAGCTGCCGCAGGTCGGTGAGGATGGGAAGAGCACCATTGTTACTTTCACCCCGGAGCAGACCGTGGTCGATGCCATGCTGGACTTGTCGATGCGCGTGGCGTTCATGGAGGGCACGCACGGTGAAGAGGACATCGACAACACGCTCAAGGCAATGAGCGATGGACAGAAGATCACGATGCACCCCAAACTTGCTGGTATTCGGGTCTCTGAGCAGTCCCGGCGTGTGATTGAAGTCGCCAACCAGGTAGAGCGGGTCTGGACTGAGAACAAAGACAAGGAGTACCCAAAGCAGGTGGGTGAGGGGATGCACCCGAATAAGGGTGCGCTGCAGGTGGTCTTCTGCGACACCGGCACCCCGAAGAAGGACGGCAGCTTTTCGATGTACAAGGCCATGAAGGACGAGTTCGTCTCTCGTGGAATGGATCCGAACCGGATTGCCTTTGTCCACGACTGGGATCACGACCGAGCAGGGTTGTGGCGGCGCTGTAATGACGGCGAGCTGGATGTGTTGATCGGCTCGACTCAGAAGATGGGTACAGGCGCAAATATTCAGCGACGCCTGATTGCTCTGCACCACGTGGATGTGCCGTGGCGGCCTGCCGACCTAGAGCAGCGTGAGGGACGCATTAAGCGCCAGGGCAACCTGAACGACCGCGTGGAGATTTTCAACTACGTTGCTTCTAACACGCTGGATTCGGTGCGATGGCAGCAGCTGGAGCGCAAACAGCTGGGTGTGCAGCAGCTACTTGAGGGCACGTTGGAGGCGCGGCATGTTGATGCCGAGGTCGAGGACGTGGCAGGCCAGTACGCACAGATGAAGGCTTTTGCTACCGGTGATCCTCGCTACATCACCGCTGAGGAGCTGCGCCGCAAAGTCGGCGAGCTGCAGGCCGAGTACACCCAGCACGAAGCGCTGAAGAAGCAGCAGGTGGAAAACTACCGTTTCGACCAGCGCCGCATGGAGCGCTTAGAAGGCGAGATTGCCGACATTGAGGGATTCCGCCACGCGCTGGGTGTGGACGCAGATCGCAAAGAGCTGCTGGATTCGATTGATGTACGCTTTGCCAGCAACGATTTTCAGGGCACTAGCCCTGCAACCACGCTTGTCAAAGCGCTCTACAACCGTCAGGGCAATGCGTTCACGTTAGGCACGCAGGTCTTTAACGTGGAGTACGTGCGTGACCTTGGTGGGATGCTGGGCAACTACGGTATGCGGATTACCCCGCAGGGCTTTGCGAAGGTTCCTCCGCTGGAGATCGGCTTGGCCGATGTTGAGGCCGCTGTGGATTCGGTCAGGGCCAGCGAGGCCGACCAATTGATGGATGCTCAGCGCAAGCCAGATGCACCGTTGAGGGCGACTCCTGCTGCGCGTGGTCTGCTTGCGCGTCTTGACAACTGGCTGGGCGCGCAGGAGACGCGCGTCACCAGTCGCAAGCTTGAGGTCGCTGACATTCAAGATCGCCTCGATACGTATTCGGTAGCCCCTGACGAGGAGTTTCCGAAGCTGGCCGAACTTGAGCAGGCCAAGGCAGCGCTAGAAAAGGTCGAGTCCGAGCTGCACGAGATGGAGCAGAGCGAGGAGTTTCAGACTCGTCGGGAAGAGCAGCTTGACCGACTTTCCCGGACTGGTCGTACGCCGCGGTGGACGCTGCGTTACTCCCCGACGAAGGGCTACGCGCAAAAGATTTGGGGTCTTGAGGACAGGGACCTGCTGACGGCAATGCAGTCGAACTACGAGTGGGCGCTGGAAAAGGGGTACAAGGTTCCTCCGCTGAACAAGGAGAATCTGCTGTTCCATCTGGATGCCCTCGACCCTGACTTCGATTGGGAAAACGGTGTGCTCCCTCCCAAACTCGAAGACCTGCAAGCTGTCGTAGACCTCCGCGAGCAAGCCGATGCGATGTACTCGGACGCGGTGCAGGCGCTCGATCCTGGTCAGCACGACGACCACGACGAGGACGAGGACGAGCACTCCGCCATTGAGGATGACGATGCGAACGAGGCGTAGAAAAGTTTTGCGAAAACGCTGCGCGGTGTCCGATGGGCCTGTTAGTGTTACTCCTACGCGGGGGGCGTACCCCATCCCCCCCATCCACGTTCCCCGCGTGAAGGCACCAACCCCCCGTGGTGCCGTAAGGCGTTGAGCTAAGCTCCGCCGCCCTCCTACCCCCCGAGGGAGGGACAAGGAAGACCCCTGGCTAGTTCGTCTAGCCTGGGGTCTTCTTCTCGTGATTGTGGGGGCAGAGACCGGCTTCAGCCTTTTCTCTCATGTAGTCCCCTGTGGACGACCTTTGACACCATCTCATCTGTGCAGCACGGCTCAGCCATGCAACCCGATGTAGCCAGCAGCCACTAGCTGAGGTGCCTAGAGATGCTCACTGACCCAGGTTGCAGCCATCTGCAAGGCTTTAACAAAGTATGCCCCAACTGGGGACGCAGTCACCGCTACCAACAGAGTCAACACACTAACGAACAGCACCAAACGCCCCTGGCGGTGAGCCTTCTGCGAGGAAGCCGCCGCTTCTTCCAATCCGGCTTTGACCTGTTGATCAATGCTTGTAGCGCGAATTTCGAGAGCATCGAGACGATGGTTAGAACGATCCCCTTGGGCTGCTATGACTTTGAGTACTTCGATTTGTTGCTCTTCTCTGGCGATTTGAGCCTGTCGCGCCTTGGCTTTGGCCTCAGCCGCTGCACGCGTAGAGCGCTGCATCTGGCGATCTAGTTCAAGCCAATCCGGCTTGTCCGTTTGAAGAGGCAAAACAGGCGGCTGAGCTGTACTTGATTCAAGAACGGGCGGCTTGATTTGGAGGCCATCTAACGCTCTCCCTACGTTAACGGGCGCTGACACTCGTTTCAGAGCATCGGCAACACCGTTATTTTTGACCAACTGCTCCGTCAGCGCTCTCTGCTGTTCATGCCACCCCCTCATGGCTTCGTGTATCTTTGCTTGTTGCTCCTCTAATGCAAAGATGGCTTGCGAGTCTTCGAACGCTGAAGCTATAGACTTTTGCCACTTATCGAAGATCGGGCGAAGCTGTTCGCTAAGCTCAGCATTTTGCACTAAGGCCTCTGTGTGATGCGGGTGGTCTTCGTCTTCAAGTGCCCTTCTGAGTTCGCCGAATGTGGGATTCCACTCTTCTGGCTCTTCCATAGGTGTCTCTCCTTGCTTGTTAGAGGCGCTCGATGATGCTGAGGAACTTGGACATCGTCACAGCGTTGTCCAATGGGGTGACATCGTCGTGGAAGACCATGTAGTAGCGGAAGCCGCGCCCTGCGAGTGCTTCCCATTTCTTGCCGAGTCGGAGCTTGATTTTGGAGTCCTCGTTTTTCAGCTGCTCGCCTTTGGTCTCTACTAGGACACAGGCTCCGTCTTCGGTCTGAACGATGAAGTCTGGGTAGTGATTGATTGGCCCGTTGAGGAAGAACCCTTTGCGCTCTAAGTTGCGGTGCCACCACCTAACGTTTGCCATGCCGGAGAGCCGACTTGCCAGTTCATACTCAAGGCTGTTCATTGCGTCCTCGGCTTCATAGAGTGAGCCGCCGATGACCGAAGATGCGTCTACAGGGTGAATCAATTCGGGCAGCTTGAACCTGGGTTCTACCTGGATAGCTTCGATCTCAATGTCGTCGTAGAACCGCGTGTCTTTATGCATGGTGAGAAGACCAAGGATCTTTTTGCGAATCTTCTCGGCCACCTGGTACGTCCGCTCCTGGTACGCCGCAATGTCAGTTGCATCGAAGTTGCTGGTGATACGTGTGATGTAGTCTCTCAGCTCCCCATCAGCTACTGGATCTATGGGCTTGATTTTGTCATAGATGAATTCTGCAGCGTTTCGACGCTGTGCGTCGATATCTAGTTTGCTGAACACTTCCCGCATGTAGTGCTGGTCGGCAGTCGTCAGGTGAAAAGCGCGTGCGACGTCATTGGGATTTTCGACGTCAAGTCTGTACATCTGCTCGTCAACTGTTGATAGGTCGAGTTCGATGTCTTTGTCGCGCAAAGTGAACCCAGCGCAGAGGGCTTCACTGGTCAGCAGCTCGGTACCGGTCTCACTTAACGAAAACAACCCGGAGGGTGGTGGGGTGACGACGAATTGCGGGATTGTGAGCTGTTGGATGTCGTCTAGGAACTTGTCGAAGACCCTAACGTTGTTCACTTTGTCTCTTAGATCAGTAGGTACGTGGTTGTTTGTGTCGCGGGCTGCTTGCTCGACTTCTCGGTTATATGTGGCACCTTGCCTTTGCGCTTGGGCCAGAATGGTGGCCGCTGCAGAGGGGCGTTCATCGGCAGTGGTTCCATCTGGCTGCGTTGACGGTGCTGTGGCTGCAAGTTTTGCAGCGATAGCTTCTGCGTTGAAGTCCCACTCGTTGTCGTTATTGGTGTCTTCGGGCGAAGCTTCTGGTGCACTGCTTTGATTGGTATTCAGACCGTCGAGTTCTGAGAACTGTAGTTGTTCAGCCCCTGCTCCGAGGTTCTCAAGTACAGCAGTGGTGTCATCGCTTGTTACGCCTACAGCGCGGAAGTCGTGCTTGGTGAAACCTGCGACATTGAGACCTGCGATGATGTTTTCGAGTGTGGCGTTGAAGTCTGCAGACGATGTCAAAACGTAGCTGTAGTTGAGTACTTCAGCGTCCTGCTGACGAGCATGGGGTTGGCGTAGAACGCGGCCTAGGATCTGCTCGACATCGACACGGCTGGTCCGGTTGGCTAGTGAGGCGAGGATGTAAGCAAACGGGCAGTCCCAGCCTTCTTTCAGCGCGTTGACGGTGATGATGTAGCGGATCTCGCAATCCGGGCTGAGCAGGTCTACGCCTTTGAGTTCGTTGATTTCTGCTGTTTTTACTGCGATTTGGGCTGCGTCTACGCCTACTGCGATGAGCTGTTCGCGGATCTTCTCGAAGGTGGTGGCATCACTGTTTGTTTTTGGTTGTGCCTGGAAGAGGACGATGGGGCGGATGTAGCGACCGCCTGCCTTTTGTTGTTGCTGTGCTGTAGCTTCCAGACTTCGCTGGAGGTCGAGGGCGGCGGTAACCACCTCATCTCTGCTGTTTCTGTTGTAGGCGATGACTGGGAGCTTGACCATGTGCTCGTGCTTGAGCGTGAGGGCATCAACGTAGGAGATAACGTTTGCCTGTTTGGTCGGTGTCGCGGTCAAGTCCAGGATGAACGAGGGGTTGAAGTTCACCAGCATTTCGTGGCTAAGTGTGCTGGTTGCGTGGTGGGACTCATCCACGATCACTATCGGATTGAGCTGGTTGATGACTTGGAAGAGTGCCGTCTCATCGGCGTTGGCAATGGGTTGTTCAGGCGTGCCGAACGCGGTAGCGAATCGTTCGAGGTTGCCGTTTGCTTGGTAGGCCTTTCTTCCTTCTTTCCTGTTGGCGCGGAAGGAGTCGTAGGACAACACCATCACCGAGAGCTGCTCTGCGACTGTTGCCGGACTGAAGTTTTGCCCAACGAGAAGTTCTTCCTTCGAGTAGACCTCTACGCGTCCGCCGAAGTCGGCGTTGAGCTTCTGTCGGTAAGGATGAGCCGGGTTTTTTAAGGCTTTAAGCGTCTGGGTCAAAATGGATTCAGAGGGAACAAGCCAAACAACGGCCTTATTCCGCACCGGAGGTCGTGCATCAAAGATGGGCTTGATTGAAGCGCAGGCAAGGAAGGTCTTACCACCACCTGTGGGCACCTTGAAGCACACATGAGGAACGCCCTTAACCACGTTGCAGTACGGGGTGATACCGTCACCGCCGACCTGGATCTGTCGGTTTTTCCAGTGGGCGCTGAATGCGTTGCTCAACGATCCGTGTTCGTTCAGCGACTCAAGGTAATCGGCGAGGTCGTTGATGACCTGTTTTTGGTAGTTTTTTAGCTCCATGTTTACTTATTCCTTGTCTACAGGCGGGTGATGTCTCGTGGGATTTTCTTGAACGTGACGTTAAACGCCTGCAGTTCCCGCTTGCTTAGCAGGCAGATGTCCGCGTAGATGACGTAGGCATCGGCAGCACATGCATCAGGAATGCCTGCCAGGTACTGCCGGTCAAGCGCCATTGCCTGTTCTGGTTCGTAAGCGAAGAAATAGGCGGTGTCGTTGATGTTGCCAAGATAATGCTTGTGTTCCGGTTCGGCGGGCGGGCTGTAAGGCACCTTGGTATCAGTGAACCAGATGTATTCTCGAATCTTTTCAACACCTGCCGCGGGGTTTAAGTTATCGCCGAGCAGCAAAGGTTCTCCCAACTCATAAAAGGAGAAAGATCCACCGGTTCCTGGCACTGCAGACTCGCCTGCGCCGTAGCCTTGAATAACCCTCTTGACTCGCTCAGCAGTCACATCTTCGGCATAATCTCCAAGTTCGACCAGGATGAAGCGACGCGCTCCGCCATCTTCTTTATTTAGGGCCAACGTCGCATGCGCAGTGGTCCCTGAGCCTGCAAAAGAGTCCAGCACGATGGAATGTTTCGATGTGCATCTCAGTAGTACGGACTTCACTAGCTCAAGGGGCTTTGGGTACTGAAACGCACTCTTCTTACCTAGAACATCGGCCATCTGTTCACCACCGCGAGCGGTAAACATAAGCTTGTCGAGCCACAGCGAAGGAATACTTGCAGAATTCGTTTCGTAGTTCTCCACTTCCAGAGTGGGAACGTTTGGATCATCGGAGAACTTACGCGTCTTAAATTCCCCTGAAGCAATCTTTTTAATAACGCCAGCTGAAAGGTATTGCACCGTCCATTGGTTCTGTGTTCCATCTTTCGAGGGGACGACTTTAATGTAACCCTTTCCCCAGTCCCCAAGGAGGCGTTCTGGAACCAACCGCCACACACAGGGGATACCCTTTGCTGTCACGGGCCATACTGCAGTGCAACCTTCGGGAGCTTCACTGTAGTCAAATTGAAAACTTTCCAAGGGACCCGTGAAGGTACCATCGCTAACGCGACGCTGCAGGGAGGCACCAACCCCCACAATTGCACCCGCGTCGTTTACAAAAATCGGATAGGCCTGGTTTGGACGTTGAGCCTGATTAAACGTTGCCAAATTCATACCGTGATAGGCAGATGAATACTTTCTTCTACCTTCGAGGTAAGGATTTGGGGAAAAATCTTCTGGAGCCACGAACACTAGGTACTCATGGCTGACATTAAAACCCTTTGCAGGCTTCCCACCGGATGTTTGCACCGTAATGGGGAAGATCTGACGAGTAGAAAAGATCTCTTTCAGCACGAGGAGAAGATGCGGCAACTCATGCTGACTTATACTTACCGCCATAACGCCGTTTACAGACAGCAACTTCTGCAGCAAGCGCAATCGGGGGTAGATCATGCAGAGCCACTTGTCGTGACGAGATAAATCTTCCCCCTCCTTCCCGACTACTTCACCAAGCCATTTCATAATCCGAGGGTCTTTAACATTGTCGTTGTAAACCCATTCTTCGTTGCCGGTGTTATAAGGAGGATCGATGTAAATAAGGTCGACGCTACCTTCATAACGCGGAAGTAGTGCCTTCAACGCCTCTAAGTTGTCACCATGAATAATCATGTTTTCAGAGTCGATACCTGCTTGGTGTTGGCCATCAGCATCGAAACTGTATTGACGACTGAGAAGTCGGTAAGGGACATCTAGATAGTGCGTGATGACCTTGTCCTTACCAACCCACGTTAATTCAGGCATTCTGCACCTTTTCTCCGGCTCGAAAACGAACGTCTTACGGGACGCGCACCAGCCCCACACAGGGCTGGCATCACATGCGTCAACGTTACCCGGCCCGTCCCGTAAGACCGTTGCAGTAATAATCCCGTAAGAGGTACCTCTTACGGGACAAGCTGAGGAGGTCGTCCCACCACCGTGTCGCGACTCCAGTCTGTGCGCAGTGCCTCAAGTCTACTAGTGGTCTAAGTACAACGGTGCGTCCTTGCCAATGTGTCTTGTCCCCTTGCAGCCAAAGGGACACGGCACCGTGTGGACAAAGCGTCTTGCTCACTAGTCACTACAGTGTCTCGGTGTCGTGGTGCCGAGTGGTCTAGTCCCCATGGTGCCAATGTGTCTAGTCGAAAAAGTGCCCGGAGTATCGAACCCAATACAAATCCCTGGTTGGCACGCAGACGCGATGCTGACGTGAGGTAGGACCTCATGAGATTGGTGGGGCTTGGCCGAGTGCTCCCGCGCCCCCTTCGGGGCTTGTGCTGCCGCGAAAGCCGCTGGGGCGGCTTCCTTGGCCTGAAGTACCTGTTCCTGGCGTGGGTGGGGCCTAGGGTGGGGATCATGCTTATTGGTTATGCAAGGTGTTCTACGGCTCACCAGGACGTACAGGTGCAAATAGAACGACTTATACAGTTAGGTGTTGATTCCGAGCAGATTCTCGTTGACCACGGGTACTCCGCGACTAATCGTGCGCGTCCTGGGTTGGAGCGAGCACTTGAGCGCATCCGCGAGGGTGATGTGCTTGTGGTGACCAAGTTGGATCGCCTCGCCCGCAGTGTGACCGATGCTCACGCGATTGCTGGCGAAGTTCATGCAAAGGGTGCTGCCCTCCAAATTGGGGGCAGCACCTACGACCCGAACGACCCCATGGGCAAGCTGCTTTTCTCGGTACTGGCGATGGTGGCGGAATTCGAGCGCGACCTAATCTCCATGCGTACGAAAGAGGGCCTTGCGAGCGCGGCAAAAGCCGGTAGGTTGCGCGGCAAGCAGCCGAAGCTCAGTGAAGTGCAGCAACGTCAGGTTGCGCGCTGGATTGACGAAGGCGAGCTAACACAAGCCGAGATGGCCGACATCCTCGGCGTGTCCACCTCAACAATCTCTCGCACCCGCAAACGCCTTGAGGCTGAGGGTGCTCTCGCCTCTAGAGAAAGGCCTGACTGATATGTACACCCTAGACTCCGCCCCACTTTCCGATGGACAGCGCAAACGCCTGCGTAACCTCGTGGTCTCCTCCCAACTGGATGGCCGTCCACTGGCTGCTGAGGACGTTGACCGGCTGATTCGGGTCACGCTTGGTGAGCTGTCCCAGGCCGATGCCATCGAGCAGATCCGTGCCACGGCTCGTGCTGAGGCTGACCGCATCATTGAGGAAGAGGGACTTGAGGGGGTTGATAGTCCGTTACTCAATGACCGCCAGCGCCGTCGCGTGCGTGAGCTGGCAGCCCGCCGCGAGGCAGTCGAGGGTCACCCAAACCCTCGCTATGTTGACGGCCTGGTGCGCCAGGCCATCGCCCAGAGCCGCGAAGACAACGAGGAGTAGTCATGGCCTACGACGACGATTACTACCCGGACGGCCCCTACCCTGGTGATGAAATCTCTCCGGTCTACGAGGAGATCCTGAGGCAGCAAAACCGTGGAAATTTCGTAGCCCACGACTCAATGACCTACACAAATAACCGCGAGACCATCTCTGGCGGTTACATCCATGAGTGGTACTACGAAGTTCCCGAGGGGGGCTATGGTCACGCCAAGTTGAGCGACGAGCTGAAAGCCGTCTACCAAGCGCAGCTTCCGTACATGATGAACACAAATAATGTGCCCCAGCAGGGCTGGCGTACTGATGATGTACTCATTGCCCTAGGTGATGGTCGCGAGCGCCGTTTGATGCCGCCGGAGCGTATTGAGCGTGCGATGGAGCGCATCGACAAGGTGTACGAGAGCTTCCCGTGGGATGAGGTCACTGCCTCAGACCGCAGGGATATGGTCGCACGCCTGCACGCGATGCTGACAGAGGTTCACCCGTTCTCTCTGTGGTCGCGCGTAGCGGTCGAGGACACTATGACCGTTATCGCTGAGCGCCACGAGGTGAACGTACGCAGTGATTACTCGGGGCGTTCCTACGCTGAGGATGTCCACAAGGCACGGGCCATGCAGGCAGCCGAGCAAAAGATCCTGCGTGCAGAAACGTTTGACCCGCAGCCGATGCTGGACGCATACAGGCGTTTCCACACGCTTGAGCCTGAGGACAGTCGCATCGAGGAAGCCACCGCACGGGCCGTGACGGACATCGAGTGGAGGCAGATTCGGACGTATGAGGAGATCAACGCCGACAGTGCGCGGCTTGCACCACCCCTGCACATCGATATCGACCTTGACAGCCTTGTGTGGCGTGACGTGCCTTTCCCGGAGTTTGACCAGTACACCGCACCGCAGGCAGAGGTAGCTTACGCCGCCCCGTTTGTCTTCCAGACCGTTGCAGAAACTGACTGGTCTACCTTTGAGAACGGCGTGTCTCTCATGGTTTTCGACACCACAACTGGCTATGTCGCGACCAGCACCGAGGATGAGGCTGATCCGTGGCTGGCAGATGTGTTTGGCCGTGAAAAGTGGGAGGCGTTCGTGCGTGCTCGTGGCCACGAGTTCCACACCCCAGCATCCGCAAATGCTGCTCCCGGAAGCCTCGACTTCGGTGACGACATCAACGCCGAAGACACCGAATACAAGGAAGTTCTCGTCATCGACGAGGACGCGCCAATGCTGACGGATTGGTCTCCCGCAGACTTTGAGACCCCGGAGACACAGACAGAAAGCCCCGGCAGTGCCGCCACTGCGTCTGTCGCAACACTCCCGTCTAATGAAGCCGTCGACAGCGACATCGACAGCGATGTCGACGATGCGACAGAAGACGCTCAGGAGGAGGAAGCCCTGTGAGTGCAGCTGAAACTCCCATCGATCCTTTCAGCCTTGACTGGAGAGTCGTACGGCCTAATACGGACGATGCGTACACCGTTGCCGTGCTCCAGGCTCGGACTGAGCGCTATGCCATTGACATCGAAGTTAACGACAACCCGCGTTTTGGGCGACGACTGCTGATTTCTGGCAGGGATACCATCACCCGAGAAGGTGATCAGTCCAATGAGCGTGAGGATAACCCCTGGTTCGCGGAGACGTTTGGCCGTGACCAATGGCGAGCCTTTGTTCACGATCTTGGACGAGAATGGAACACTGCGGCCTATCGTGCCAGTGCTTCCGCAGCCGCTCCTACAGAATCGTTGGACATTATGAACCTGCAGTGGGACACCGTGCCCATTGAGGAAGACCCGAACGACGTCTTCGCTCAGCTGCCCACCACTGATCCTGACCCTGATTACGAAGACAGGTTCCGTGAGACTGCTCGCGTGGGTAAATACCTGTTGGAAAACGATGTTTTCCAGAACTTCGCCGAAGACGAGTTGGGGATTTCCTTCCGCGTGGTCGACACCGAAACCAACGCCAGTTATGCGGCAAGTGAGTTGGCGGGTGACCAATGGCTAGCTGAGACCTTTGGCCGCGACCAATGGCAGGCGTACGTGGCCTCCCGTGCCAAGCACTGGGAAACGGGAACCTACAGTAGCGGATGGTTCAACGACAAGACGTGGAAAGAGGGCTACTTTGCTCCTATCGACCAGCCTAAGGACATGCGTTTTGTCACCGTTAATTTGAGTGACTTCACCGAGCAGCCACTAGTTTCTGAAGAGCCACGCGTTGAGCTGTACCGTGCAGAGCTCGGCGATCTCGTCAATGGTGAGGACACCTTCAACAACGTCACTGGAGAGCTTCGCCTTGAGGTTGAAGACCGTCAGGTCCAGATGCAGCTGACCGTTCTAGACGACGGCCAGCAACGCTCTCAGATAGCAGTCACGCGTCCAGACGCGCTTACCGAAGAGCAACGCGCCGAGGTCGATACGTTCCTTGGCCAGGGTGCTACTGAGCGCCTGTTCCGTGATGCCAAGGACTTCTTGGTCGATAATTTCGACCGCCCGTGGCAAGAACTTCTCGCGTCTATGGACGAGCAGGTGCAGGCCAGCGATGCACAGATTGGGCGTGATGAAGACTATTTTTTTGACGGCACCACCGAGCTAAAAAACAAGCTCGGTGTGCGTGGCGAACAGTGGCGATACATCGAAGGAAATCTCGCCGCACAGCGTGCGCTTGAGCTGCCCGCAGAAGGGTTCGAGTACGAGGCTGCGTGGGATAATCTCGCTGCGACCCACGAGCATCTTTTTCAAGATTGCTACGACTGGGCAGGCCAAGCGCGAGACGTTGAGCTATCTGTTCCCAACCCCTTCGCACCCAGCGGGCGAACCGACTTCTGTCCCGTTGAAGAACTCCCCGCGTGGATCGGTGCGGTCGAAGAGTTGGAGGCGAAGTTGTTCACCACTGAGGATTTTCATGGGCGTGTTCAGCTGCTGGCACAGATGCACACAACTCTGAATTACATCCACCCTTTCCGCGACGGTAACGACCGCACGATCCGTGCATTTATGGAGCAGGAGGCGACCGCCGCGGGAGTGTATCTGGATTGGAGTCAAGCCAGCGAGGAAGTGCTCAACTACGCCTCTGTTGCATCGATGGCCGCACGCAATGGTGTTGACCAGATCCCTTACATGACGATGTACTTCGAGCTTGCTGAAGCGCTCGATTACGAGCCGCACGATGCTGGTTGGTCGCTCATTCCTGAGCTGCAGACTGACCGTGAAACTCCTATTCCGTGGACGCCCGTGGAAGGGGTACAACTGCCGTCGCAGGCCGTGTCTAACGTGGTCGATGACTACGAGGATTGGGATGAGGATTCGGAGGATTTGGCCATCGATTTCGAGGAGGATGACCAGCTGTGATCCGCGTGGAGCTGGACGATTTTCGCCTCAGTTCCCCTGATGTTGCCCTGCCCGGCGTGGTGTTTCACACCGCCCGGGCAGGTGCCGTTAGAGGGGTCAATGGCACCGAGTACACAGACGTTGAAGTCCGCATGAGGGACGGCTGGCTGCCCTCCGGTGAGGAGGGGACCGGAAAGCGTTTAGGTGTGGGGGTGGAGGTCTTTGATGGGGGTAGAAAGATTGCTGAACAAGTCGTTTTCGACCTCGATAACGACCCGTGGCGCACGCCGGAGATGTCGAACATTTTTGGTTCTCTGGGCACCTATCATCTGCTGCGCAAAGCCTTCGATGAGTGGCTACCGCTGTGGGAACAAGCGCGTTCTTTTCTCCCAACACAAGCCTCTACAACCACTGATGAGACGATGGGGCAGCGGTGGGAAAACTACCTCGATCCCGGCACGGGAGAGCTGGCCAACAAACTCGGCATCTACGGCAAAACATGGGCTGCGGTGGAGGCAAACTTGGTTGCCCAACGTGCGTTAGAAGTGCCGGTCGATGGCTTCCGTTTCGAGACCGCGTGGGACAATCTGGCGGCTACTCACGAGCATCTTTTTAAGTACTGCTACGACTGGGCAGGCAAGCCTCGTGAGGTGGATTTAGCCAAACCCAATCCCTTTGCCGACACCGGCTATAGCACCTTCTGCCCGGTCGAGGACATGCCCGAATGGGTCGGTGTTGTCGAAGACATTGAGGCTGATTTGTTCGCCGCAGAAGAGCTAGATCAGAAGGTGGTGTTGCTTGCGCAGATGCACGCGACGCTGAACTATATCCGCCCGTTTAGGGATGGAAACGGGCGGGCAATCCGTGCGTTTATGGAGCAGGAGGCGGCCACGGTGGGAGTGTTTTTGGACTGGTCTTCTGCCGATGCAGAGGTTGTTTCCTTCACCTCTGTTGCCTCTCTTGTCGGGCGAAATGCTGCCGAAGATGCGCCGTTTGTGCACATGTATCGAGAGCTTGCGGAAGACTTGGATTACGCCATAGACGCGCAAGGTTGGGAGCTGCTAGCGCAGGCAGAAGCTGAGCGTACTGGCGGGGCAGAGGTGGCCATGGAGCCTGCCTTCATCGATGCTGTTGGGCCGGAAAACTACGACGAGTATGACGATGATGTAAGCGCGAGTGAGGGGGAAGATTACGAGTTGTAACTGCCCTATTTTCCTTTCCCTGCCGCCGTCCCGCTTGTCGGGATGGCGGCTTTTTCTGCGCTCATCACCGCCCTAGGTTTTCGTGCCGAGCTTGGCCTGTAGAACGGTGGAAGGTGGGGCAAGACCCTTGCGGTCTTGCCCCACCGGATGAGGGGTGTCATGGGCGGCGATGGGAGCGTTTTGTGACTGTTTTCCGCTGTCCCGGTGCCCGCCAGGTTTGGCGGGCACCGCGCTGTGCGGGGGTGGTGTGAGTGGGTTGGAGGCGGCTACATTCCGCCGTCTTCGTGGTGGTTGTGCTCGGCTGTTTCGTCGCGGTTTTCCGTACCCTCGTTGCCACTTTCTGGCGCGTGGGAGTCCTCCTTATCCCCTGATTCTGCCGTCTCAGAGGCTGCAAGATCGGCGATTCGTTTGACCTCTTTTGCCGAGATTCCTAGTGCCTCGTGGAGGAACTTATACGTCAGTCCGGTGCCGTGCAGTTCGGTTAACAGTGGGGACATTTTCTGCTCTAGTTGTGCTCGCTTGTCGAGCAAACTGAGCGCTTCTGCAAGCAGCTCTTCGCGCCTGCGTGCTACTTCCAAAGTGCCGGACAGCGCATCGCGTGCGCGCTGTCTAGAGGACATGTGTCTCGATGAAATCGTGCTCATGTCGCTCACTGTAGCTGGTGCTTGCGCCCCTCGCACTACCCCCGAAAAAATCGGGGGTTTTGACCATACACAGTAGGCACTATTAGTGCGACTGATTTTCTGGGGGTGTAAAGTTGGCGACATGATGTCGCTTCGAGCTGTTCACGCAGGTGCTGGGTACCAGTATCTGCTTCGCTCTGTCGCGACCAACGATGCAGCCGACCCGATGGTCGCTGATGCAGAAGACGGCCAAGCAGGCGAAGCAACGGCCCTGGCGAACTACTACCAAGCCAAGGGCACGCCACCTGGACGGTGGCTCGGTGCTGGGCTAAAAGGCTTCAACCACGACAAGCTCGTCACCGGTGCGCTTGTCGACGAGCAGCAAATGGCAAACTTGTACGGCATGGGTCTGCACCCAGAGGCCTCTGAGATCTGGGATGTTCGGCATGTCTACCGTGATGCACAGCTCGGTCGCGCATTCCCCGTTGCAACCAACAACATTCCGGTGCTTAACGCGCTGCGTGTCGCCGAGAAAAAATTCGTTCGTGACAATCAGCGCACACCGACCGCTGCGGAGCGGTCCGAGATGGCTATTGAGGTTGGTACACCGTTCTACTGTGAGGACACGGGCTACACCTCCCCTGCGGCGAAAGATGTCGTCGCCTGGGTGAACCAGCAGCAGTCGAAGGTGACCCAAGCTGTCAGCTCCTTCGACTTCACGTTTTCGCCGACGAAGTCGGTGAGTGTGCTGTGGGCCTTGTCGGATGAAAAGACGGCCAACGCGATTGCCGCGTGCCACCACGAAGCAGTGGCTGAGGCGATTGCTTGGGCAGAGAAGGAAGTCGCACGCACCAGAGTTGGTGCACAAGGTGTGGCGCAGGTGAAGACTCGTGGTCTCATTGGTGCTGAGTTCACGCACTTCGACACACGCACCGGAGACCCCGACTTGCACTCGCATGTGCTTGTCTCCAACAAGGTGCAAACAGAAGACGGTAGGTGGCTGTCACTGGACAGTCAGGAGATCTTTCACAACCACCAAGCAATCTCTGCTCGCTACGACGCGCTGGTGATGGAAAAACTCTCCCGCAAACTAGGCCTGGAGTTTTACGCATCCGAGCGTGCGGACGCGGTCGAGCCGGTGTGGGAAGTCGCGGGTGTGCCAGAAGATCTCAATGCGCTGTTTTCCTCGCGTAAAGAGCTTGCTCGACCTGTCTTTGAGCAGATGGTTGCCGACTACGTCGAGGCTCACGGCAAACAACCCGACAAGCAGGTGCAGCGCAAGCTGTGGCAGCAGGCCATCTTGGACACTCGTGACGATAAGAAACCTGCCGAGTCATTGGACACTCTGCGCTCTCGCTGGGAGCAGCGCGTGTGTGAGGTTGATGGGGGTGACACGCTGCTTGCTGCAGTGCGCTCTGTCGTCTCTGCCGAGGGTGCGTCCACTGCGCCTGCACCGACTCGTCCGATGTTCGGAGACGATGACGTCGATGAGGCCGCAGCGGTGGTGCTGGCGCGTGTGACAGACAAGCGGGGTATCTTCGGTGAAAACCACGTCCGCACGGCCACTGCAACGCTGCTCAAGGGCTACCGTTTTGCCGACGCTCAAGCGCTCGAAAACGCACTGGAGGCTGTGGTCGCTAAGGTGCTCGGCGATGCTGTGCCACTGGCACCTGCCGAGGTACTCACACTGCCGGAGAAGCTACGTGGTGATGATGGTCGTGGCGTGGACTTCCGCAAGCGCTCTCAGCGCTACACCACCCAGGAGATCCTGGACGCTGAACAGCGCGTGCTCGCTGCGTGCAATGAACCCACCGCCGTGGTTGCCGCTAACGCCTCTGTCGATGCAGCGCTGACCGCACATGCAGAGGCCAATGGATGGTCCCTGAACGAGGGGCAGGAGGCGATGGCTCGCTCGCTGCTGACCTCTGGCGCGTTCGTTGCCTGTGGCGTGGGTCCTGCGGGCACTGGCAAGACGACCTCCATGCAGATCGTCAACCGTGTCTGGCAAGACGAGGGGCGCAAAGTTATCGGCCTTGCACCGAGCGCTAAGGCCGCATCGATTTTGGGTGAAGAAATCGGCGTTGAAGCCACCACGATTGATTCGCTGACGTTCGTTTGGCGGGGTAGTCACCCGAACAAGCCCGCACGCGATGTTTCAGCACTCCCGGTCGACATTCAGCCCGGAGACATGCTGCTTGTGGACGAGGCTGGCATGGCCAGCACTCAGAACCTCGCCGCACTGGTGGAAATTGCTGAAGCTACCGGCGCTGTGGTGCGCATGATCGGCGACCCCTATCAGCTTCGTGCTGTGGGTGCTGGTGGAGTCTTTGGCCACGCTTGCAGGCAGACCAACGCGGTGGAGCTGACGCACGTCATGCGTTTCGATAAAGGCCGCGACCTTGAGCAGGCAGATGCTTCGCTGAAACTGCGTAAAGGTGACTACAGCGGTCTGGACTACTACTTCACGCACAAAAGGGTGAGTTCCGGCACTCGCGAAGACCAGCTCGAAACCATCGTGGAAGACTTCTTCACTGACAGGGACTTGGGCCGCCGCAGTCTGATGATCGCGAACACCAACGCGGACGTTGACCGGCTTAACGAGATGGTGCGCAACCGGCTCATTGCTGACGGGGTGGTCTCCGCAGACTCAGCTGAAACGGTGACTGCCGGACGTGGCCAGGAAGTCAGCGTTGGTGATGTCGTCATTGCTCGGAAAAACCAGACGTTTTTCACCCGCTCCAAGGGTCGCCGCGTTGCTATCGGCAAGGTGCTCAATGGGCAAATGTTCCGAATCGTCGCCACCCGTGCCGACGGCAGCCTGGACGTGGCCGACACTGTGACTGGAAAGCGGATGCTGCTGCCTGCCGACTATGTTGCAGAAAACATCCACCTGGGCTACGCCGCGACCGTGCATCGCGCACAGGGGGCCACCGTGGATGTTTGCCGCAGCCTGGTGGACACCTCCATGAACCGTGCGGGCCTCTACGTCGCCATGACCCGAGGCAAGAAAGAGAACCACGCTTACTGCGTCACCGACAACCCATTCGACTTCGATGCCGAGGACGCGCACTTCCACATGGCAGGTGTCGATCCCGAGCGGGATGCAATGGACATCCTGCGCCATGTACTGGCGAACACTCAGGGTGGCGAGACCGCGACCGAGATTCGCGCGTCTGAGCGCGCTCAGGTGGTCTCACGCACCCGTGTGGAGGCCTTGTATGGGTTTGCTGCCGAAGAGGCGCACAGGGCGCTTGCCGAGGCCGTTGCGGACGACATCATCGACCGCTTGCCGCCAGAGGTCGGTGTGCGGCTGGATGCGGAAGAGCGTGGGCGCGAAAAGCTCATCGCAGCACTCGCTATCAACAGTGCCGCCGGTGGGCAGATCCGCGACATTGCCGACGAGGTCGTCAATGTCCGCGAGTGGGATTCTGCCGACAGCATTGGTGGGGTGCTCAGCTACCGCATCGAACAGGCCACCGGCGTGAAGACCCAGTCGCCGCGCAGCATCGCAACCCCTCCCCAGCGGTGGGTTGGCGAAGATGTCGAGCTGTGTAACTGGCTGCGTGACACCTTTGTTCATTTGAGTGTGGAGACCAAGGCACAGCCCGCGCCTGAGTTCGTCTCCGGCTCTGTCGTTAAGGGTGCGCTGCTGGAAGGTGCCCACGCCCGCAACCGGAAGATCGAAAATGTGCGTTTCATCAACTGTGACCTGACTGATTTCGACTTCTCAGGCTGCAATATGCGTCATGTGACGTTTGAGGGGTGTGTGCTGGATAGGGCACGTTTCGTCGATGGGACACTTCTTGACGTGCAATTCGTTGAGTGCGTCGCAGTCGAGTCCAACTTCGATGGCGCAACCCTTGGCGCACTACCCGATTCACACGAGGCAGAGGACGTGACGGCTGATGCTGTGTTGCTCCTCGGCTCCTGCTTCGATCGTGCCCGTTTTATGTGGGGCAAGCTCCAGCTCGTCATCGCCCAAAAGATCAGCGCAATTGCCGCACGATTCAATTCGCGTGATGTGGCGTACCTCAACTTCACAGATTGCTGTCTGCAGGAAACGGAGCTTGTCGTCAACCGTGGCTGCGTGGTGGAAATGAAAGACTGCACACCTGCCGCAGAAGTGACCTACGCACAGCCCACCGCCGTCTCTCAAGATCCTACCGAGGTCTTTACTTCGGCTTCGGTCAGCGAAGACTACGACGAGTGGGACGGGGATGTCCTCGAAGACGCGGATGACTACGAGCTGTAGCCCAAGCACCAGGTCTTCAGATGCTTTTAATAAAGACCGACTAGTCGACGAGCATCCCTTAAGTCTCGCAGACCAGGCCAGGCTAGTTATGGCTAAGCTCTGCGCCACCGATTATTTCAGTTTGAGAGTTCACCTTTTGAATGAATTGCTCACGGTTAACGATTGCTCGCTTATGCGTAGCGGCCCCCATCAACACCGCGCCCGACTGGGTGAACACTGACACTTCCCAACAAACAACGTTTTTAGTTCGAGAAGTTACAACCGCTACAACTTCAAGAGCGGTTCCCACTGTACAAGGCGCCGTGTGAGTGAGGTTGGCCTCGATACCTACGCTCATTTGATCAACGCTAAGCTCCGGACTCAGATGCTCGATGCACGCCAGCTCCATTACTGCAAGCAAACAACCTGTAGTAAAGACCTCCGGCATGCACCCAAACGCCTCTTCGCCCGGGAGGATAGCCGGGATCGTATGATCAGGCGTTACAGTAAACCGTCGTATATTTTTTTGACCAATTTCAAGACCCATAAATTCCCACTTCCTTATATTTACCCAAAGCAAACTTACTGAGTTGGGCTAAATTCACACTCTCAGTTCCAGCCGGAGCCATAGTCTGGATGACATCAGACAACCTTGTGACATGGCCCGCTGCCGCGCTTCCACCGCGTGCACCCATGATGGAAATGCAGGCCAATATACCAGATATGGCATGATTGACCGTGGAAGCTTTCGCCGCCAAGATCAGATCTTCCTCCGGCTCTCCACAGTCAATGCTGTGAGCTGCGCTGAAGCAAAGAGCGCGAGACTCACTGATACAGCGTTGCACTTCGCCGATGAGGCCGCGAATCGCTCCTATCTGCTCCAGCTGTTTGGCCCTGCCGGTATCGCTGCTGAGATAATTTTGAGTTTCGTCCCAACTTCTAAGTAGCGCACCGTAGGCGACTGCTGCAAGATTCAGCTTCCCAAACAACGTGATAGATCGGTGAGCTAATTGCAGTCCCTTGTTGCCGAGTAGTACATGCTCCGCAGGCACCCTCACGTTGTTGAAACGGATTCCACCCACATTGAAATGCTTGAGTCCGTCTAAATCGTCCACAGCCCCCGTTTCAACCCCTGCGCTACGACTGGGAACAATTACCCCTGTATGCCGCAGCGCTGACCGGTCAGAAGATGCCCTTTTCGCGATTACACCGTGTACGGTACCCACATGTGCATTGGCGATGAACTGCTTAGAACCTGTAAGAACGTACCCCTCATCTAGCGCGGGAGAAAGAGTTGTTTCAAGCGAACCTATTCGTGCACCTGATTTTGGCTCTGTAATGCAGATTGTGGCAATTTCCTCACCTGTAGCCAGTTTGGGAAGCCACATCTCCCGCAATTGCTCAGACGCAGAGAGAAACATCCCAGTTCCGAGCGTAACGGATTGCAGTATCGCTCCGGCACTAGTATCACGTCGAGACATATCAGCAATAGCCTCAAATCTATCCCAGTGCCCGAGACCCAATCCGCCATAACGGCTTGGGATATTGATTCCATACAGACCCGTGGGTGCGACATTGGCATGCCATCGAGAAAAGTAGTCTATCGGAGCTTCCTGCTCCCCAGGTAGGGGAAAGTTAACACTGTGCATAATTCTGCACCTTCCTCATGTAAACCTTGAACGCGAACAAAGTGACAACAGAAACTAGACCCAACCCGAGCAACACATGTCCGACACCTAGGCTGTTTGTCGCTAAGGGCGCCGCTGCAGTCATCAGATACCCGAAAACGTAGTAGAGGGAAATGGCTGTTGATTGGCGCTGGTCACTCGCTACATGGCTGGCAACTGATAGAGATCCCCGGAAGCCTAGCCCTTGGCCTACTCCGACAAGCACCGTTGCGCCCCACAGTAATGACGCAAATCCAAGTGCAGATGCAATCCCACAGATAATTAATCCGCAGGCCATGCTCAATAAGCCCACAGTAGCCAGCCGCGATGGATTCTGCCGCAGTGTGAACCATTGCGCCAACGCCGAGCTACCCAGCATTAAAGAAGCAAGCGCTGCTATGTAGATCTGAGAGTTTCTTTGCCCCCCCAAGGTTAAAGGAACAACACTTTGCCACAGCCCATTAGCACCGTATGCCCAGCCGATAATGGCCGAGCAAACAATAAACAGCTTCAAGCTAGCATTACTCGGGAAAAATTGCCCTTTCGCAACCGGCCTAATGTTTTGGCGCGAATCGCTCGCGGTGTCGGGAAACCTTAGAAGAAAAAATCCGACAACTGCAAGTAAGGCCAAATGGATTACAAATGGAATACGTAGCTCATACGGCAAGCATCTCGCAGCTACCGCCGATGCCAACGGCCCTACGGCCAGCCCGCCTGAAGTCACTAGAGCGCTTATCGCAGCCCCCTCCTTTTTGCCACTCAAATCCCCAAGGGCCGCCGTGAAGGCACCTGTACAAATACCGACGGATATTCCGCTGATAAGTCGTGCGGGATACAGGTATGCAGCATTGGTAGCAGCTAAAAATAAGGCACTAGAAAACATAGACAACAGCAGGGAAGAGACCATGACCTTCTTACGGCCAAGTCGATCAGCAAGGTGGCCAAGGAACAGCAGGCTCACGAGCACGCCAACAACGTACATGGAAAAAATTACCGTTGTCATCTCTCGCGTGAGACCCCATTGGCTCTCGTACGTCGCATATAGCCCAGAGGGGAGGGTGCTGCCGATAACGACTTGAAACATGGCCAGCGCGACCACCATGCGAGGACGGTCCGGGGTTTTAACTGCCAGTCTTTTCATGTGACGAGCATAACATCTTTGCTTTTGCTTGGATGGGTTTTCATCACGGCAGCCACATTATTCCTGGTAGAGAAGGTTTAACTGACGCCCTGGTGTCTAGGCACCTGTGCACCTTGGTTCACACTAGGGTCAGGTGCCAATGCGCGTTGCCGCCTTGTCGCCGTGGCCTCTTGGTGCCATGTGTCGGGCGGGCGAAGAAAACCCCTCAACCCAACGTGGTGGGTTGAGGGGATCTCCTTTTCCCTGATGCTTACAGGGTTGTTTGGTCGCTGTCTTCGACCGTCATCTCGTAGTCGTAGCTGTCCACATCGACAGGCCCGTCGATGCTGTCGGCCAGGTCATCGCTAGGCGAGATATCCGACAGGTCTACTGCGTTGGCATAGGCTGCCACCGTCTCGTGGTCGGCACCTGCGATGATGAGGTCGTCGAGCTGTTCGTTACTCGTCATCATGGTGGGGTTGGCATCGCGCCAGGGGTCTTCATCGACAAGATCGAGCGCTTCGCCCAACCCATTGAGGATGTTATCGGCGGCCCCAACAGCGCTTAGGCGCGCCAGCGCTTGGCGAACACCTAGCGGTTCTGCGGCATCTGCCGCGTCGTCGGCTCCTAATTCCCCCTCACCATCGCGGACAATGCTGGCTGTCTCGGGCAAGCCTCGGCGCTCAAACTCCTCAGCGAAGAACCGGCCATCATCGTCTGGGTAGTCCAGACTGTGGCGAACCGCTTCTGCCACCAAGGCACCAAGTGCCATGTGTGTCAGCAGATTCGGCCCTGCTGGGTAGGGGCGCTGCACGACCACGACCCGAGGCCGCTGTCGCGCGACGTGGAGGGCGCGGGCGAGCCTGCGCGCGGTCTGTTTATCTCTCGTGCTCATGATCTATGCCTCCTGCTTGGGGACTCGAACAACTGCCGTTTTCATCTGTGCCGTGGGTAGCGGCTGCATCGGAACGTCGTCACGCTTGCAGTCAGAGAACACACCTTCGGGCTTCATCAGCCTGTCCATGTGATAGTCGGCGTGCCTGTGGTAGAAGGTCTCACGGAAGCTGAACGGATCATCGACACGGAGCTTCTCAAACTTCCGCCACAGCGCGTCCAGCCGACGGACTGCTTCGGGGTGGCGGTACCAAATGGCCGACCAGTTGGGGACGCGCCCGAGGGATTGTCCGTAGGTGGAGACCAGCTCGCACATCACGAAGTCGAACATCGACGGATACATCGGTGCAGGAATCTCCGCACCTGCTGCACCCTCGGGTATCAGCTCAAAAGCATCCACCACCGGTGGCCGCGCGCGGCGTGGCTGTGCTGGCTGTGGTTGTTCACCTGGAGGTGCAGCTGTGGTGTCCTGCGCTGGTTCAGCAGCAGATGGGCGGATGCGCGGCTTTCGTTTTCTGGTGCTGCGCGTCAGATCCGTGCGGCGTGGGCGTGGCTCGGATGGTTCCTCAGTCGTCTTTTCTACGGCCAGTCTGAGAATCTGTGTTCGGTCGATGCCTTTGATCACCTGTCGGCCATCGGGGGTTGTTTCAATCTCCATGCTGCCCTTGTCCTTTCTCCTGTTTCCTGTTGTCCCTGACCGCTTTGATGAGTTCCTCCACCGTTTGGTGTCGTCGGCGAAGTTCCTTCGAGCGGTTCAGTAGCTCTTGCCAGCGTTGTGAGTCAATCCCTGGCGGAGTTCGGCGGTCATGTGTGCTCATCGCGCACCGTTCGCCTATTTCAGCCCTGGCAGGGCTGCTTTGATGTCCTCGCTCCAATAGGTGCGTTCCCAGAACGGCTCCAGCTGGGCAATCAGTGGCCTACGCTTTGCTGCAAAAACCACCGCTCGGTTATCACCTAGAGAGGCCAGCTCCGCGACGGTGAGGATCTTCTTCTCTCGTGTGGAGCGAGACACCGAGCGGTTGCCCTGGGAGATGGACACGCTTTCTGTCCATTCCTCGAAGTCGCCGATAAGTGCCTCCATCTTCTGCAGCATCTTCTCGTCCCTCACACCACCGCCGTAGAGCAAGATGGCCGAGGCCGACCAGAGGGCTTCCATACCCTCCTCACCCCACACCGAGACTCCTTGTGCGTAGGACTGCAGGATGGTCATGAGGATGATCGAACGAGAGCCGTAGTGGGAGTACAGGCGTGGCAGCTGCGGCCAGCGCACGACGTTGGCTGCCTCATCCAGGGGAGCCACCAGTGGCACAGGCAAACGCCCACCGTTGGCTTCTCCGTAGGCCTCTGCCGACTTCATCACAGCAGCAGTCAGCGCCGTAGTCAGTGCAGCCGCATTATCCGCCCCCTCCTTAGACAGGATGTAGAGCGTGTCGTGCGCAGATCGCACGAATGCGTCCGGGTCGAACTTCCGTGCCCCCTCCGTGGGAGTAATCCAGCGAGCAGCCTCCCTACGCCCCAAGGGCATCGCAATCTGCGAGGCCTGAGAGAAGAAGCCCGAGCGCGTCTTCTCGGTGGTGTTGTACTGCCCTTGCAACGCTTCGGCCTGCATCGACCAACCGTGCTGTTCCAGCAATCGCACCGGGGTGCGGTCGGAATCGTCGTTGACCCATTTGAATACGTCCGTGATAGGGCGATTGTCCACGGCAGCCGCCAGGAAGAGGCGCGACAGCAGGTCTGTGGCCTGGTTCGCGAAGAACGCATCGCCGCCGGAGTTCTCCCCCTGGGAGGCGCACTTAAAGATGTCTGCCAGCTCGGTAGCTGCAGCATCCATGGTGGCCTCTTCGCGGCGCACCAAGTCCAACGGGTCGTAGAACCAGGGTTCTTGCTCGAAGCCGTAGGCGATCCGCTGCGGGTCGAAGGCGTACACCGTTCCCCGCGGACCGGTAATGCCGATGGTCTCGTCGATGATGTCACGCTTGTTAGAGGTCGTGAGTACCGGCCCTGGTGCATCCACGATGGCCGGGATGACCTGGGAGGTCGTTTTACCCATACGTGGGCCAAAGATCACCAGGTAGAGGTCTTCCCAGGTGGAATACAGTCCCGTGGTGGTGCCAGGAACTTTGCCCATGCGCAGACCGGGGTAATCCGGCGCCAGCTCCGCTGGCAGCCACTTCGCGGCCTTGGCTGCCGCCGCGTCCTTGCTTAGCGACTTGATGTCGCTTAACGAGGCCAGATGTTTGGCTGCCGTGTCCACCACAGGCTTCGGCTTGGCAGTTCGCTGGAGTGCGACGATGATCGCAGCCGATGCGGCGATGGCTGCAATAGCAATCGAGGTGACAATCGCCGGGGTAGTGAAGTCGAGTTTTCCGGCAGCCACCATGAACAGCACCTGCATGGGATTAGCCGGAATCTCTTCCGGCACACCTGTGATGGCGCGCGAGACCCGCACACCGACGTTGACGGCCACCACTGCCAGAAACACTAACCCGAGGATGAAGAACCCCAGGATGGTGCGTGGGTCTGCGACTGATTTGCCCGCGTTGCGGGCATTTGTGCGTCCTCCCTGTTTACTCATCGTCGACCACGAGCACCAGCTCTTCCAGATCGTTGTCCTGCCAGCGCTTGTAGCCAGGCTCGCCAGCCATGACCACCGCACGGTCGTCCTCCTGGTCGACCACGACATCGACGACCACGCCTAGACGTGCGCCAGCCGCTGCGAGCTGGTCCTCATCCAGGTGTGGGCAGGTGGTAGTCAGTTCCAGCCTGCCGGTCTCCTCCCCTGCGGCAGCAAGCGCCTTGGAGGCCAGCCACACGGCCTTGTCGGCCACTGACTGCTCAGCGGTGATGACATCACCGGCGACTCGGATGCGGTCGTCATCGAAGAAGTTGCCGTACCAAATCGCATCGCGGTCCTCGCTGACAATGGCAAAAGCTGCCTTGTCGTCTTGCTCCACTGCCGCCGCCCACAGGTAGACAGTTGGTGCATCATCAGCGATGTCTGCCAGCGCTTCGGCTTTCTCCGCGTCGCGTGCGGCGAACGTTTCCTCTCGCAGCTGGTCGTAGTTGACGCCGATGCGCTTCAAGCTGTGCTTGAACTTGCCGAAGTCCGGCCCGTTGTCCCAGCCCTGCTCTTTCGCAAAGGTTTTCAAGACCTCGTGGTCTTCTGCCGCTTTCAGGGTGGTCTTGTGTTCGGCGATGATGGAGTCGATCTCCGCCCAGCGCTCTTTATCTTTAGCTGACAGTGCCATGTGAAAACCCCTTTCAAGGGTCGGTCGGTCGATATTGGCACTGCACAGACTGAAGGGTCTTGCGAATCCTCGCAAGACCCTTCACACAGTCGCCATCCCTACCTAGAACACCCCGAAGTGCTCGTCCGGCGGGTACTCCAGGTTGATCATGTACCACGCACCGTCCTCGCCCTGTTCCATGAGCGCACGCATGGGAAACGGTGCCATTCCAATGCTGGTCGCAGACTCAGTGACCACGAACTGGCGCACAGTGCAGTCCACCCAGACTTGGGTTTTGCTGACCTGTTCGATCTTGTTGTCGCACTCGGAGGTGCCCAGGATGTGCTCACCGCTGCGTGCCCAGGCTTGCCAGCGTTCAGAGGGGATTTGGCCGCGCCAACCTTCACCGGGGTTGAGCAGGTTTTCTTTCAACTCTCCTGCCATGTAGCGGGAGGCAAAGCGGACGTTTGCATCGTGCTTGGTGGCGTCGATGGACGGTTGGAAGTCCCACACCGCAGCGGTGGCTTGCTGCGCTGCGGGGATGAGTTCCTTGCTGGGTGCTAGGGGGTCTTCGTCTCCGTGGAGGTGGTCGCGGGCTTCTGAATGATCATGGCCGTGGTCGTGGGTTTCGTGGTGGCTGTCTCGGTAGGCCTGCACGCCCCAGGCCACGCCACCGGCCAGTACGAGTGCTGCCAGCACTGCCACGAGGAGTTTTAAGGCCTTGGTGGTTGTTGTTTCCATGTTGTTCGCCTCCTTTGTCGCGTTTCGGGGTTATTTCACTGCTTGTTGGTACTTTTCCAGGTTGCCGCTGATGATGCGCACATAGTCCTGGGTCTCCTGGATGTTCGGCATCCCTCCCGCTTCGAGCACACCGTTGGGGCCACGGTTGTAGCTGGCGAGGACTGCTTCCTGCAGGCTATTGAAGCCTGTCAACCTGCCTGACTCGTAGGGTTCGCGCATCTGGTCGGCAAGGTCACACATGAAGTGTGCTTGTGCCATGACCGCGTCACCAGGGCTGTTCGGGTCACCTGCCCCGGCAGGGCCTGTGGGGTTGCCGTCATCATCAACTGGATAGCCGTAGCTTCTCCAGGTGGGTTCGATGAACTGGGCGTAGCCCATGGCACCTGCAGTACTGACCGCACCTTTTTGGAAGCCGGATTCCTGCTGCATCTGGGCTGCTAGCAGAGGTGCGTCAATTTCTGGGCAGACCTGTGCGCCGAGTTGGAACCAGCGGACGAACTCCTCCGGCACACTTCCAGGCTCCAGTTCGTGGTCATGATGATGCCCGCCGTGAGAGGCACAGCCATTGCCACCAACGGTGTAGCCTGTGCCGTCGCCTGCATCGTCTTCGACCATGTAGACCGGCTCGTCACCAGTAGCGAACGGCGACTCGTGGAAGGTGATGTGAACGTGGTTGAAGTGGTTTTCGTTCGGGTTTCCTCGGTCGGGCATCTTGTTGGCCTCACCCTCTGAGGGGATGTAGGTCTGCTGCCAGATCATGTACTTGATGTTCAGCTCATGGCGGTGCGCGAAGAACCAGTCTTTGATTTCGGTGCCGTGTTCTTGGCCACCATCGGTTTCGTAGTGGTCGATCATGATGTCGATGGCGAAGCCGCCGGGGTGGTCGGGGTAGATCTTATCGGGGCGTACACCGCCAATGCCGTAGCCCTTCGCCTTATTGATGTAGTGGTGGAACTTTGCGGCTGCGATGCGCATACCGCGCTTGGTGTCGATACGCAGCCCGCCTTCTCCGGCAGGTACGCCGAACTCGCGGGGATGCGGTAGCTCGTCACCAGGGCCAATCGCTGGGACGTCTCCGGTAAACCCTTCCACCGCAGACGGTGTTTCAACCCAGTTTTCGTCGTCGATTTCAGCCACCGCGATGCCATCACCTGCATCAATGCTGACGTGCTCACGGTCGCTACCCCCCTGAGGCTGATTGCTCACGTCACCGCCCTTGGCTTTTTCCAGCCATGCAGTCGGGTCAATACCGCCAGTCGAGGAAGTCCAGGTGCCGGGGTGTACTTCGAAGTGCAGGTGTGCACCAAAAGACTGGCCTGCGTTGCCTTCGTCGGCGATGTGGTCGCCTGCGCGTACTTGCTGGCCAGGGGCGACGTGTACGTGTCCTGGTTCGATGTGGCCGTAGACGGTGGCGAATTGCTGGCCGTCTTTGTTGTGGTCGATGACCACCCAGCCGCCGAAGCCGTCGACACCAGAGTCTTGGGCGTATTTCACCACTCCGTCGGCGTAGGCGTAGATGGGTGTGCCGTGGGGGCCGCCGAGGTCGATGCCATAGTGGAAGCCGCCATCACGAGGGCCATAGCCAGAGGTGATAGGGGCTGACGGGTCAATCGGGTAGGCCAGGCCCTCAGAGTTCACCGGTGCGGATGCCGCAGACCCGCGTGAGCGGGAGCCTGCGGGCTTTTCGCACTTGTCCTCGCCACTACCGAGCACCACAACAAACAGCACGAGGAACAACACCAAGGCCAGCAGGAACACCCAGAGTTTCCTCCGCGCACCACTAAAAAACGGCATGAGGTTTACTCCTGTCCTTCGGCGAGCTGCGCTTCAAGCATCTGAACCTGTTTGCGCAGTCGCTCCACTTGCTTGCGCAGTCGCTTGTTTTCCAAGGCCAGATCGCCCACCCGAGCTGCAGGCCACAGCCCGCGCTCACGCAGTTCAGCAAAAAGGGTGGCGCGACTCATGCCGTGAGAGGCCGCGATTTCGCCGCACGCTACCGTCACCGAGCGGTAGTCCTTCCACGTGTCGACAAACTCTGCCACCGCGCTGTCTTTCGCGCGGGGGTCGATGGTTTTGCCGCCGCTCATACCGCTGTCTCCTCTCCCAGCTTGAAGAAGTCATCGAAGCGCATGTTCGTATCGTGCAGGCGATACTCAATCTCCGTCGGGGTCAGAATCGTGCGCACCGGAATACCCGGCGAGCCGTCCTTGGAGGGTTTAATCATGAACTGACCACGTCCCACTGGCACCGCGCGTGAGCCTTTGGTACGCGCACGCTTGGGGTGTGCACCGCGTGACCAGCCGACAACCATGGCGGCCTCAGCGGGGGAAAACTCCAGCTTGTCCGAAAGAATCGACAGCTCCGAGGCAGGCAGGCCACCGCAGATGACCATGCCCGCACGCTCGATAAAACCCATTGCGGTCTTCTGGTCTTCAATCGACGGCAGGGCTTCCAAGTCCTTAAACGTGTGGGTGATCATGTTCAGCACCGTGGCGTCTGAGCGGTTCAGACGTGTCAGTGCGTCAACCTGGGCGACCATGCCAGGTGCAGCTGCCAGGACCTGCCACAGCTCGTCCAAAGTGGCTGAGAAGTACTTCTGTGGTGCCAGGCCAGCGTCCGCGAGCATGTGGGCTGCTTCAATCGCGCCGAAGGCTGCCGACCAGCAGGCCATCATCACGGCAGCTTTCATTGCCTTGTCGCCACGGTCGATGGCGGAGACGTCGATGCACACTGCAGTGGCATCGACACGGATAGGCGTGGAGGTCTGTCCCGCGAAGATGCGCCCCGTGGGACCGTCCAACAACGAGTTGAGACTGAGCATGAGGTCGTCGATGCGTAAGTCCCACTCGTGCTTGTCGCGGGCACGCCCCTTATCCATCAGCTGTGCGGAGCCGGTCTGTAGGTGGTCAATCAGCTCGGCCAGCACTGGGGGGTTGTCCCAGTCGATGGTCTCGGATTCGTAGATTTCACGCAGCGCGACAGAGACAAGCATGGATTCCCAGTCGCGAATAGGTTCACCGCGCCCCAGGGAGACAAGTGTGGAGACCACGTTGACCTGGCGGCCATGGACTTGCTCGCGGGCACGTTCGAGTAGGGCCTGCATTTCCTCGAGCTTTTCCGCATCGCCGTCTTCACGAAGTTGGGCGACTTTGGTTTCCAGCTGTGGAATCACGCGACCCAGCGCACCGACGTCGAGCGGATTGAGGGTGCCCGCGCCGTGGCCGATGGTGACCACCTGGCCACCAACCTGGTGGACGAAGCCGACGTATTCAGCCTTGATGTCGCCAGCGATGATCGGGATGTGGCCTTGAGCGACATCGCCCATGAGCATTTTGCGAATCAAGGTGGATTTACCCAGGCCAGGCAGGGACAGGACGAAGCAGGAGGGGTTGGCGATGATGCCTTCGCGGAACCAGGACAGGGGATCGCAGGCGATTTCAGCACCGGTGATGACGTGCTCACCCAAGGGGGTGCCAATCACTGGTGCCGGAGCGCCGACCACGTTGGGGTTAAAACCGCCGGAAAGGTTGGTGGTCGTCTGCCATTCCTTAGGGCCAGAGACCACTGCCGCCTCACCAGACCATTTTCCCGTGTAGCCACGTGGTTTGGGGTTGGAGAAGACGTTTTCATGTGCGGTTGGTTGCACGCCGTCTGCGATGGAGGCCATGCGCTCGACGCGGGCGATTTCGCGGGTGTTTTCTTTCACCCACCTGCGGTAGGTGCGTCCCTGCTTGGTGTACCAGGCCGGGGCTTCGGCGTTGCCTGCGGTGATGTCCTGGTGGAGTTGGTGCATCGCTGCAACGTCAATGGTGCTCAAAGTGGTCATGCTGCGACTCCTGCTTTGGCAGTGCGGGTAAAGGTTTTTTGGTTCTGCCAGCCGTAGACCGGCAGGCACGATGCTTGGAGTAGGCCGAGGTGCTGGCGGCCTGTTAGTCGAAGCAGACGCAGGCGTGCCCTGGGGCTGAGCACGGCCAGGATTTGGCCGATGATCCCATCGACGATGGCCAGCTCGTCGCCCGTGACCACCAGTAGGGAGCTGGTGCGCGAGGGGGCCACATCAGGGTGGACTTGCCGGTACTGGGCGTGGGTGGGTCGTGCGGTGCGAATCAAGCGCAGCGCTTCGGGCATTTCTGAGGCGCACAGCACAGCGTGTACTTCCGCGAATGCTTCCGCTCCTGCCGCGTCGTTGCTGTCGATCTCGAAAACGACCGAGTAACGGCCTGCATGGTGTAGGTGGTCGGCGTGCAGTCTGCCGGTCATGGAGGCAGGTGGGAACACCCGCTCGGCATCGTCAGCCACCAGGTGAGCGTTTGCCAGGTCGGTCACCCGCTGTGCGTCCAGCGGCAGCCAGGAGTACTCGTAGCCCTCCGGCGCGTAGAGTCCAGGGGCTTTCACCGCGATGGAGGTCAGAAACCCTGTGAGGTCCTTTTTCACCTCAGCAGCGGAGGTGCGAAAAGTGATGAAGCTGTAGTCCGGCTCGTCACCGCCGCAGAAGGTGGAGACACAGCTGGCTGCGAGCACGCCCTGTGTGGCATCGGCCTCGCACACCAGGTCAAGCCAGGTGTCTTTCTCGTCCAGCTCGAGGAGTCCGTTGTCTGCCTGCAGCACCATGGTGGCTTGGTGAAACTGCGAATCGACGATAAGTCCGAGGTCGAAGCCCGCTGCATCGCGGATCGTGTGCAGACTCAGCGACTTTGTCTCAGGAAGCACCAGGGGTCGGTTTTTTGGTGCGCTGTCTTTGGTCTTTTTTCGTCCGAACATCGGTGTTCTACCCTTCTGCGAAGCTGGAGGTTGTCGACTTCGCCCACGGCACCTGCCCGAATCCGAGGGAGGTTTGGAAGCCGGTGTCTTGCTGGCGATTCATCTTCTGCAGGGTGATCGACGAGCCTGCCGCGAGCTGTTCGATGTCGTGAACGACGCGGTTGAAGTCTTCTTCCGGGGTGATGGTTGCGGTGACGAACATCGAGGTGCGTCCCAGCTGCGCACCTCGTGCTTGTGCGCGGCGTGCAGCCTCTGTGGTCTCCAAACGCATCTCTGCCTTCGCGGAGGTGATCGACTTCGACGAGTTGGCCGCGACCATTGCATCGCGGTGTTCTGCCTCAACCTTGGTTGCACCTTGACCGGCGTTATAGGGGCGGTAGACCAGTGCGACACGCTTGCGCTGAATGCGGTCGTGCGGCTGCATCATGGCCGACAAAATCGTGTCCTCAAAGGTTGAGCGGGGGGCTTCTTTCATCTCCCACGTGACCGACTTCGCGCCGCAGTGCTCGTAGTAGGTGTTGGTCGTCACCGCCCAGTTTGGGCCAGCATCCTGCCACAGCATTCCGTGTCCCTCACCGGTCAGCGCGATTTCTTCGAAGTCAGCCTCTGTGGGCGGGTTGAAAAACATGTGAATACGCGCCACTGCCTGCTCATAGGTCATAGGTTCTGCCAGGATGCCCGCGTATTGGACTGTTTCTGCCCAGGTGCCGATGCGGGTGGCGATGTTTCGGATGAAAGACTCGTCCGTCAGCTGCGCTTTATCCAGCTTGATGGTGATGGCGATATGCGCCATCACCTCCGGACGAGCAAGCGCAATCACGGAGGCTGCCTCGGTGACGATGCGCTTGGCAATCGCCGGTGCGCCCTCGGCGATAATCGCCCGTACCTCGTTATTGACCAGCTCGCCTGTGCCGGGGCGGGTAGCGACCACGGTGGTCACCTGCGCGATATCGCCAGATAGGCTGAACTTCGCCAGCCAGTTGCACCATTCCGCGGTGCGCAGGTTGCGCTCTGATTGGGTCATGGCAGTCTGGCCGGTCATCTGGCAATCCAACAGGACGGTGACCTCACGACGCGGACGGTCGAGGATCATCACAAACGGCGGACGGTTCTGGCTGTAGGTCGCCTCAATGGCTTCGGTGCGAGCCAAAAGACCTGGCAGGCGTCGGTGCCCGCCAGGTACTCGACTATTGGGGCCAGAGACGTAGATGTGGGAGCCGGTGGCAGTGCGGCGGTAGTTTTGCCACAGGATTTGGGCGGCCTGAGCCAATGACCGGTTGCCCCAGCTCACGCTGACAAGTCCGACGACAATGGCGGTGACTGGTAGGACGACGAAAAAGGCGAAGGCGGTTTGTCCTGCGATTTGTGAAAACAGGAAGATCATAAAGCCGACCGCGATAACGATGGTGGCTTTCATGCTCAACGCACCCACGCCGGTACGGCGCTGGGGCTGGCCGAGCAGATACTGAACTGGTTGTTCGAGTTCCTTGTCACTCATGTCCGTATGTCCCTCCTTCTACCTGTGCATCTGTCCTGGGTAACCCAGTGAGCCTTCGAAGATTTGGCTGCCTGAATTGGCTGTACTCTGCATGAACTGTGCTGCCTGCGCTCCGGCTCGGGAGGCTCCGGCTACTGCGGCACCTGTACCGCGTGCAACGCTGCGCGATGCTGCTCCTGCAGAGCGTGCAGCGCCACCGACTGCCCGCGAGGCTCCTGCGAGTCCGCGTCCAGCTGCAGCTGCGCCAGCACGTGCCCTACTTGCTGCGCCTGCGCGTGCTCCGCTGGGCTGGCTCGATGTAGAAGCAGAGGTGCGGGAGTTGCCAGCACCAGAGGTGTTGCGAGCGCCTGGGGATGCTCCCGACGGTGCGGCAGATCCCCCGCCAGCACCGCCCGAACTTCCACCGGCTCGGGCACGGCCACCACCACCGGAGGCACCAGTGGGGGCAGCTGCAGTCGAGGCTGCACCTCGCATCGAAGGAGTTCCTGCGCTAGTGCGGGCACCAACACCCCCACCTCCTCCGCCCCCACCGGAGGGGCCACCGCCACCTCCGGCAGGGCCTCCTGCTGCCCCTCCTGAGCCTGAGCCACCTTTGCCACCAGCAAGAGCAGACAGCCCGCCACCCATAGCAGCGGTCGCGCCCAACATGGCTCCAGCAGCACCGCCAACACTTGCAGCAAACGCGCCAGCGCTACCGCCTCCTGCTTGTGCGACAGCAGGAACAATCATGCGCACCAGAGCAGGTGCAGAAAATCCTGCCAGGGCGATCATCAGGGCGTTGATGATTGCGCCCATCATGTCGTCACCACTGCCAGGCAGGGTGACATACCAGAGAGTGACTGAGTAGAACAGGGCAGAGATCGGCTTGAAGGCAATCGCTGCGATAATCCACCCCTCCAGGTGTTTCAGGCCGTTTTTGCCGGTATCAGAAAACGATGCAGCGGCAAACAGGGCAGCGACACCGACTGCGATAGGCAGCATGAGCTGACGCACCACCAGGGCGACTAGCTGCATACACGAACCGGCCAAGGCCACTAGTGCGAGCACCAGCATAACCACAGGGCCAAGCTTGATGTCTTCTAGGGCGGTCATCTCAATAAAGCTGTTGGGGTCAGTGGCACCGAAGTTGTCCATGATGGCCTGGGCGAGCGCGTCTGATGCCCAAAAGCCGCCGGTGGCAATGGCGGGCACGAGGGTTGAGTAAATCAGCCAGCGGCCAACGTGACTGCCGATGTCTTCGATGCCTTCTTGCAGTCCCATGCGCCTGGCTGCTGCCAGGCGTGCGCCACCGACGATGAAGCCCGCGATAAGGAAGAACCCGGCCAGGCCGTAGACGATGTTGAGCACGCCTCGGATGTTTGCGTCTAACTGGCCGTTGGCTCCGTAGTTGTAATCCATCCAAAACGTCATGGCCAGGGTCAGCATCTGGGTGTTGCCCTCCATCACAGCCTTGGTGAATTTGCCGACGGGGTCGTTCCAGAAGCCTGCAACCTTGTCTTTAGCTGCCTTGACGGCATCGATAGGGTGGGCAGCGACTGCTCCAAGACCGCACTCGCCGTTACGCAGCCAGCCGGTGAGTTTGGCTGCCCAGTCATCTGCTTCTGCCGGATCATCACCCACCAAACGGCGATTGCTGTCTGCTAGCCACTCTTTGCAGTCATTAAAGGTGCCGGACACCTTCGAGCCGTTGGTCTCAACGGGATTGCCCGCATCTGCATCATCTTGTGCCCATGCCGGGGTTGCTAGAAACAGCAGTGCCATAACCACTGTGGCCACCGTGGCCAGGAATTTGTTCATCATCGCCTCTACCGCCCTGGTTAGACCTTGTTCACCAGGGTGAAGCCGCTGAGGTTATCCACGGTGCCTTGGTCAGCAAGCTTTGCGTCCTGGTCATTGACGACGACCAACCACATGCCGTCTTCCCAGCGCATAGGTGTGCGAATCAGTCCGTAGTAGTACTCGCGGGTGTTGGGGTTGATCGCCTTCATTGCGCCGACAACGGTGACGATGTCGCCACCGCAGTTTTCGATCTTGAAGCCTGCGTAGGTGGGCAAAATGCCACCGTGCGGAACAGGAGTACGCACGCCAAGCTCAACCCGCTTATCGGCTTCTTTAGAGCGGATGTAGCCCTTGTAGTACTCCAAAGCGATTGGGTCGTAGTAGGGTGCCGCCATCGTGCCTGCGTTGCTGGCTGCAATAACCGCACCAACGGCGGTTTTGGCGTACCCGGTAGGGACGAACCCCTCGAAATTGGTCGGGCCTTGGTCGGAGACACCCAGCACGCGTCCGTGGACGTATTGCTGCTGGACATCGATTTCGTCCGGCACGGTGCAGTCGAGTTTGTCGGTGGGCTTGAACTCGCCGAAAGCTTCGCCGTTTTCGCCGACCGGCATCAAGATCGGGTCGCCGTTGATGTCGGTGCCGTACTTGCCGATCTCATACTGGGAGTCGTCGAAGAACTGGCGGTCAAAGTGGCGCTGGTGGGGGTCGAATCCGTTGGGGTAATCCAACGTCAGCTCGCGCAGAATCTTTTCGCCCTTGCCGGGTTTGACGTAGCTGGTCTTAATCGCCGTGTCAGGTCTGGTGGTGGCCGGTGCTGCGGTTGTGTCGTCATCGTGGCCGCCAAACAGCTTGATACCCAGGCCGACAACGAGGACGAGGGCAAGCAGAATCGCGGCAATCACCAACAGCAGATTCTTGCGGCCGGAGTTAGCGGTAGCGGTGTCGTTCTCGCTCATGGTCTACTTGTTTTCCTTTTCTGCGCTCTTGCCAACGTGGGGACCGAAGGCCACGAAGTTCTTTTTCAGCTGCTCTTCGGTGATTTCCTGCATGTCCACTGCCTGGTCTTGGGTGGGCAGCACCACACGCCAGCCGCCGGAGGATTTATCGAGTTGAACAGGTTGTGCGCCAATCACCCCATTGGGGTAGCGAACAGCGAGCACGACGACAGCTTCGTTTCCTTCCGGCTCATCCATCTGGAAGCCAACGAACTCCGGCGGGTTGTCCTGAGCCTCACCAGAGACAGTCAGCAGAGAGCGTGCTTGTGCCCACTGCAGAGCACCATCACCGGGTGCGAGTAGGTACTCAATGACCAGCGGGTAGGTCTCATCGTCTGCGCCTGCCAGCCAGGCTTGGGTGTTCATTGCTGCTAGGACTGCGCCGTGGGTGGTGTTTTGGTAGCCGTGCGGAATGGGGCTGGTGACATTCGGGCCTGCTTTGCCAGAGGGCACTTGGATACCGGCAGGGCCTGCGTTCCACTGGATGCCGACCGGCTCGCGTTCTTCTGCGGGGGGTTGCGTTGTGGCGTGGCAGGCGGCGATGCCGAGGCCAACGATGACCCACAGCATCAACAGTTGAAGAATCAGTTTGATGGAGCCGAAGATGAACCGCAGGATCATTCCTGGCAGGTTGAGGACGAAGAAGATGGCGTTTTTCAACGCGTTCATGACGTGTGCCTTTCTTGTTTGTCAGGCGAGGGGTGGTCAAGGTGGGGCTTTTTACTACCGGAAGCCCCCAAAACCGGGGGCAGCGTATCTATGCGAAAAACGCTGCTAGTGAGGTGGCCGAGGAAATCACCATCACCCCGAGTGCGATGCGCAAGGCACGCACCGCAGGGTGGGTGGCAGACACCGGCTCACCCCGGTCGCGGTCGAGAATCATCAACGCGCCGAAGGCGATCACGGCCAAGATGCTCACAGCCAAGGCCACAAAGGAGACGATGCCCAGCCAGTAGATGGCTGTTGCTGTGACATCTGGGGGCGGTGTCCATGGCCGTGCCGGTGGCGCCGATTGCGCCATGTAGGTGGTTGTCACTGCCACATCTCCTTTGCTTCTTCCCTGGTGATGTTTTTTCACGAGCTTTCGCGCAAGACGCGTTCGCTCTAAAACTCAGCTTACATACCTTTGCTAACAAAAGCAAGGTTAGCGCGTCCACACTAGAGGAATGCGCCGATGATGGCAGACGCAGAGCCGATGATCATGGCACCAAAGCCGATACGCAGCGCCATGGCGGTGGCTTCTTCAGAGGAGCCTTCACGGCGAGAGAGCACCATGGTGGAGCCTGCGACGATCACACCGATGATGGCCACGAGAATGCCGATGTAGAAGGCGAGGTTCAGACCCATGTCCATCTTGGAGCGGAAGGCTTCAGGGGCTTGCGGGGACATGTTTTCGCCCGGCATCTGGGCGAGGATCAGGGTGGTGTTCACGCGGTCGATGACGTTGTTCATGGTGAGAAAAATCCTTTGTGTGAAAGTGTCGGTGGGTTATTCGGTCTCGGAGGTGTGCCCGGTGGCTTCGCGGTGTGTGCGCACTGCCTCGAAGATCTCCTCCCCCACGCGGGCAACTTGCGCTGGTACTTGTTCATCCAGGCCGAGCTTTTTTGCTTTGCGGGAGGTGTCGATGTCGTCTCCTGGTCGCCAGCAGGCCAGCTGTTCTTCGTCAACCAGACGCAGCTTCGGCAGGTAGTCGATACGCCAGACGGGCAGTTGCTCGTCAAACATCCGCAGCTTGTGGGCAAGGTCTTTAGGCAGCTTGCCCGGTACGTCTGCCACGACCACAAGGCCGATGATCTCGGCGTTGCCGGTGTCGTTGAGGATGGTTTGTGCCGCTGCTTCAAGCCCGGCCTTGGTCGAGCGAGCAACGACCACGCACGCAGTCGACTCGTCGGCTTGCGGCCACATCCGTTGCGCGTCTGCAGCAGGCTGCCAGAACTTCTCCAGCGTGGTCACACCTGCACCGCCGTGCGCGGCCACAAGCCAAAACGCAGGGGCAAAGGTTGCTGGCAGGTCGTCTTTTGCCTCCGATGCACACAGAGGCTGTGTGGCGTGGTCGAGCTTGTAGCGCTCACGCACGCGGGTAATCCGTGGTGTGGTCATAAGGGTTGGTCTTTCTCCTGGTTGTCAGTTGTTGACAAAGCCTTGCAGCCTGATAAGGCCTCATCCGTGCGGGCACCAGGTGCCCACACGAACGAGGTGTCCGCCTTTTAGGCCTTTAGGAAGGCATTAAGGGTGTTTTGGACGTTTTCTGCGTTGAACACGCCCGGAGGAACCTGGGGCAGGTTGTTCTGGGCGAGCACGGTGTTAAGCATCTGCCCACCGTCACGGCCAATCACGTCCGCTGCTTGGGCTGTAAGCCATTGCTTGGCATAGCCTTCAAAGCTGGTGTTCGACTCGCCTACGCGAGTAGAGCGATACCCCTGGGTGGCCTGCTGCCTGGTGGTGGCAGAGGCCAATGCGGCCTGCACAACATCAGTGTTTTCCAACCCTGCGGCTTCTGCCTCCTGCACAAGCCTGCGCTGAGCGGTATTGAGCGTTTCTGGGTTAAACGCGGAGGTGATTTCGCTAATCAGGTTCGGCACAAACACCGCCAAAGCAGCTGCACCTGCGCCCTGCGGGCCAGCCGCCTGGAACGCAGCACCAATGGTGGCAATAGCCTGCGGAGTCACCGACTTCGCCACAGCAGTACCGACCACATTCAGTGCCATGCCGCCAACGGTTTGGGCGGCAGCCATCAGCCGATCCTCGAACTCGCGGTCAGAGACATTGCGCTCGGTGTTGCTAACAATGCGCCCAATCAGGGTGGAGTTGACGTTTTTCGCCGACTTCACCGAAAAACCACGCGGACCGTAGTTGATGTCTTGTGCCAGGGTCTCCATCGTGCCCAGCAGCACCGCAGGGCCAAGGGTGTCGGTGATGTGCTGGAGCGACCCCAGCGGGTCGTCGAGGAAGTTGACCTTCTTCTCAGTTGCTGCTGCCAGGCGCACCAGTGGTGCGTCCTTCTTCGTGGCACAGCGCGCATCCCCCTCAGCACACAGGCTCACGGTACGGCCAGCCAACTTGCCGTAGGAGCGGTGAGGGCCTGCCGCCTCAGCGGCAACTGCAATGCCACCACCGGCTGCACCATCAGGCTTGACAGCAGAAATCTGGCTCATTGCGGCACCAGAGGTACCAGGCACTGCCTGAGGGCGATCCGCGTGGGAGGCAACAATGCCTTCGCCCTCAGCACGAGCAGTGTTGGCAAAGGTGGCCACACCAGAGACCAAATCTGCCGGGAAGTTGCTTTCACCGTTGCCGATGTTGCGGGCAACTTCCGAAACCACGGCAGCACCATCTGCCTCGCCAATCAGCGCAACACGAGTGTTGGCGCACTTGGTATGAATGTCCTCCAAGGTCGCAGAGACTTGGTCGACACCGCCCTGGATGACCTGCTGCCAATCCGGGACGGTCTCAGAATGCACGCCGGGGATGAACGCGCCAGCACGACCGGTAGAGATGTTGACGTAGGTGCGCCCTACCTTTGCAGGCCCTGCAGCCTGCTTGACCGGGGTGGTCGTGGTGGTTGCCTGTGTAGACGGCTTGGTGCCCCAGACATCTGGCTTCCAGGAGTCTTTTTTCGTCTCAAGCCCAGTCTCGTTCGCGGAAGGTTTAGTGCCCCACACGTCCGGCTTCCAGGACTTGTTGCCTTGTTCAGCAGCTACCTTGGCTGCGGTATCGACATCGCCGAATTTTGCGCCAGGAGCCGCAGTAAAACCTGCGGACGGGTCTTTGACTGCACCGTCATTTGCCGCATTGACCACGGGGGCAACGATGCCGCCAAGAAAACCAGAGTCAGCGTTATCAAGGCCGCTGGCCTCAGCTTGGGAGCGGACAACGACGATCTGCATCTGTGGGCAGGTGTTTGAGGCTGTTTGGTCTTGCGCTGTGGCAACAGGTGTCACCACGCTTGCCAGGCACGCAGCAGCCACTGGCAATGCCAGCAGCCTGCGTGGAGTGCGTGTCATGGTGTTCAACGCCCTTTCATCTAGGTGTTTTGGTTGTCTTTTCATCTCGGGTTGGCCACGCAACCGCTAGGAGAAGTCCTTGAGCTTGTACTTGCCATCGACTTCGGTCGCCGTCACCGTCTGCTCGTAGGTCGATGCCTGCCCAGATGGGTCAGTCACCGTCACCGACGCATCGACGTGGTCACCATCAACTGGCTGCATCCGCAGACACCACTGGGTGCCATCGACCACTGTTTTGTCCAGCACCTGCTGCCAATCACGGCTAGCAAGCGGTGTGGACGCATCGAAGGCCGCTTTCACGGCAGCTGCATCGCGGTCGAAGTAGGCCCTCTCAAACGCAGCCAGCGCACCGCGCAGGGTGGTGTCTGTTTCTGTCACCTTGGTCTCCCCAGCACCGGGTACACAGTGGGAGCCAGCCACGGCGACTTTTGCATCGTCGTCGATGGCTTCCACCCCAGGCTGTGGGCCTGCCTTGGGCACAGTGGTCGATGGCACCGCGATACTGCTAGAGACAAGCAGCTTGCTGGATGTGTCGCCTTCGGTCATTTTCATCACCGCTGCACCACTCATGGCTGCCAAAGCCAGCGCCGCTGTCACCCCCATGACGGAGGTCAGTTTGCGCGAGCGACGAGGTGCCGAAGGCTCGGATTCCTCAATAGCCGCAGCTTCGACCGGCTCAGCAGCAACCACCGGTTGATCGGTTGCCTTCTTCACTCGGTGCGGCAAGCGCAGGCCACGGAGAGGCTTTGCAGCAGCAGGTAGTGCGTGGTCGGCCTGTTCGGTGGCCTCAGGAGCTTCTGCAGGCTCAATCAGCTCGCTAAGACTGTCGCTTGCTGCTTGTTGTTGGGCATCTGCCCAGTCGAACCAGTTAGTTGCCATGTTGTCCGCCTGTTCGTTGTCGAAAAAGTGCTTGGGGCTTAAACCCAGGCTCTAGGCCTGTTTCAGCTCTCCAGCGATGTCCACGCCTCCAACGCGCAGAGCGTGACGACCGTAGGGCTGGACAAACGGATTCATCCCAGCCGCCTCGGCCTTCGCGCCGAGGTCTTCAGCAATCTGCTCGTAGCCAGCAGGAACGGTCAGATTGACGACCTCGTGGCCGTTACGCTGCACATTCCAGGTGGTATGAGTGGCCTGGGAAACCCAGGTGTCCGTGGTGGTCGCTCCGCCACGGGTGTGGGTGGTGACTACTTCCACTCGTCCGTGGTTGTTATCGGTGGCATTGGCTGCAGCAACGCCACCGGGGTAGGTGATCGTCACAGTTGCGCGCTTGCCACCTTCGACAGGAGCTTGCAGCTCAGGGATCTCTGCCTGCGCTACCGGAGCAGCAGGCGCAGCCGGGGCAACCGGGTTAGCTGCTTCACGCTCGGCCTTGATCTCAACAAAGCTGTCGGATTCGGTCGTCCGCGATTGCGTCGTGGGTGCCTGTGGCTGAGGCTGGTTGACCTGAACAGCCGATTCCTGCGGAGCAGCCACAGACTCCTCAACAGCAGCGGTGGTGGTCGTGGTTGCTGCAGGTGCAGGCTGTGTTGCCACAGCGTTGACCAGGCGAGGGGACACAGCGGCAGCATGGATGTTGGACACGGGCTGCCGTTCAGCCGGAGCCGCAGCTGCCGGAGCAGGTGCTGGCGTGGTTGTGGTGGTCTCCGGCACCGACTGTGCACCACCGGTCGGGGTGGTGGCAGCAGTGCCTGCCTCAGGGGTGCTTTCCCACTGCGGGCCACGCACCACGCGTGCAGACGTGGCACGCTCTGGGTTTTCCTGCGGCAGGATAACGACCTCGATGTGTTCCACAGAATCGACAGCAGGTGAAGTGTGATCCGTGACGGTCACGATGACGTCCTCGTCTTCCCACTGGGGGCCACGAACAACCCGTTCGGCTGCCCCCGCTTGAGGAGAGACCACTGCAGCAACAGCAACGCTGGACAGCGTCGCTAGTGCGAGTGCGGAGAGATTTTTCATATTCAAGCCCTTTCGACTTCTTGACTTCTCCCACAACTGCTCGGCGGTACGTTGTGCGCGAACAGTTGCGGGCTACGTGTGGATTGTTGTCGGTTGCCAGATCCTCGCAAGACCCTTCACACCCAGGTAGAAACCTCAAGGTGTTGCAAGCGTTGTGTGGATGGCTAGGATTGGCGGTCGGGTTGGCTTTGTCCGCCGCCTTGCAAGGCCGGGGCACTCACTTTTTGTGGGTGTCCCGGTGTTCGTTTTTCCTCCGGTGCGGAGGCCTAAACAGCTTCCCGCCCCAGATGCCCGAGGCCATCGGATCACCTTCGGCAATCTGCAAACAGCGGGCGGCAATCGGGCACATGGCGCACACCTCGCGAGCAAGCTCGTAGCGCTCTTCCGCTAGTGCCCTTGGCTCGTCTGGGCCTTGCCAGTCCCACAGCTCACTGGGGATTTCCGGGTCAGCGCACAACGCGCCACGCATCGGCGGGATCGGGGCAAGCGGCAGCCGGTTGAGAATCGGCGCACCTGCAACTTCTTGAGCGATGCGTGCTGCGGTCATTTGCCACCACCAGCCTTATTTCCGCCCAGCTTGATGCCCACTTCTGCCAGCATTTCGCGGCGACGGCGAGCAGCTTCTTCGCGCTCTTGCTCACTCAACTCGCCAGGTGCTTTCACCGGCTCGTTGTGTTGGTTGAACTTGGACAATTCCGCATCGCGCTTAGCCAGACGGCGCTTGCGCAGTTCGTCCCGGCTTGGAGGTGCCCCGTCGACTGGCACATCGTCGCGAAGACGTGCGATGACCAGCCCGGTCATGTTCCCGACCTCGTCGGGCAGTGCGCGACCGTCGAGGATGGCGCGGATACGCCCTGGCTGCCAGCCAGCGTCAATGCGCTCAGCCAGGTAGCTGGCGATCTGCGGGATTTTCACAATCGGCAGCTGCTCGGCCATGCGGGAGGGCAAGCAGGCAAACACCCGGTCCCACTCGTCCTCGGTTGCCGTGGTGCGCAAAGCGCTACGGATGGCAGGCGAAGCCTTGCCGGAGGCGGTGGAGCGAGAGGCCCCTGCCGGGGCGACAGCCCCGCCTGCCCCTGGCTCCTGCCCCTGCGCCGAGTCCGTGTCCGGCTCATCGATTGGGGGTAGGGGGTCAGGTACAGGTACAGGTGATAGTTCTTTATGACAGGTTCTACGAGTGTCACTCTGACACCCGGAAACCTGCTCAGATGACACCCGGAAATCGCTCCGGGTGTCACTCTGACACCCTGGGTCTGACCTGCGGCTTTCTTCCACAAGAATCTTCCGGGTGTCACTCTGACACCCTGGCTTTGACCAGGACTTTTGCCTCTTGCGCGGTTGGCCGTATTTGCACGCTTCGATGCCTTCGACATCGATTTGGTACAGGTTTGTGGCCTGTCGCCACTGCCCTGGAGAGACCTCATAACGGCGCTTGGTGACCCTAATAATTCCGAGATCCTCAAGCGACTTCAGGTGGCGGAGAACGGTGGAACGCGAGTAGCCGGTACGGTGCATGAGGTCTTGAAGACCTGGAAACGCGAAGCCTTCATCATCAGCACGATCTGCCAACTGGGACAGCACGAACCGAGCAGGGGGTGCAGGCTCTTGCACGTACTCGTTAACGAGGAAGTTCACCTTGATACTCATGACTCGACCTCGCCATCGTCGAAGACGAACGGCAGCGGCTTAGCGTATGCGCCAGCAGCAAGTCCGTTGATGTCGATTTGGCAGGACACCACATCCTCGTGGATGGTCACGGATTGGATTACGCCCAACGCATTCAGCGTTTCGAGCGCGCCAGAGACCTCCAGGGGTGAGTACCTGGACTTTCGCGACAATTCGGCAAGGCTCATGGTTGCAGCTCCGGTGTCGTCAGCAGCTACCGCCAGCACTGTGAGGGGGAGCTTGTGCTCGACGTACAGTTCCGCATGATCTCTGACGAGGTTGTAGGTCTTCTCACTCATGGCAGGCTCCCTGGAGTAGTGATGTTGCAAAGATCTGTCGTTGCGCCTACCCTGGTGAGCATCATTGGAGTGCTCTGTAAGCGCTTTTTGCCCGTCCCTGTTCCCGCAGGGGCGGGTTTTTTCATGCCTTTAGCCACGCCCTGACCCCTCCGTTAGCTTCTGAATGCCCCACGCGGGGAGCAGCCAACGGCCACCAGGGGACTGGAACGCACCCGGAATCTTCCCTGCTCGCGCCCATGTACGAACGGTGACTGCTGTGGGATGTCCTGGAATCAGCTGTGCCGCTTCTTCTGGACTCATCCAAAGCTCTTCGCTTCGGTCGAAACTCTCAGTTGAACTCATAGCTGTAAGAATTACATGCTTTCGGCACCGTCTGCAACTGTTAGTTGATTTCGGCTCTTTCGGTCTGTATCGTTTCTTTCATGACGATCGCACAACCAACAGGACTAGGCCTGAACGCTGCAGTAGGGGTCTCAATCAATGACCTAATGTTCAGGAATCGCGTTACCCGCAAGCAGCTTGGTGAAGCGCTGGGCATCACTGGAGCGGGCATGAGTAAGAAGCTCCTCGGTAATGCTGCATGGACAATCGAGGATCTCTACGCCATCGCAGACTTCTTCAACGTCCCCGTGGAGACCCTTCTCCCCCGACGTGTTCAGCTCCCCGATGCTGAAAACAAGAAAACCCCCTCTCAAACGAGAGGGGGTAATCCGAACGTGGTAGCGGGGGCAGGATTCGAACCTACGACCTCTGGGTTATGAGCCCAGCGAGCTACCGAGCTGCTCCACCCCGCGTCGAGTGACACGTTATTCACTTTGTTTTCCCCAACCGTTTAACGCGGCGGGCAACGAGTTAGAAATATACACATCCCCAACCACAGAACACAAATCGCCAGCGCACAGGCTTTCCGCGCGAGCCAAAGCACAGCACCAAAGAACAAAAGCCCTTTCCCACTCATCAACCGGTGGGAAAGGGCTTGTGAGCAATAGCTTTCGCTAAGGCTTAGGGCTTAGGCAGGTCTGCTGCCGGCTGCTGCCCCTGCGAACGCTGGTAATCCTGCACCGCAGCGTCGAGCTGGTCGATCGCACGGCCGTACTCCTCGAAGGACTTACCCTTAGCGTCGCGCAACGCATCAATAGCACGATTAATACGCTCAACCCCATCACCAGAGGGCAACTGGCCGGCGGGGAGGCTGGTTTCTCCGCCCTCCTTCTTTGAGGCATCGTCCTTATTCTCATCGACCTCGCGCTTATCCCCTAGCTGGGTCGCGCCCGAAGCGATGGCTTCCTCAAGGTCGTTAGCCTCACGCGGATCGATACCTACCTGGCTCAGCGCCTCAGCACTCGTAGATGCGTAACCAACGCGACCCTTGTAGCTCACGAGAACACGCAGCAGCTTCGGGAAGGCAGACGCCTGGCCCTTGCGCTCCGTGTACATCGGCTCGACATAAAGAATCTCGCCTCCGCCGACCGGCAAGGTCAATAGGTTGCCGTAACGCAAAGTGTTGGTGTTCTTCCACAGCGTCTGGTCACGGGCGATGTTGTCGGAAGACATCATGATGTCCTGCGCCTGCTTCGGACCCTGGGTCTGAGTGTTGGTCGGAAGCACGCGCACGGTGATGTGACCGTAGTTATCCGGGTCGGAGTTCACCGTCATGTGCGCTGCGAGGTACTCGCGCTCCAGTCCACGGAAGGGAGAAATGAGCTGGAAGCTGGGCTGCTTAGTTTTCGGATCAGCGGCGACAACGTAGTACGGCGGCTGATTAGTTTCACGACGCTCATCCTGGCTGGTCGGGTCCTTCGGGACAGACCAGAATGCATCACCGGTGAAGAAGGTTCGCGGATCATCGACGTGGTACTTGGCGATAAGTTCACGCTGCACCTTGAACATGTCTTCCGGGTACCGCAGGTGCTTGCGCAGCTCCTCAGAAATTTCCGACTTCGGCTTCACCGAACCGGGGAAGACACCTTCCCACGCTTTAAGAACCGGATCCTTGTCATCGAACTCATACAGATCAACGGTGCCATCGTAGGCGTCGACAACCGCTTTCACAGAGTTACGAATGTAGCCAACTTGCTGGCTCACCAGCAGTGCAGAGTTCATGCCAGCGCCACGCGAATCGGCCGTAGCGTCCGTCAGGCTGGTTCGCTGTGAGTACGGCAAGTTATCGAGAGTGGTGTAGCCATCCACAATCCATTTGATGCGCCCGTCGATCACGGCCGGGTAGGTCGCCGAATCAGCAGTCAACCAGGGGGCAACCTTCTTCACACGGGTGCGGGGATCGCGCTGGAAAATGATCTTCGATTCCGAACCAATCCGGTCGGACAGCAAAAGGTTCATTTCTTGGTAGCGCGCAGCAAACAAGGCCCGGGACACAGGGTTGCCGATCGGCACACCGCCACGACCTTGGTAGGTGTAGGTGGAGGTATCGGTGTCATACTCCACCGGCTCGCCACCGTTATTACCGACCACGGCGTAATCCAGGTTGGGATTGTCACCGGCAATCACCGGACCGAAGTAGACACGCGGCTCGGTCACCTCGATGCCGATCTTTTCAGCCTCGGGGTTGTCCTTCTGACGCTGCAGGGTCTGCAAATCAGCGACGGTGTAGACGGGGTAACCACCACGGGTGGAACCCACGTCCTTGGCCACCTCATCAACCTTGTTGGCCTGAGCGGCAACGTAGCCGTTGCCGTGGGTGTAAACCGTGTGGCGGTTGATCCAGTCAGTCTGGTTACCGGACAGATCCTTCGGGTTGAGTTCGCGCGCGGCGACCACATAGTCGCGGAGTTCACCATCAACGGTGTAGCGGTCCATGTTCAAGGTTTCGGGGAAACCATAGAAGTTCTTCAACTGCTGCTGCTGGGTAAAAGTCTTGGACAGAATCTTCGGGTCCAGCAGTCGGATGTTGCTCAAGGTAGCGGCGTCGCTTGCGACAGCCTCGTCACTCGCGCCGTCAGCGCCCCAGTTCTTTTCATAGGTGACGTTCGCATCGGTCAATCCGAAGGCATAGCGGGTGGCCTCAATATTGCGGCCAATATATTCCGCTTCCTTCGCCTGACGGTTCGGGGCGACGCTGAATTGCTCGACGGCAAGTGGCCATGCCTGGCCGATCAGGATCGAAGCAATCAGCATGAGGACCGTGCCCAAGGCAGGGATGCGCAGATCCTTGAAGACCACAGCGGTGAAAAACGCGAGCGCCACCAGCACACCAATAACCATCATGATGGTCTTTGCGGGCAAGGTTGCGTTGATGTCGCGGTAGGAGCCACCCATGAAGGACGCATGGTTATTGGTCAGCAAAGCAAAGCGGTCAAGCCAATAACCTGCAACCTTGACCAGAACCCAAAGGCCCGCAGTAATCGCCAGCTGGGTGCGAGCAGCTTTGGACACGAATCCAGAAACGCCCGCAAGGCGATTACCGATGCGGATTCCACCCGTCAGGTAGTGACCGATCAGTCCCAGCAGGAAAGCCACGATGAGCAGCATCGACAGGATGCCAACGATGAGTTGCAGCAGGGGCAAGGTGAACGCATAGAAGCCGTAGTCGTAGCCGAATTGCGGGTCAGACTTTCCGAAAGAGGTGCGGTTGAAAAACAGCAACACGGTCGACCAGTTGGTTTGGGCCACCGTGCCAAGGACCAGCCCCATCACTAGGGGCAGAACCACGAATAGTGTCTTGCGGAAGTTGTCCACCACTTGCCGGCTCATAGCCACCGGATGTTCCGGATCGAGCTCCGGTAAGTCCATGGGCCTGGTGTTGTAGACCGTGATGATCGCTACCCACACCACTAAGGCGGAAAATAGTCCGACTCCGAGGAATAGGCTCAGACGGGCTAGCAGCACCGTGCTGAAAACGCGGGTGTAGTCAACTTCTTTAAACCACAGCCAGTCGGTGGACATGCCAATAATGATCGGCAAGATGGTTGCCAAGATCGAAAAAATGACAATGATCCACGCCACCCAACTGGTGGGCTTTTTGGCCGAGCGGGGCCTTTTGAGGCTTGCAGCCACCAAAATCTCCTTGAGGGTTGTTACAGCGTTGCCACCATCCGTGCGACCCGCAGCTTCTGGGGGTCACAGGGGTGGTTTTCTCGCACAAGCCTGCCGTCAGCGGCAGTGCGCGCGGACAGCGTCGGGGCTTGTAGTTTTGGGTGACGCACAGTGGCGCTCATAAAAGCTCACGAGCACTCCAAGTGCGAAACCCATATGCACACCAGAATACGGGTGCTTTTCGCTACGTGCCGAAAGATTCACCCCGGCGCGCATTAGACTTGGGTGCAGCTTGTTTGCCGACCTGCTTTCTGCTTGCTCCTTTTGTGGTTGCGTGTGGGGGTGGGTGCCGTGTTTGCGGTTTTTCTTTTCGCCTCTTTTTGTTGTGAAGGTTGTTGTTTTCTTATGGCTTCTGCTCCCCTGTCCCAGGCTTTGAACCGTGCGGTGATGGATGTGGTTGAGTTCGTTCATGCTGAGGGTTGGGATTGTCCTCCCACGTTGTGTGCTTTGGTGCCGACGAGTTTGGTGGAGGAGGTTTTGGATGAGGAGCAGTTGGATGATGCTCCGTTGGCGGCGGTGGTGCAGCAGCTTCCTGAGCAGTTGCAGCCTGGTACGCAGGAGTTGGGTGATTATATTCAGCGCATTGTGTGGCCGGAGCAGGTGTTGGGGTGTGTGTTGGCCCAGGAGATTATGTTTGCTTCTCCGGATGATGAGGATGATGTGCGCCCGGCGCGGTTGTTCTCTGGGGTGTTGGCTAGTGGTGAGGAGTTGACGTTGGTGCAGCCTCGTCCGACTGATGAGGAGTTGGAGGAGTTGGGCCCGTTTGGTCAGGACAATATTGAGTTGCGGGGTGGCGATGGGATTGGTCGGCCGGTGATTGAGGCGTTGTTGTATTCGTTGCGTGATCGGGATGGCGAGTAGGTGTTTGCGATGAGGTCGCGTTGGATGCCTGTTCGGCTGGCGGGTGCTGTGTTGTGTGTTGCTGCCGGCGTGGCGGGCTGTTCTGCGGATGGGGGTGAGGACCGATCTGCTGATGCGTCGGTGGCGGTGTCTTCGACTGTGCCGGTGACGTCGGCGGCGGCGGCTGCTTCTTCGTCGGTGGTTGACGCTTCGTCGGAGGTGGTTTCTCCGGCATCGTCGGTGGTGGTTTCTTCGAAGCCGGTGTCGTCTTCGGTTTCTTCGGCGGCTACGAGTGGTTTGTTGGCTGAGGATGTGCGGGTGTCTGCTGCGGCGACGTCTGAGCCGAGTCCGGGTGGTGATTTGTCTGAGCAGGCGGCTGGTTCTTTTGCGAATTCTTCGGTTGAGGATGTGTTTGAGAGGTTTGGTTCTTTAGCGCCGCGGTCGTTGTTTGAGCGTTTTGAGGTGTGTTCGCCGAATGGGGTGCCGAATTCTGCTGCGTGTTCGGGTCCGTCTGTGGGGCAGTTTCAGTTTTTTGCCTCGGATGCGAAGGCTGCGTCGATGACTCAGTTGTTGACGGAGTTGCGTAGTTCTCGTGTGGTGAAGGATTCGGGGAGCATGGTGGTGGGGTGGTCGACGTTGGGGACGACGGCGATTGTGACGGTGGTGGATAACGATAAGGGTGTGGTGATGCAGCATATGATCACGTCGGATAAGCAGGATCCGGGAGAGGTTATTCGGGATTTGCATCTCGCGGATTAGGGGTTTTGCCCATGAAAAAGGCCTCACATCGCCTTGGTTTTTGGTGGTGATGTGAGGCTTTCTGGTTTGTTTATTGGCAGGTGGTGACGGGTTTTCCTGCGACGAATGCTTTGACGGAGTCGACGGCGTCGTCGAGTTTGTTGACTTTGATGAGGGGGATGTTGGTGTCGGCGCGGCGTGCTTCGTCGCAGTTTGCGGCGGGGACGAGGAAGGCTTCGGCGCCGGCGGCGGTGGCGGCGTCGATTTTGTGGCGGATGCCGCCGATGGGTCCGACGTCGCCGTCGCCGGCGATGGTTCCGGTGCCGGCGATGGTGTGGCCGTCGAGGAGGTCTTCGGGGGTGAGTTTGTCGATGACGGTGAGGGTGAAGACGAGTCCGGCGGAGGGGCCTCCGATGTCTTGAAGGTTGTATTTGACGTCGATGCCGTCGTCGGAGACGGCTTTCATGAGCACGCCGAGTTGGGGGACGCTGTCGTCGTGGGGGTTGGCGGCGAGGGTGAACAGGGCGTTGTGGGGTTGTCCCTGGTGGGTGTAGCCGATGTCGATGGTGTCGCCGGGTTTTTTGTTGCGGACGAGTTTTTGTACTTGGCTGGGGGTGGTGACTTTTTCGCCGTCGACGTGGGTGATGGTGTCGCCGGGGGTGAGTTTGTCGGCGGCGGGTGCGTCGGGCACGGTGTCGGAGACTTCGATGGTGAGTTTTTTACCGAGGTAGTTCAGTGCGGCGATGGTGGCGGAGTTTTCGGAAGATGCGAAGGCTACTTTGTTGGCTTCGTTGACTTCTTCTTCTGTTTTGTTTTGGGGGATGACTGCGTCGAGCGGGACGATGGTGTCGTTGGTGCCGATCCAGCGGCTAAGTGCTTGGGATAGTGGCATGTTGTGGCGCACGGCCACGGTGGTCATGTACATGGTTCCGGTGGTCGCGTCGGTGGGGGCGCCGTCGATGGCGACGACTTTTTCGCCGGAGACGTCGCCGAGGGTGTTGAACACGGGCCCTGGGCCTTCGGCGGCGAGGGGCACGGTGAGCTGGTAGTCCGTTCCCGGGATGTGGGTGTTGTTGATGAGCGTGGTGGCGACAACAACTGGGATGAGACCCCAGACGAGGGTGGCTAAGCGACGATTCACAATCACCTACCTTACAAAACGTGGCTGTGGTTGTTAGTTGGGTGCTGGTGGGGAGTTGGTGGGTGCTAGTGGCTGGTGGGCTGGCGGGGTGCTGGTTGTTCGCTGACAGCGTTGCTTTTTGCCAGGATGTTGCTAGCGTCTTGGCAGTGCCGACCGGTAGCCTTGCCGTATGAGTAACGGTGGATTTGGTTTTTCTTTTGGTAACCGCGATGACGATGATCGCGATGATGACAACAATCGTGGCGGCCAGCCTGGCGATCCTTTTAGCTTCTTTTTCGGTCCCGGGTTCGGTTCGGGTTCCCAGGGTGGGGGCGCGAATCCGCTGGGCGATATGTTGAGCGGTTTTTCGAATTTGTTTGGCCCGCCGCAGTCGGGCGAGGAGCCGGATTCTTTTATTGATCCGGAGGCTGTGCGTAAGGCTGTGCAGTCGCGGATTACGCGGATGGGTTCCCAGATTGCGAAGCCGGCGTCGAAGGATGCTGCGGCGGTGGAGGAAGCGAGCCGTTTGGCGGAGTTGTGGTTGGATGCCACGACGGAGTTGGCGACCAGTGGTGCGAAGGGTACGGCGTGGTCGGCTGGCGATTATGCGCTCAATAGTTTGCCGTTTTGGTTGCGTGTTGCCGAGCCTGCCCGGGCTGCGGTTAGTGAGACCCCGGTGTTGGGTTTGGGTGGGGATGCGCAGGGTGCTCCTGGCGAGTTGATGGGGGCGATGCAGCAGTTTATGCGCCGCCAGAATGCGGTGATGGAGACGCAGCGGGTGGCGGAGGCTGTGGTGCAGCTGTCGCAGTCGATTGTGTCGGGCACGGATTTGGGTTTGCCGGCGGCTCCGGCGAATACCTTGGCGATTATGACGCGTACGTTCCGGGATGAGATTTCCTCTTTGGATATCCCTGACCAGGAGGCGTTGGTGTATGTGTGTGCCCGGGAGGCTGCGCGCCAGCGGTTGTTTAAGAATGTGCCGTGGTTGGCGGAGTCGATTGTGTCGTCCGTGGAGGAGTGGGCTGCGGGCGCGTATGTGGATACCAGCCACGCTGAGCAGTACATGCGCGATAATTTTGATGGCGCGAATATGGAAAACATTGCGGAGATCATGCAGAAGATGCAGTCGATTGATCCGCAGGAGATTGCGCCCCGCCTGGTTAGCGCGAATGAGAATGCGGTGCCGCGTTTGGAGGCGCTGATCGCGTTGATTGAGGGCTGGGTGGATGTGGTGGTCACTGAGGCTGTCACTGATCGTTTGCCGAATGCGGATAAGCTGCGGGCGGCGTTTAAGCATCGCCGGAATTCGGGTGGTACTGCGGCGACTGCGTTGGAGGCGATTACGGGTTGCGCTATTGGTACCCCGCCGATTGATGGTGCGATCACGTTGTGGGAGCGTACGACGAATGCGGTGGGTGCGGCTCGCCGTGATGCGTGCTGGGAGCACCCGGATTTGGCGCCGTCGCATGAGGATATTGAGCACCCTGCTCGTTTCATCGATCGTTTGTTGGATGATTCGATTGATGCTGATTTTGATCCGATTGCGGAGATCGAGGAGTTGGAAAAGAAGCTGGGCGAGTCCGATGTGGACCCGGAGTCCCGCGAGAACCCCACTGATGAGGGCGATTAGTCCTAGCTGAAGGGTTTTTGAGTTTTCCCACTGTTGCCGGTGCTTTGTCGCGGTGATGGTGGGTGCCCACCGGTTTGTGTGCCGGTGGGCTTTTTTGTGGGCGGGTTTAGTCGGTGGTGAAGGTTTCGAGGTTGCCGGCGGGGCCGCCGTGGTTGAGGAATTGGGCGTAGGCCTGCAGGTAGCCTTTGGCGCGTTCGGCGTGTGGTACCCGGTCTGCCCAGGCGTAGAACTCGGCGTCGTGGCCGCCGGGGTGGAAGGTGTGGACGAGTTCGTGGACGATGACGGCGTCGATGACGTAGTCGGGGGCTTTTTTCAGCCGGTCGCTGATGCGGATTGCCCCAGTTGAGGTGGTGCAGGAACCCCAGCGGGTTTTTTGGTTGCCGACCCACCTGATGGAGGTGCAGCGGGCTTTGGATTCGAGGTATTGCGCGTTGAGGGTGTGGGCGCGGCGTTCCAGGTCAGCGTCGGAGGCGCGGGCCCCGCTGGTGGTGCGGTTGGTGAGTTTTTTCACCAGGCTGTCGATGTGGCGTTGTTCTTCGCTGGCGCTAAGCCCTGCGGGTAGGCGCACTTCGATGGTGTCGCCGACGTGTCGGGCGGATACGGTTTTGCGTCGCCGTGGGGAGCGGATGATGGTGACGTGTGGGCGTGTCATGGGTGTGTGGTGTGGTGAATGCTGGGGTTGGTGGGGGTTGGTGGGGGTTGGTGGGTGGTTGCTTAGTGTAGTTGGTGGTGGGGGTGGTGGAACCACCGGTGGCACGGGGTGCGTCTGAGGGGGTGTATCGCCGGTGTTGTGCGGCGCATTGTTAGTTGTTTTGTTGTCTTTTTTACGTTGTTGTGTGAGGTGGTTGGTGTTGGCTGATCGTGTGCTGCGGGTGGATCCGCGGGCTACTCCCCCGGCAGACCATGTGGTTGATGGGGCGCGCCGGTTGGTGTGTTTGCGGGATAGTGCTGTGGTGGTGGTGCGGGATGCCTTTTCGGTGCAGTTTGGGGTGGATGCTGCTTCGGCGGGGGTGTTGTTGTTGCGGCAGGGCGAGGATGCGGCCGGGGTGTGCAGGGTGTTGCGGGCGGCGCGCCAGCCGGTGGGGTTGACGGCGTTGGCTGATGGGTTGTGCGGATGTGGGGTGCCGCGGCATCGGGCGCGGGTGATGATTGCGGATTTGTTGTGTGCGGGGGTGTTGGTGGATTGGTTTGCTGACCCTGGTGAGGTGGTGGTGTTGGGGGATGGCCCTGCGGTGGCAGCCCTGGTGGAGGCGTTAGGTGAGGTGTGTGGGGTGGTGGCGCGGCGGGTGGGCCGAGGTCAGGCGGATGCGCAGGCGATTGCGGGGGCGGCGGGGGTGTGCCCGGTGGTGTTGGTGAATTATTGGCGGCCTACGTCGGCGGTGTGTCGGGCGTTGGTGGAGCATTCGGCGCGGGTGGTGCCGGTGTCTTTTGTGGGTGAGGTGGTGGAGGTGGGGCCGCTGCATGTGGATGGGCGGGGGCCGTGTGTGGTGTGTGCGGAGTTGCGCCGCCGGGAGCGCGACCCGTTGTGGGCTTCGGTGGCCAAGGAGTTGGTGCTTTCCCCTGGGGGTGCTGGTGGTGTGGGGTGGGAGAAGGGGTGGTTGGGGCGGGCGTCGTTGGTGGCGGCGTTGTTGTTGCGCCCCTTGCTGGTTGCTGGGGTGAATCCGCCGGCTGGTGGTGCGGTGGGTTGGGTGCCGGGGGCGGTGGTGCGGGCGGGGTTGGGGTCGTGGGAGGTGTCGGCGTCGACACTGCCGAGCCATCCGTTGTGTCCGGATTGTTTTGAGCGGCGCAGCCGGGCGGCGGCAGCCGGTAAGCGGGTCGCTGGCCGCCGCCCGGATGGGGCGGGGGTTTAGCTGAGGTAGTCCTCGAGGGTGTCGAGCAGGGATTGCCCGAAGCGTTCGAGTTTGACCGGCCCGAGCCCGGTGATGCCGAGCAGTTCTGTGGGGGTGCGGGGTTGGGCTTCGGCGATGGCCAAAAGGGTGGCGTCGGAGAAGACGATGTAGGCGGGTTGGTTGAGCTCATCGGCGGTGCGTTTGCGCCATTGGCGCAGGTGTTCGACGAGGTCGTGATCGGTGTCCCCGGGGCAGTCGAGGCAGCGGCCGAGGACTTTTTCCGCGGGGGTGTCCAGGGTGATGCCGCAGGTGCGGCAGTGGGCGGTTTTGCGCGCACTGTGCCCGCTGGTGATCGGCTCAGGATCCTTGACGATGCCGTCAAGGAAGCGGGTGCGGTGGCGGCTGGCGCGGGCGCCTTCCTGGCGGGCCAGCGCCCAGGACAGGTGGAGGTGTTCGCGGGCGCGGGTAATTCCGACGTAGAACAAGCGCCGTTCTTCCTCGATGTGTTCCGCGCCGGCTTTGATGGCTTGTTTGATGGGCAGGGATCCCTCGGAGAGACCAACCAGGAACACGGCATCCCATTCGAGACCCTTGGCGGCGTGCAGGGAGGCGAGGGTGACGCCGTCGACGCTGGGTGGGTGTTTGGCGTCGGCGCGGGTTTTGAGTTCTGCCAGTAGTCCCGGCAGGGTGAGGTCGCCGGTGATGCTGGCGAGTTCTTCGACGAGTTCGGCTAGCGCGTTGAGGGATTGCCAGCGTTCGCGGGCTTGGGCGCCTTCGGGTTCGCTGGCGCTCAAACCCAGCGGGGCGAGCGCTGCGCGCACCACCCGCACCAGGCCCGCACCCTGGGCTTGCTCCGGGAGATCATCCCGGCCGGACAGGCGCACCAACTCGGTGATAGCAGCCCGGATTTCGGGCCGGTTATAAAAGCCTTCACCGCCGCGCACCTGGTAGGGGATGTTTTCTTCGGACAGGGCCTGTTCGAACAGTGCGGAGTGGGCGTTGATGCGGTACAGCACCGCGATCTCCCGGGCGGGGATGCCCTGGTTGATCAGCTGCGCGATCTTTTTGGCCACCCCACGGGCCTGGGAGGGCTCATCGTCATAGGAGGTGAAGGTGGGTTCACCACCTGCCGGCCGCATACCTTCCAGGGTGAGTCGGGTGCCGGCCACCCGGCCTTGGGCTTGCCCAATGACCGTGTTGGCCAGGTCGGTGACCTGCGGGGTGGAGCGATAGTCGCGTTGCAGCCGCGTGATGGAGGCGTGCGGATACTTGCGGGAAAAATTCAGCAGGTAGTCGGGGGTTGCGCCGGTAAAGGAGTAGATGGTCTGGTTGGCGTCACCGACGACCGTTAAGTCGTCGCGGGTGCCCAGCCACGCGTCCAGCACCCGCTGCTGCAAAGGGGTGACGTCCTGGTATTCGTCGACGACGAAGCTGCGGTACTGCTGGCGAAACTCCTCGGCGATCGCCGCGGAATTTTCCAACGCGCCCGCGGTGTGAACCAGCAGATCATCGAAGTCGAGCAGCATCCCGTCCTCGGAGGTTTTTGCCTGTTCGTACAGGCGGTATGCCTGGGCGATTTTTTGGGGATCCGCAGGGGCGGTGCGGCCGGAAGAATCGACCGCCGCGGGGTAAGCGTCGGCGCTAATCAGCGACGCTTTGGCCCATTCGATCTCAGAGAGCACATCGCGCACCATGTCGGTGTTGTTCTCCAGGCCAGCGCCCCGCACCGCCCGGCCCACCAGCGGAAACTTATTATCCACCAGTTTCCACGGCAAAGAACCCGCGACCTGCGGCCAAAAATAGGCCAACTGGCGCCGCGCGGCCGCGTGGAAGGTGCGGGCCTGCACCCCACCAATGCCCATAGTTGCCAGGCGGTGGCGCATCTCCCCGGCCGCGCGGGAAGTAAAGGTCACCGCCAACACCCGCTGGGGGCTGACAAAGCCCTGGTCGATCAGGTGGGCGATCCGGTAGGTAATGGTGCGGGTCTTTCCGGTGCCGGCACCGGCCAGGATGCACACCGGGCCACGCGGCGCGGTCGCGGCGACGCGCTGATCATCGTCGAGGGAATTCAGATCAATCATGAATCAAACAGGCTCTTTTGTGGCAAAAAATCTTCAGTCTTATGGGTCCAAAACTCAATCAAGGTCCGGGCAATAGACCCTTGAGGCGACAGCGGCAGCCCGCCCGCCACGATCTCCTCACGGCTGGCCCACCGGGTCTCCACGAGCTCCCCGTCCGTTGCAGCCACCGCCTCCCAATCATCGGTGAGCCCATACATGCCCAACATCAACGCACCCGACGCCGGCCACGGCTGCGAACCCACATAGCGCACCCCGCGCACCCGGCGGCCGGTTTCCTCCAGCACCTCCCGCGCAAACGCCGCCTCCAAAGTCTCCCCCGGGGACACATAACCCGCGATCAGGGAAAAATAGTCCGGGCGCAACGCATTACGACCCAACAAAATCCGCCCCCGACACTCCACCAGACCAATCACCGCCGGATCCAGCCGCGGAAAAAACGCGGCCCCCCGCGCACTCGTGCCCACATGCCCCTGCTCATCAAAAGTCAACGGTGTACCATCCGCCGGATGAAACCGGTGCAGCTGCTGATTTTTCACATACCCAGCCGCCGCCAACAAATCCGGATGATCATCAACCAGCATGCTGCGCAGCGCCACCACCTCACCGCCCACCTGCGCGGCCAGGCGCGCCAACTCCTCCTCATCAACCAAACGCGCCCACTTCCCCTCACTGACCCGCGCCACAATCGGCGGCCGCGCACCCCAAGCAGCCTCAACCACCGCATCATCCTGCGCCGAGCGCTCACACACCCCCGCCCCCACACCGGCAGACGGATCGTAATCAAACCAATGCGGGCTACCATCCGCATCCACAATGATCTGCAACGACGGCGTCAAATGAATCAACCGGGCCATCACAAACTACCGCTCACCCGCAGCATCCGCCTGGGCATCCTTCGGCGCCAACCCCCGAATAAACAACAACTTATCGCCCTGCTGCACCGCACGCGCAGCCGGCTCACTCACCCGGAACAACTCACCATGGCGCACCACACCCAACGCCAACGGCGACAACTCCCGCGGCGACTTACCAGCATCTGCAGCAGTAACAATCATCTCCGTAATCGACATGCCATCATCCGGAGACAACAAATCCTCCAACATCTCCACCACCGTCGGAGTCACCGTCGCCAACCCCAACATCCGGCCCGCGGTCTCCGAAGAAATCACCACGCTATCCGCACCCGACTGCTTCAACAAGTGCACATTCTCACTCTCCCGCACACTGGCCACAATCGTCGCATTCGGAGCGATCTCACGCACCGACAGCGTCACCAACACCGCCGTATCATCCATATTCGGCGCCACCACCACCGCCTTCGCGCGCGCCACCCCCGCCAACTTCAACACATCAGCCTTCGTCGCCGAACCCACCACCGTCACCAAACCCCGCGTCGACGCCATCTCCAGCGCATCCTTATCAGTATCGACCACCACAATGCTCGCCGGGCTCACCCCATCAGCCAACAACGCCGACACCGCACTACGGCCCTTCGTTCCATAACCAACAACCACAGTGTGATCACGCATGTTCTTCCTCCAACGCTGGATCTGTAAAGTGCGGCGAGTCTCATCCGTCAACACCGCCAAAGTGGTACCCACCAACAAAATCAGGAACAAAATCCTAATCGGGGTAATAATGAAAATATTGACCAAACGCGCATGCTGCGTCACCGGGGCAATATCGCCATAACCCGTCGTCGACAACGACACCGCCGAGTAATACACCGCATCAACAAAAGTCAGATCCTCGGTATAGCCACCCTTATCGGTGTACACCAACACCGCAACCACGCCCATCAGCGCAATCGCATACGCAATTCTTCGGGTAATCAACCACCACGGACTAAAAGAACGCGGCTGCGGAATCTTAATGATCCCCAACAACGCATGATCAGGAAGATCAACCAGTTCAGTATCACTACGCAAATGCGCACGGATTCGCTGCGGCACGTCGGTGCACGCTCACTTTCATCACAAGGTGTTCCTACCGCCGGACCGAACGCACACCCAAGATGTGCGGCGATAGAACCATGGCACCAACATCAGGCACCATCATCGCTGGAGAACAACAACTCCAACTCTTTAGCACCCGGTAGCTTACCCGGCTGGAAGAATTGCTCGAAGCCGATGTAGAAGAAACCCGCCGAAATACCCTCCGGCGCCACCGCAGAACCAGTCATCGACTCCAACAACTGCCCCAACGCATAGCGATACACCGCCAACTGAATCGCCGCACTATCCGCCTCCGCACCGACCGGCGGACGCGAAGACTTCCAATCCACCACCAACCAACCCGACGCCGGATCATCCCCCTCATGAAAAATAGCGTCAATCCGGCCACTGACCAACCGCGAACCCAACGACACCGTAAACGGATACTCCACAAACACCGGATCCATATCCGCCCACCGGCTCGCCAAAAACTTCTCCTGCAACACCGCCAACTCCGCCGAAGACACCTCCCCTTCCTCATCAAAACCCACAGAATCATCCATCAACGGCGCATCCAACAACGAACCGCGCCCATAATGATCCTCAATCCACTGGTGCAACGCCGTACCCCGCTTGGCAAAAACATTCGGCCGAAACGGCTGCGGGCGACGCCGACGACGCGCAAACTCCTCCGGATCCCGCGCACACGAAACCAAATCACTCGCCGTCACCTCCGAGCCCACATTCACCGTCACCGTCGGAGCATCCGCGCGCCGCGCCTCCTCCACCAACGCCCGCACCTCACGATCCCACAACCCCACCACAGGCACAGCCCGATCACCCTCACCACCCGCACCAGCATCAGCATCAGCCACCAGGCGCTCATACTCCGCCCGCACCCAATCAGCCGCCCGCAAAACCCCCACCGCACGATGCTCCAAAAAATCCCGCGGCACCGGCGCCTGCTCCACCACCGGTGCCTCCCCCACACCAGCCACAGCTTCAGCTTCAGCCCCCGTCGCAGCCTCAACTTCTGATGCGGCGTCCACAACAAACTCCGGAAAAACAGCACACAAGCGCTCCAACACCCCAAACGGCGCATCCGGACGCGCCCCACCATTATCAGCAGCACTAGTCACAATCAGATGCCGCTCCGCACGCGTCAACGCCACATAAAACAACCGCTCCACCTCCCCCAAATTGCCCGCCCGCAACTCCTTCTTAAACGCATCAACCGCGCCTTTAAGCTGCGTCTGATCCTCCACCTCACTGGTATCCAACACCGGCGCACCAAAACGATGCCCCGCATCAGCATCCGCCCGCAAAGCCGTCGGCAACGCCCCCGGACTCGTCGCCCACGTCGACACACCCCGCTCACCATAAATCCGATCCGTCACCCCCACCACAGCCACCGACTGCCACTCCAACCCCTTAGCCTTATGCACCGTCAAAATCTGCACCCGATCACCACTGACCGCCACCTCCCCACGCGTCAACCCCTGATCATGCTGCACCGCCAACTCAAAATAATCCAACATCCCCACCACACTCGCCCCCGGAATGCGACCATAGGCAGCCACCTCCTCAGCAAACCTATCCAAATGCGCAGCCCCCACATGCGCACGACCACCCGTCGACTCCCGCGTCAACACCTCAGCACGAAGCCCCATCACCTGCTCCACATCACTGACCAAATCCGTCAGACTCGACCCCAAACTATTACGCCGCAACTCGCGCAACTCACTCGACAACATCGCCAACCGCCGATACCCCTCCACGCTGTACTTCTCCGGCGCATCCAAATCCGCAATAGCATCAGCCAACCCCACCCGAGTCTCCTCCGTCGCCGACAACAACCGCGCAACCTCAGCCGCACACTTCTCCAACGCCCCTTGCGACACCACATCAGCATCCACCCCCAAACGCTCCTGCTGCGCGCGCAACAAAGCCAACACATGCCCCTGCAAATCCGCGGCATCCCGATCCAACACCAACTTGTCGTCCTCGGCGACCACCTCAGCCACCTCAACGACCTCCCCCGCACCCACACCGGAAGTTTTCTCCGACAGCTTCGTCGCCCGCCCCGCCAAATTCCGGGCACGCGCCGCCAACTTCCTCAAATCATCAAGCCCCAAATTGATATGCGGGCCCAACAAAATCCGCAACGCCGCCACATCATCCTGAGGGCGCACCAGCATCCGAATCACCGCCAGCACATCAACCACCTCCGGGACCTGCAACAACCCCGCCAAACCCACAATCTCCACCGGCACATCCCGCTCCCGCAGCGCAGCAGCAATCGCCGGGGTCTGCTTATGCTGGCGCACCAACACCGCCCCAGTAAACGTCTGCCCCGCCTCCTGGGCAGCCCAAAAATCTTCCGCCAACGCCTCCGCCACCGCAGCGTTTTCCTCCTCCGCGGTCGCATACCTACCCAACAACACCCGCCCCGGCGCAGCGCCCTGCCGCGACACCAACGGCGAAACAATACGGTGCGCAGAATCCAACGCCCCCAACTGCCCCACCGTGGCCTGATTCGCCAACGCCAACACCTCCGGCGGATTACGCCAACTCGTCGTCAACTCGCGAGTCTCGGCCGGTTTTTTCACCCACCGCACCGGCTGCTCCCCCACCGGCTCCTCCAAGCCCTCAGGCTGCGAAGCAGGGCGAAGCACAGGAAAGTCGGTGACGAACTCCACCAAATTCGATGCTGTTGCACCCCGCCACGAGTAAATCGCCTGCATCGGATCACCCACCGCAGTCACCGCAATGCCCCGCGCCACGCCCGAAATGTCATCCGACTGCTGCGGATTCGGATCACCAAACAGGTGAGACAGCAAAATACGCTGCGCCGCCGACGTGTCCTGATACTCATCCAACATCACCGCCCGGAAACGCTGCCGCTGGGACGTCCGCACCTGGCTGCGCCCCCGCGCCAGCCGCGCCGCCACACTCATCTGCTCCGCGAAGGTCATCACGTTGCGCTCCCGCAGCTGCTGCTGCAAAGCAGCCACCGCCGGCAACAAACTCAACCGACGCGCCTGCGCATCCAACACCTGCCGGGTCAGCGTCGTCAGCCCCTCCGGGTCCTTCGCCCGCTTCGACGGCGGCAAAGACTCCACCAACGCAATCAGCGCCTCCGTTTCCTCCCGCACGTCATCAAGCGAAATCAGGTGATCATCAAGCTCCTTTTTCAACAACAGCACCTGATCCACAATGCTGTTGCGGCCATAAGCATCATCCAGGTGCAAATCCCCCTGCAGCCCCTCCACCACATCCCGAGCAATCAAGTACTGCTCGGTGCCACTGATCAGCCGGGAGGTCGGCTCCACGGGCAGCAACAACCCATACTCCCGAATCAGCCGGCCAGCATAGGCGTCATAGGTCAACGTGGTGGGGTTAGCGGTAGCCAGCGCCTTCGCCAGCTGGCCGTCCTCATCAATCGTGACCAACTGCGGGCACGCGGCCAAAGCCTTGAGCCGCTGGCGGATGCGCTGCCCCAACTCCTGGGCCGCTTTGCGGGTAAACGTCAACCCCAAAACCGCATCCGGGGAAACGTACTTGTTGGCCACCAACCACACCACGCGGGCCGCCATGGTTTCCGTTTTTCCAGCCCCCGCACCAGCCACCACCAGCAGTGGCTCCGCCGGCGCGGTGATAACGGCGGATTGCTGCGGAGTCGGCGGGAAAGGCTGGCCCAACCACTGCGCCAGCTCTTCGGCACTGACCAAGGGTTCGTGATCAAGGTTCATGGGTCGTCGCTTTTCCTTCCGCACTCACCGGGCACACAATCCGGATCGGGCAGCTCGTACAGGTGGGATTTTTTTTCGCAAGAACGCTGGGGCCAATGCTTGCGCGGGCGGCATCCGCTAAAAGGTTGCGGATCACCTGGCGGCTGTCGTCGTCGAGTGCCGGCTGATCCCTTTCGGTGACCACCGTGCGCGACGACGGCTTCGCCACGTAGGCCAGCTGGGCGCCCGCCACCGTCTGCCCCTGGCCCTTTGGCGCGGTCGAAAAACCACCGTGCCCATCGGCGACCGCATGCTCAAAGGCATACTGGTACGTCGCAAGCTGGGGGTTGGTGGCGGCTTTTTCCTTCGTCGTCGGCTGATTGCCGGTTTTAATATCGACGATCCGCAACCCGTCACTATAGGTTTCCAGCCGGTCAACCCGCCCCCGAATCCGGGTCGGCCGCGCATCCTCGGCAGGTGGCTGCCCATCGGCTGCGGGTTGGGACAGATCAATATCGACGGTGATGTCGACCTCAGTAGCAACCGCGTCGGCTGCCGCATCGCGACGGCTCACCCAGGCGACAATGTTGTCGATGATGCCATCTAGTCGACGGTGCAGGCGGTCTTGCTCCCACTGGGGGCCGGAAATCATCGTGTCGTAGGTGTCATGGGCCAGCCCACGCAACACCCGAATATCAACCCCATTGGACACTGCCTCAGCGATCGCGTGCAGCAGCGTACCGGTGTGCATGCTCGTGGTCTCACCCAATGGCCCTGGAAGGGCGCGCGTGATCACATGGCGGGCGGGGCAGGTCGTAAGGGACTCAACCGCCGATGGTGACAGCACCACCGGGGCGGAGTCCTCCACCAGTGGTGTGCGGGTGCTCGGCTCCACCGCACCCCACCAATAGTCCGGGTGCGCGCTATGGATACCGGCCGCCGCCAAGCGGGCAAGCTGGGTTGCTGCCTGTTTTCGCACCCGCTCGGGCACCGCGTCATCGCTGGCAAAGCGCCGCAGCTCGGCAACCATCGTCGGCACCGCCAACAGTGGCGACGGCAACAACAGCCCCTCGGTGTGCTCAATCAATTCCTGGCGCTGCCGCTTAGCATCATCCGAGTCTTGCCCCAGGGTAGCTAGGGTGGGGGGCTCCTCGGTGGACGCAAGCGCACCGGAGTTCTCGCTATCGGGCTCAGGGATTTCGCCCCCGATGAGGTGCGCAAGATGCCCAGACATGATCGCTTCCCCACTGTATCGCTGGTAGTCCTCGCCCAAATCCTCTAAGAATCTGGAGGGCACCAGCTGGGCTTCTTCGGGGCTGTTCACCGTCGTCACCACGATGGTTTCGGTGGCGCGCGCCAGGCTCAACTCGAACAGGCGCAGTTCCTCAGCCAGTTTGTCCCCGGCGCGGGACACGTGCAGTCGCGGGTCGAGTCCATCGTCGTTGAGGTCGATGAGTTCTTCTTGCCCGAAAAGGGTTCCGGTTTCCCCGATGGTGGGCCAGGAGTCTTCTTGGACGCCGGCGATGATGACGTGGGGCCATTGTTGGCCACTGACGCCGTGGGCGGTGAGGATGCTGACTGCGTCGGGCATGGCGGTGCGGCGATCGCGGGCGCTGGTGGGTAGCTGTTGGGCGTTGACGGTGTCGATGAAGCTGGCGATGCTGGCGGTGGGGCGTCGTTCCACGAAATCGCCGGCCATATCAAAAAGCGCCATCATGGCGTCTAGCGCGTGGTCGGCTTGGGAGCCGCGGGCTCCGCCGCGAAGTGCGACTGCGGACAGGCTGTTGCCCAGCCCGGTTTTTTCCCATGCCGCCCAGAGGATCTGTTCCACGGATTCTCCGGCGTCGATTGCTGTTTTGGCGGCGGAGATCACCGCGTAAAGGTGCTCGAAGATAGCTTTTTCTGCGGCGGTGAGGGGGCCGATGATCTCGGCGATCTGGCGGTCGTGTTCTTCTTTGGTGGTCTCGGCGCTCGGGTGCAGAAGTTCGCGCAGGATGACCAGGGAGCGGCGGCGGCCTCCGCGGGCCATTTCGGCTTGGCGCACGCCGCGGATGAGTTTGCGTAGTGTCACTGGGTCGGCTCCGCCGACCGGCCCGAGGACGAGGGCTTCGACTTCTGTGACTTCCAGGGGGCGCAGCGCCGCGGTGATGGCCAGGAGTAGTTGGTTGACCAGTGGGTGTTCGGCAAGTACCAGGTCGGTGGCGTCCTGGTGGACGGGTACGCCGGCGGCCAGCAGCGCCCGTTTGATGCTGGCGATGTTGCTGCTTTCGCGAACGATGACGACGTGGTCGGCCCATTGGTTGCCTTCGATGAGGTGGCTGCGGCGCAGAATATCGGCGATGATGGCGGGTTCGGTGGCGGCCCGTTCGCAGGTGATCAGGGCTTTACGGTGGGGGTTGCGGTGGGTTTTATCCAGGGTGATGTCGTGGTCGGGTGTGACTGGAAGTTCGCTGAGGAAGCGGGGGTTTGCGCCGCGGAAGCGGAACACGGCTTGGTGGGGGTCTCCGGCGATGATGGTGGTGGGGATTTCTTGGCGGAACTCTTGGATGAGTTGTGCCGCTACCGGGTCGAGCTGTTGGGCGTCATCGACGATGAGGGTGTCGATGCGTTGGAGGGTTTCCAGGCGGAAGTTTGGCGAGTCTGGGTCGTTGATGGCTGCGAGCGCCCGGGAGGTTAGTTCTGAGGCGTTGAGTTGTTGCAGGCCGGATAGGTTGGCGATGGCTTGGTATTCGTCGAGGAAGTGTCCGCTGGCTGTCCATAGTTCGCGGTCGAAGTCGGCGCCCCATTTCTTTAGGGTGGCTGCGGTGATGCCGCGTTCTTGGGCGCGCAGGATGAAGTCCCTCAAGGAGCGGGCGAATCCCACCAGTGGCAGCGCGGGCTGGAGGTGTTCGGGCCAGTAGGCGCCGCCGTCTTCGGCATGTCCGAGCAGCATTTCTCGCATGATGGCGTCGTGTTCGGCGCCGGTGAGCAGTCGGGGTGCGGGTTGCGACAGGTGGGCCGAGTAGTCGTTGAGGATGGCGAAGGCGAAGGCGTGGACGCTGCGGACCATTTTTCCGGCGGTCGCGAAGTTGCGGGCGGCCAGGCGGGTCGCCAGGAGGCGGCGGATGCGGTTGGCGGATTCTTTGGATGCGGTGACGATGACCACCCGGTCGGGGTGGATTCCGGCGTCGATGCGGGCCAGCGCTGCTTCCACTAGCAGGGTGGTCACGCCGCTGCCTGCCGGCCCGGTGACGCGCCAGTGTCCGCTGGCTCCGATGAGCTTGCTGGCGTTGTCGGGGATGGCGTGGGGTGCGTCCGGCTCCGGTAGGGATGTGTCGACGATGATGCGGGGGTGGACTGCGGAGAGGAGTCGGCGTTCGGGGCGTACCCCGGTGTCGCGGGGGTCTGTGCGGGTGTGGAGCTGCTGGGAGGTGGCCGTGGTCGTTGTTGTACTCACTCGGTGTCCTCTCCCCCGTTTCGTGTTCCCCGCCCCGACTGCGTGGAGGTGGGGTTGGTTGGTGTGGGTGTCGTCGCTGTCGCTGGTGTGGTTTCACCTTAGCGGCCGGTGTGCACACCGGTTTGCGCCTGTGGGGGTGTGCTGTGGATTGTGCGCTGGGGGCTGGCTAGTTGCTGCTGGTGACCAGGTGTGCGACTCGTTCGATGTGGGTGCGCATTTCGGCGGTGGCGTCCGGGTGGAGGGCGTGGACGAAGACGCGGTAGAGCAGGGCCCGCAGCAGCATTTGTTTGCAGTGTGGGATGTAGTGGTGGCGGGCGATGATGCCGTCGTCGATGACTTCGGCGATGAGTCCGTCGGCGATGGCGAGGATGCTGGTGTATCCGTAGGGGCGGGCCACGCAGACGAAATCGGTGATCACTGGGGGTTGTCCGGCTGGGGCGATGGTGGTGCCGATGAGGTCGGCGTGGCATGGCTGGGGGTTGAGGGAGAGAACTTCCTCGTCCATGGCGTCGGTGAGGGTTTTGGCCATGGTGAGGGCCCAGTGCAGTGCGGGGCTGGGTTCGGATTCGAGGTCGAGTCCGGGGGCGAGGACTGCGGAGGGGTTGTGTGACCAGGCGGCGGTGTCGGCGACGCGGTAGATGTCGGCGGTGTCCCAGGGTGCGGTGATGCGGTCGTGGGTGAATTTGGGCAGCTCGGTGTTGCTCAGTGCGTCGTCGAGGCGCAGCCCGATGGTGACGAGGTCGTCGATGTTGGTGGCGCGGGGGCCGGGGGTGTAGTCGGTGCATTTCCACCCGTTGACGTGGGTGCGCCCGTCAGTGGAGGTGATGGGTTTGGCGAATCGGATGCCGTCGGGGGTGATGGTGTCGCGGATGTCGGCGGAGTAGCGGGCGCGGACGGTGTCGGTGACGGTGGCGATGACGCGGGATCCGTAGCGGATGCCGTAGTCCCAGGTGCTGCCGAGGGCGTCGTCGGCGTCGGTGGTGATGCGGAAGGCGTCGAGGACTGTCTGGGGTACGGTCTGGTTCATGGTTGCCTAGGGTAGTCGTTGTGTCGGCTGGCGGGGTACTGTGCCACGGTGGGGTTTGGGGGTGGGATGCGAAAAGCTCCCGGCGGTTGTGGGGCCGGGAGCGTGTGGGGTGGGTTATTGGGTGGGGTATGGCCAGGGGTTGTAACGGCAGGTGTCGTTGTTGTCTGGGTAGGTTTGCCCCTCCGCGATCTCGTGAAGTTTGGAGTTGTTGAGGCTGAGGGTTTGCTGCATCATCACCGGCGCGAGTTCGCCGTTGCCACCGCAGGGCTGGTGGGCGGCGTAGCCGATGCCGTGGCCGACTTCGTGGTTGATGAGGTATTGGCGGTAGGCGCCGAGGTCGCCTTGGAAGGGTACGGCCCCGCGCACCCAGCGGGACTCGTTGACGAGCACGCGGTTTCCGATGGGGGTGAAACAGGAGGTTTCCATCTCGATGTCGTTGCCGCAGTGTTTATGGGTGGTTTCGGTGGAGGACAACTGGATGCGCAGGTCTGGTTCCTGACCGCTGTTGGCGTCGATGTGTTGGAACGCGAAGGCGGGGTCGTGGGTCCAGCCGCGCGGGTCGGAGAGGGTGGCGTCAACCATGGCTGCGACGGCGTCGTCGCCGCCGTAGTCGGCGGTGTTCATGCCGTCTTCGACTTCGACGATGTAGGTGTAGGTTTTTTCGCTTCCGACGCCGACTTTGGGGCCGGGGCGGCCGACGACGTGGTAGGTGTCGGTGCCTGTTTCCGCGAAGGGGCCGCCGGGGGGTAGTTCGCCGACGTCCATGGCTAGGCCTTTGCTGTCGGCGGGGTTGGGGGCACCACTGCGGGTGGGGCGGGCCTCGATGCTTTTTTCGACTCCGGCGTCGGTGGAGGTGGCCGTGGTGGTGGTGTCGTCAGGGTTGCGGGCGATGTCGACCAGGACCCAGATGGTGAGCACGACGAGCACGGGGATGGCGTAGGCGCGCCACCCGTAGTTGCGGGCGAAGCGCGCGAAGGCGGAGTCGTTGTGTGACATCGGTGCTTTCTCGTCGGCGGTGGTTGGTGGGTTGTCTTGGGGTGCGTCGCGGCTAGGTGTGTTGGGCCGCGTTATGCGCAGACTTTAGGCACCATACCCCCGATGGTTGGGTTTTGCCCTGTGACCGGCTGGGATTGGGTGGGAGTTTGCTGTCAATAGCCGTCAGCTTGCTGGGCTTTTTCGGGTGGGTGCTGGTGGGTCGCTCGCGGGGCGAGCGGGGTTTTACAGCTTATTGAACGAAACCGACGGGGCGTTTGTCGCTGGAGCCGAGTTCGACGTAGGCGATGGTTTCGGTGCGGACGAGGTAGCGGCGGCCGCGTTCGTCGCTGAGCTCGATGACTTTGTCCCCGTTGTTGACGGCGTCGCGGACGGCGTTTGCGACGTCTTCTTGGGCGCTGTCGGTGCTGATGTTGAGTTCGCGGGGAGTGTCGGTGAAACCGATTTTGATGTCCATGGTGGTGTTCCTCCTGTTGGTTGCCCGACCTGTTCGGTGTTTCACCGGTGGGGTGGGCGGGGTGTGGGGGTTTGTGGGGGCGGGCGCCGGCGTCTTGTCGTTGGTGATGCTGGCGCGCCACCACGTGTGTTGTTTTACCCTAGCGCACTGCTGGTGGTGTGTGTCTTTGGGTGGTGGGTGGTCGTACTCCGATATCGGGGGTGGGGTGGGCTGGGGTGAGGTGTGGTGATGGTGCCCGCTTTGGGCCTTTGACCTAGTAGGCTTATGACTTGTGTCGACTACGCAAAATCACCACGCTTCATTTGCCGTTTCCGCGTCTGACGGAGGGGATCCGCGGTTGAGTGCTGCGCCCTTCGATTCTGCGCCTTTGCCCGCAACTTTTGCGGAGTTGGGGGTGGCGGCTGAGATTGTTGATGCTTTGGCTGAGCGTGGAATCGTGCGGACTTTTGCGATTCAGCAGTTGACGTTGCCGTTGGCCTTGGATGGGGTGGATTTGATTGGCCAGGCTCGTACCGGCATGGGCAAGACGTATGGTTTCGGGGTGCCGTTGCTGGATCGGGTGTTTGATTCTGCTGATGTGGCGGAGTTAGATGGCACGCCGCGGGCGTTGGTGGTGGTTCCGACGCGCGAGTTGTGCCTGCAGGTGACGGATGATTTGGTGAAGGCCGCGAAGAATATTGCGGTTGATGTGTGCGCTATTTATGGTGGCTCGCCGTATGAGCCGCAGGTGGAGGCGTTGCAGCAGGGTGTTGATGTGGTGGTGGGCACCCCGGGCCGTTTGATTGATTTGTATGAGCAGGGGCATTTGCGTCTCGATGAGGTGGCTGTGTTGGTCATCGATGAGGCGGACGAGATGCTGGATTTGGGGTTTTTGCCGGCGATTGAGAAGTTGTTGGCGGCGTTGACGCATCAGCATCAAACGATGCTGTTTTCGGCGACGATGCCGGGGCCGGTGATTACTTTGGCGCGCACGTTTTTGCATAAGCCGGTGCATATTCGGGCGGAAAGCCCGAATGAGTCGACAACACAGTCGACGATTCGTCAGGTGGTGTTCCAGGCGCACCGGATGGATAAGGCTGCGGTGTTGGCGAAGGTGTTGCAGGCGAAGGGTCGTGGGCGGACGATTATCTTTACGCGAACGAAGCGGACGGCTGCGGTGGTGGCTGAGGAATTAGCGGAGCGCGGTTTTAAGGTTGGCGCGGTTCATGGTGACATGGCGCAGCCGGTGCGTGAGCGTTCTTTGTCGGCCTTCCGTTCGGGCGAGGTGGAGATTTTGGTGGCCACTGATGTGGCTGCCCGCGGCATCGATGTTGATGATGTCACGCACGTGATTAATTATCAGACCCCGGATGATCCTTCGACCTATGTGCACCGTATTGGTCGTACGGGTCGCGCTGGCCATGAGGGCACGGCGGTGACGATGGTGGGCTTTGATGAGTTGTTGAAGTGGCAGTCGATTAATGAGGCGCATGATTTGAAGTCGCCGGAGCCTCCGCAGTGGTTCTCGACGTCGCCGGAGTTGTTGGAGGCTTTGGATATTCCGGGTGGGGTTTCGGATCGGGTGGGTCCTGCGCGGCGGGTGTTTGGTGGCGCGGCGGCGACTGCGCCGAAGCGTCCTCGTGGCGCTAAGGGTGGCGCGCCGCGGCGGGAGCAGCGTCGGGAGCAGCCGCGTGGTGGCCGTGGTCGCCGTGGGGGCCGCTCATGAGTGTGTCTGGGGAGGATGCGCACCAGCAGCAGGCGGGCTCGGGGGCGCGGCGGGGTCGTGCGCCGCGGGCTGCGACGTTGCGGAATTCGGCGCGGGATCGTCTGGCTGTGGTGGGGTTGGTTGCGGCCGTGGCGGTGGTGGTCGCTGGCGTTGCGATTTCGGCCCCGGTTGGGCGGGTAGATCATACGACTGCGCAACCTTTTGAGGTTTCGGATACTTCCCCGGAGCAGGTGCCGGCGCGCTTGGCGCCGGTGGGGTCTTTTGCGGATGTCAGCGATGCTTTTACTCCGAAGCCGCTGGTGGTTGATGGGATGTTGATTGTGCCCCAGGAGCATGGGGTGTTGGGGGTGGATCCGGAAACCGGTGAGACGAAGTGGGTGTATGAGCGCGAGGATGTGCGTTTGTGCTCTGTGTCGACGAGTTTTTCTGCAGTGCAGGCGGTGTTTCGGGGGCCGGCTGGCTGCGGTGAGGTGACAAGTTTGTCGGCGCAGACTGGGCAGTATAAGGCGACGCGTTCGGCGCATAATGCTGATGAGGTGGCGCCTGTGATTTCTAATGATCAGGTGGGCACGGTTTCACCGCGGTGGGTGGAGTTGTGGCGCAGTGATTTGGTGCGCACCATGGCTTATGGCACTGATGAGGCCCCGCAGGAGCCGGATATGCAGCCGCATCCGAATTGTGAGATCACTGCGGCGTTGGCGCGGCAGTCTAATGTGGCGGTGTCTGAGCGGTGCCCGGAGGATCCGCAAACCTCTCATGTGCGGGTGATGAAGGCGGTGCCGGAGGATGCCCGGAAGCCGGAGTTGACGGTGGAGATCGATTTGAAGGGGCAGGGCCATGTGGTGGCGATTTCCGCAACCCACACGGCGGTGTATTTGAATGAGCCCGCACCCCGGTTGTATTCCTTTGATGAGGATGGCGAGTTGGTGGCGGATCGGGAGGTTGAGCCGGCCCCCAATGGTGGCGAGGTTGATGGGTTGCCGGTGCGCTATCAATATATTGCGGATCTTCCCCACCACATGTCGTGGTTTGATGGGGCGCGGCTGTATTTGTTTGAGCCGTCTGAGCTGCAGGTGACGGCGGTGTTTGAGGACGCTATCGGCACGGGCGCGGCTTTTGGGGATAAGTTGTTGTATCCGACGCGTGAGGGTATTGCGGTGGCTGATTGGTCTACCGGCGAGGTGGAGCGCACGATTCCGGTGGACCGGGGGGCGGTGTCGGGCCCGGTGAGTTTGGCGGTTGTTGGCTCGATTGTTGTGGAGCAGCGCCCCGGCGAATTGGTGGCGTTGGCTGCCGCCTAGGTGGCTGCGCGGGCCGCACCCTTTCGCCGTTTGAGTGATGCGGGGTGGGCCCGGTTAGTCGCGAAAAACCCCGATCCTGCGTGCCACGGTGGTGGCGTGGCCAGGGTCGGGGTTTTAGGTTTTGTTGGGGTTATGCGCGGGGGCTGAAGGCCTCGCGCGCCCATTCGAGGGCTTGGTTGTTGAAGCAGCACCACAGCCCGTAGGCGGCGACGATGGCGGTGAGTACCGCGGCGATGGGTTGGCCGCCTTGGATCATGTAGTACGCCACGGGCAGCAGCAGCATTTGCAGGATGACAACGGGGCCGCGACCGAAGCGTTTGCCGTGGTAGAGCAGCCACCCGCACCAGCCGACGAAGCCGAAGACCAGCAGGATAAACACGGCGTTGCCGTAGCCGACGATGGCGTCGCGTCCGGGCTGGGTGGTGGCCAGGGAGCTGTCTTGCCCGTGGGTGATTTGGTGGATCACTGAATATATGGCGTAGATCAAACCGATTGCGCCTTCTGCCATGCCGATGATGCCGGCGCGGCGGATGGTGGCGGGGATGGTGTTTGCGTCAGTCACGGTGAGTTAGTGTACGCATCGCCCTGCGAATACGCACCAGCTGTTTTTCTTTGGCTTCACCCCCTTGCCGCCGAGTGGCTGCGGGTTTGTTGCTTTTTAGTTTTGTCGGTGGTGGGTAACTGCTGGTGTGGGTGTGTGCCGGGCGGGTGGGGTGTGGTTGCTGTGGCGGTGTGCGCGGGTGACCTTTGGCGACCTGGGGTGGTTGGGGGCTATCGTGCCTGCACACAGCCCCGCAATGATGTGATCTTTTCGGCCTGCCATGCGGGCACACTGTGATCTACAAAGGTGCACGATACGAACATATTCGCCCAGGGGAACCTAAGAAATTTTCTGTGACGGTTTGACGAATGAAGCCAACACATACTCACCGGGCCATATTGCAAAACTCGCAGGTCAATGCGAAAAAACAACATATAAAGCGACATTCATTTTTGGTTGGAAGCTGAAAAAATACCCCCGCTTTATGGCCCCTCAGGCGCCTCACATTAAGATTCCAGGGTGTTTTAGGACACATTTTTCAACTAACCCCTAGCCAAGAGCTTGCTCGCATGCCATTATTTTTCAGTAGCCCACACGAGGGGCGTGCAAATCATTGGAGCTTCCAACTAGCCAAAGAAGACATCTTCGCAGCTAAAAGCCCTTTAATTCCCACACACTCCCTCTGTGAGAACAGCAGCGTGACAGCACACCGTGGCTGACATGAAACGCACGGCAGCGTTGCACACGCCAAAAGAAACCACTTGAGGTTTCCCCACAGCGTGCGGCATTCTCCCGCCCGCAACTAATGAGAACACCATTAGTTCCCTGTCGGAGAAAGCAGCAAGCGCCGTCTTCCCACGAAGACCGACCGCCTTGCATTGCCCGGCGCGACGTCACAGTCACACTGCGCGTCGCCCCGCGAGACCGCAACAGGCTCACCCCTATTGCACCTCGCACTTTTAAGAAACCCACCCCCATGTTCATCCCGCATGCGGACGCGTTGTCGCGTGAGCACCCGCGGTTGGACACAGACATCTAAGGAGTACTCATGGATTGGCGCCACAAGGCTGTTTGCCGTGACGAAGACCCGGAACTTTTCTTCCCCGTGGGCAACTCTGGCCCCGCCCTCGCACAGGTCGCTAAGGCCAAGATGGTGTGCAACCGCTGCCCCGTCACCTCCCAGTGCCTTACCTGGGCGCTGGAAACCGGCCAGGACGCAGGCGTCTGGGGCGGCATGAGCGAGGACGAGCGTCGCGCACTCAAGCGCCGCAAGAAGGGCCGTCGCGGTGCCGTCAAGGCCCGCGCAAGCGTCTAAAATTCGCTCAAATGCAACGACCCCATTAAAGTAGTTGCAGTTACACCGACAATTGACCGTCCCCCAGAAGGAGACACCATGAGCAAGCGTGGCCGCAAGCGCAAGGACCGCCGCAAGGGCAAAGCCAACCACGGCAAGCGTCCCAACTCCTAAAGAGTTGCGCTAAACGAGCTTTATTAAGCACAAACAGCGGTGCCCACCCCAGCATTTTGGGGTGGGCACCGCTGCTTGTATCTCCTCCCCGCCATGATGTCACCTCACTACTTCTGTTGGGGCGACAGATACAAAAAACCGCGATGAGCCCAACGCTCATCGCGGCCAAAGCCCCCCTTTGGGCTGTCCCACGCGCTACCGCACGCGCGCGCAACCCAGCTGTTGCCTACAACGTGTGGTGGTCACACACTGCCCCTTGGGCTTTTAAGAGTCGAACTCCACAATCGTCGTCTGGGTTCGGCGAATCTTAATGCTGATTGATTCCCGCAACGACGACGGCGCCTGCTGGCAACAACACTGCTTCACCAGGGCGCGCACCTCCGTTTCGATACCGTATTTCTCGAAACAACCCGGGCACTGCTTGATAGCCGCCAGGATTTCCTCGCGACGCTCCTGAGAGCAATCCCCATCGAGAAGCTCCCACAGTGAATCGTTGATTCCTTCGCAGTTGCAGCTCATTTACTTCTCCTTGGTTGCGGTAGACGATGCGGAAACACCAATGCCATGTTCGGCGGCTAGTTCCTTTAACGCTTCTCGAAGCTGCTTTCTTCCCCGGTGCAGCCGGCTCATCACCGTACCCAGGGGAATATCCAGGATCTCAGCGATCTCCTTGTAACTCAGCCCCTGCACGTCGGCATAGAAAACCACCATGCGGTACTCATCATTTAACGCCTCAAAAGCATCAGAAATCTGCCGATTCGGAAGATTTTTCAGCGCCGCAACCTCCGCGGACTCCAACCCAGTCGACTCGTGCGAAGCCGTCGCCAACAACTGATAATCGGTGATTTCCTCCGTCGGCATCTGCGACGGCTGGCGCTTCTTCTTGCGGTAGCTGTTGATGTACAAGTTCGTCATGATCCGATACATCCACGCCTTCAAATTGGTGCCCGGCGTGAAACTATCAAACGCCTGATACGCCTTCATGAACGTGTCTTGCACCAAATCCTCCGCATCCGCGGGATTGCGCGTCATACTCAACGCGCCACCATAGAGCTGGTCAAGCAGGGGCATCGCCTGCTCCTCAAAAGTGAGGGCTTCGTGGGGCTTAGACATGTGTCTATTGTAAAGGGCATGAAGAAAAAGCCCGGTGGCACCCCCGCATTGCAAGCCCTCAACCAGGCAGGAATCGACCACGTCGTACACGAATTCGACGCCGGAAACGAGCACTTCGGCCAGCACGCAGCCGCCGCACTCGCCGCCGAAGGCATCAGCGAAAACCAAGTCTTCAAAACCCTCGTCATCGAACTCGAAGGCGCCCCACGCCCAGGCCTAGGCGTGGTGTGCATCCCGGTGGGCTGCAAACTGTCCATGAAAAAAGCCGCAGCAGCCTTCAACGTGCGTAAAGCACACATGGCGGAGGAAAAAGCAGCCTGCCGCGCCACCGGCTATGTCTTCGGCGGCACCTCCCCCATCGGGCAGAAAACTGCACTGCCGACGGTGATCGATGAATCCGTCGAACACAGCGAACTGGTGTGCGTCTCCGCCGGCAAACGCGGCATGGATGTCGGCCTAAGCCCGAAAGACCTGGCGCTGATTACCGGCGCCACCTTCGCGCCGCTGACCGCCGACTAGCCCGCGACAGTTTTCACCACATCAAAGCAGCGTCTCGGGGTGTTCTGCTGGCGGTATGCGCTTTGAGGCCGGGCCACCGTAGGTTTCCCCGTCCACCGCAACCGGGGTGATGAGGTTTTCGCCCTGGGTGCGCACATTGCCCACCGCCCGGTCGACCGGGGTGAAGGCAAACTCCGGCACGAAAAACTCGGGCTCGGAATCCTCCCCGGCCAACCACCGCTTCGCCGCCTGACCTGCGACAAACATGGGCATCCGCGCGTGCAACCACTCCATGGACGGATCCGCCTGAGTCGTCATGATGGTGCACGACAGTTGATTCGCCCCCGTATCGAACAGGCCCGCCGCCCACACAATCGACTCACCCGGCGCGTCACTGTGCACATAGTAGGGCTGCTTGTTTTTCCACTCGTAGTAGCCGTTCATCGGAACCAGGCACCGTTTTTTCTTCATGGCCGAACGGAAGGTGGGTTTTTCGGCCGCGGTTTCGATCCGCGCGTTAAAGGTGGCGTATCCGCCGGCTTTGTCAGCCCAGTGTGGAATCAGCCCCCAGGTGGCGGGAACGACGGTGAGCCCCTGGTCGGGGGTGTCTGCTGGGGCGAAGGCGGCTGCTTCTGCTTTTAAGGTTTCGCTGGGGATGATGGCGGGGATGGGGGTGGAGGGGGCGATGTTGAAACGCGCCGGTGGCAGCCCGTGGGGGAAGGACACTAGCTCGGAGATGGGAAACAGTGCCTGCTGGAGCTGGTCAGGGGTGGCATACAGCACGAAACGTCCGCACATGGTGGTTTTTCCTTATAGGCCAACAACGCTGTTATTGGGCTGGCTGAGAGAGTTGGGAGTGTTGGGGTGTTCAGGCTTTGCTGGGTGTGGTCAACACCTTAGCTTTTGATGCTGGCGCGCACTGGAGTGTTTCAAAGCCACTGCAGCGTAGTGTTCCCTGTAGCGCCCGTCACCCCCTACTATGGTTGTGTGACGAACTTTTGGCCTGCCCCCACTGCCCAGCACCCCATCGACGCGACCGTGAAGATTCCCGGGTCGAAGTCGATGACGAACCGTGCGCTGATTTTGGCCGCCATTGCGGATGCGCCCTCAACGATTGTTGGTGCGCTGCGCAGCCGCGATAGCGATCTAATGATGGCCGCCCTGGCGAAGATGGGCACCTCAATCAAGGTCAGCGATGAGGCGATCGTCGTAACACCTCGCCCACTGCGCGGGGGCGCGGTGGATTGTGGTTTGGCGGGCACGGTGATGCGTTTCGTGCCGCCAGTGGCCGCGACGGCTACCGGCACGGTGAGTTTCGATGGCGACGAGTATGCGCGCAAGCGCCCAATGGGCACCATTTTGGATGCGCTGCGCTCATTGGGTGTGGCGGTCAGTGGCACGAAGCTGCCGTTTCAGGTGATCGGTACGGGCCGTGCCGCAGGTGGCGAGGTCACCATTGATGCGTCCGGATCCTCGCAGTTTGTGTCCGGTTTGTTGTTGTCGGGGGCGCGTTTTGATCGGGGGGTGACGGTGCGCCACCAGGGTGGCCCGCTGCCGAGCATGCCGCACATCGACATGACGGTGGCGATGCTGCGTCAGGCGGGAGTGGCAGTTGAGCAGGATCTGGACAACGCCACCTGGACTGTGGCCCCTGGCCCTATTTCGGGCCGTGACTGGCTGATCGAACCCGATTTGTCGAACGCAACCCCGTTTTTGGCGGCGGCTGCGGTTACCGGCGGCACGGTGCGCACCGCGTGGCCGGCGGAAACCACCCAGCCCGGGGACGCTATCCGTGGCATTTTGGCCGAGATGGGCGCCCAGGTTGATTTTGATGAGCAGGCGGGGATGCTGAGTGTGACCGGTCCCGCTCAGGGTGCTTCGGGTTTGCGGGGCATCACGATGGATATGGGCGATATTGGTGAGCTCACCCCGACGGTTGCGGCATTGTGCGCCTTGGCCTCCACCGAGTCCACGTTGACCGGCATTGCTCACCTGCGTGGGCACGAAACCGATCGTTTGAAGGCTTTGGCCACCGAGATCAATAGGCTCGGTGGCTCGTGTGAGGAGCTGGAGGACGGCATCACCATCCGCCCGGCGGCTTTGCACGGCGGGCAGTGGATGTCCTACGACGATCACCGCATGGCGACCGCCGGCGCGATTATTGGGCTGGTGGTCGATGGGGTGGAGGTCGATAACATCGCCACCACCTCTAAGACGCTGCCGGACTTCGATCAGATGTGGGCCGAGATGCTGCAGGGTGGGTCGGCCCGTGGCTAGGGTTCCCCGCTCCCTCAAAGGTTTTGATGAGTCCGATGTGCGGGTGCGCCCCGGCAAGGGCTCTAGGCCGCGCACTAAGGATCGTCCTGCGCATAAAAATGCCGCCTACGGCATGGTGGTCTCTAAGGACCGTGGCCGGTGGGGCGTGGTGTTGGATGCCGATGCGGAAAAGATCATTGATGATGGTTCCCACGAGGTGACCCCCATTGTGTGCATGCGTGCCCGCGAGCTGGGGAAAACCCCCATTGTGGTCGGCGACCGGGTGGGCATCGTCGGTGATACCTCCGGCGCCCCCGGCACCCTGGCCCGCATCGTCAAGCTAGATGAGCGCACGAGTGTACTGCGGCGCACCGCCGACGACACCGACGCCTATGAGCGCATCGTCGTCGCCAATGCCGACAAGCTGCTGATTGTGTGCGCCGTGGCGGATCCGCCACCACGCACCGGGTTTGTGGAACGCGCCCTGATTGCCGCTTTCGTGGGCGGGGTCAAGCCGGTGTTGTGTTTGACCAAGTCCGACCTGGCAGACCCCACCGAGTTCGCCGCGGAGTTTCGGGATCTGGATGTTCCCGTCGTCGTGTGCGGTATCAACGACCCGTTGGACCCGGTCATCGACATCACCTCCGGCACCGTGTCCGCCTTGGTCGGCCACTCCGGGGTGGGCAAATCGACGCTGGTCAACCGGTTGGTTCCTGACGCTGATCGCGCCACTAGTGCGGTCAGTGGGGTCGGCAAAGGCCGCCACACCTCCACCCAGTCGATGGCGCTCGCGCTGCCCACCGGCGGCTGGATCATTGACACCCCAGGTATTCGTTCCTTCGGGCTGGCGCACGTGGACGCCGACACCCTGATCGACGTGTTTGAGGATCTGCGCGACGCCGCCGAGGACTGCCCGCGTGGCTGTAGCCACGACGAGCCCGGCTGCGCGCTCACCCAACTCGATGGGGCCTCCGGGCGCCGCTTCGAAGCGGTACTGAAACTGCTGCGCGCTTTACGCACGAACGTGGAGTGGGAATAGCGCACAGGGGCGACAAAGCAGGCATCGGCAAGCAGACGTTGAGGTAGAAAAGGAGGTCCCGTCGTGGGTTGGTGGATTGGCAGCGGCCACTCGCGTTCCGCTGATTCGACAGGTCGTGATCTGGGCGAACGCAGCAGCACCAACGATCACCTCGACCGGGAAACCCACGCCAACACGGCCGCCGATTCCGCCCCACCTACTCCCCCAGCCCCTGAGGCGCCCGGTGGGCGGCGCTGGATCACCGAAACCCCGCTGAACCGGCTGGCGGTCTACGCCATCATCGCAGGGGTGGTCACCGGAGTGATGGTGGCTGCCATTAACTGGGCGGTCATCTTTACCGAGCGATTCGTGTTCGGCACTGACCACATCGCCACCCTGGGGCCCGGTGAAACCGTCGCCCCCGGCCGCCTCGCGATCACCATCGTCTTCGTCGGTGTCGCCACCGCCATCGCCTGGTTTGCCCTCGACCGCTTTGGTCGCCCCACCGTCAGCGTGCCCGGCGCGATGAAGGGCGAAAAAATGCCCGTTATCGAAACCGTGATCAGTGCGTTTGTGCAGGTGTGTTCGGTTGCTGCCGGCGCGCCGGTGGGCCGTGAGAACGCGCCCCGACTCATTGGTGGGCTGGCGGCCGCCGGCATGTCGAATACGTTCCGTCTTGACGGGGATGCCCGCAGGATTCTGGTGGCTTCTGCCGCGGGTGCGGGTTTGGCGGCGTCCTTCCACCTGCCGCTCGCAGGCGCGCTGTTTACCTTGGAGCTTCTCCTGGTGGAGATGTCGACCAGGACTGTGGTGGCATCCATGTTGTGTTCCGCCACGGCCGTGGCGACTACTGGTCTGTTTGTGCATCACCACCCGATTTATCGGGCGGTCGTGTTGACGGAGCGCCCCGAGGTGCTTTTAGCTGCGATTCTGGTGGGCGCGATCGCTGGTTCTTTCGGCCACTTCTTTGGTCGGGCTGCCCGCCGCGTGGCCGCTAGTCGTGCGCGCGGTGTGCAGGTGCTGTGGCAAATGCCCCTGGCTTTCATATTGGTTGCGGTGTTGGCGTACTTCATTCCCGGAGTCAGTGGCAATGGTCGGTTTGTGGCGCAGACGCTGCTGTTTGAGGGCATGACCTTAAAAGCGATGTTGTTGGTGGGGTTGTGTCGTGCGGCGCTTACGCTGTTGTGTTTCCGCGTCGGCACGGTGGGAGGTACCCTTACGCCGGCCTTCGCCTTGGGTGCGATGGTGGGGGCGGCCATTGGCACGCTGGTGCATCCTCTTTTCCCCTCGCTGCCGATCGGCGCGTTTGCTTTGCTGGGGGCCGCCGCATTTTTGTCGACGACGATGGCCGCTCCGATGTTCGGGATGCTGGCTGCGGTGGAGTTCACCGATATGCAGGCCCAGGGTTATCTCGCCATGTTCATCACGGTCATCGCCGCGGCGCTGGCCACGCGTGCCTGGGCGGTGCTGATCGATAAAGAACAACGCCACAAGCCGCTGATGCCGGCCCATTGGACGCACGACCGCATCTAACTGGCTGCAAGCACAGGAAAGCGCCTGCCGCTGCGGGAAGTGCCAGATGTCTACCGCTGTAGGTCAATCGGTATTTTTCTGGCAGCCTCCCGCCGCGGCAGGCGCTGTTGTCACCTCACTGGGAGGTGCATTTTCACACTCGCATTGGTTTGCAGGTGTGGGCAGCACTTGCCCCAGTGCTGTTGCTACTTAAGGCTAGGTTGGCCACTGGGGCGTGTCGGGGGTGCATGCTTGTGGGCCGGGGCGCCCGTCTGTGTTCCCTTTCTAGGAACCGGCCGGGAGAGTCTTTTTTCCGGCGATGGCGCCGACGAGGTGACGTACTCCTTCGCTAACCCCCGGGCGGAGCTCCTTTAACAGCTTCAGCGCGGGCTTGAGGCCAGCGCGCACGCCGTGGGCGTCGGCGCCGACGTGCAGGTGGGCTTCCACTGCGTCGGTCAGCGCCTTGTTGGAGCGCACCTCGGGGGCGTTGTCGCGGGTGGCGGCCAGGTATTTATTCGGCAGGGTGAGTTTCAGCAGGGTGCGCTGCACCTTGAGGAACTGCACGGGGAAGCTGTCGACGTTGTAGGGCAGGTCGAATTCTTCGGCGATGGCCTGGACTTTTTTGCCGACTTCCGCCAACCGGTTGGAGGGCATGTCGGGGAACAGGTGGTGTTCGATTTGGTAGTTGAGGTTGCCGCTGAGGATGGTCAGGAGCTTGCCGCCGTGGAAGTTGGCGCTGCCGAGCATCTGACGCAGGTACCACTCGGCGTGGGTCTCGTTGGCGAACTGTTCCTTGGTGAACGTTTCGGTTTCGTCGGGGAAGTGCCCGCAGAAGATGACGGCGTAGGACCAGTAGTTGCGGATCAGGTTGGCGATCGCGTTGGCTTTGAGGGTGTTGACGTAGTTGGGGCCGGACAGCGCCGGGAAGAGGATGTAGTCCTTGATGACTTGGCGCTTGGATTTGTGGACGACCTCCCAGAAGCGGGGGGCGGTGGTTTTCCAGTCTTGTTTGCCGGCGAAGTAGCGGCCGAGTTCGACGTCGTAGAAGGCCACGGCCCATTGGAAGAGGCTGGCGAGGACGAAGTTGGTGACGGGCTGGAAGGCGAAGAAGGGGCTCCAGCGGCGGTCGCGGGTCACGCGCAGCACACCATATCCGACGTCGTTGTCCATGCCGAGGATGTTGGTGTACTTGTGGTGCACGAAGTTGTGGGAGTGCATCCACTGGGAGCTGGGGCAGGTCATGTCCCATTCCCAGGTGGTGGAGTGGATTTCGGGGTCGTTCATCCAGTCCCATTGGCCGTGGATGACGTTGTGGCCGATTTCCATGTTTTCCAGGACTTTGGACAGTCCCAAAAGGCCGGCGCCCGCCCAGAACAAGGGCTTTTTGTGGCTAAACAGCAGTGCGGCGCGGCCGGCGACCTCTAGGCCGCGTTGGAAGCGGATGAGGTTTTTGATGTAGGCGACGTCTTTTTCGCCGAGGGAGTTTTTCACTTCCTCTTGGATGGCGTCGAAGCGACGGCCGATTTCTTCGATGTCTTCGTCGGTGAGGTGGCTGTAGGCCTTGATGTTGTCGATTGCCATGGGGTGCTCCTTGCGGTGGTCTGGGGTGCGCGGGGGTTTAGACGTCGATGTCGACGTCGCCGTTGGCGACGCAGACGCAGGTGCGGATGCGTTCGCCGGGGCCTTTGACTTCGCTGGTGCGCAGGTCGGTGACGTAGCCGTCAGTTAGTTCGCGGACACAGGTTTGGCAGATTCCCATGCGGCAGCCAAACGGCAGCTGCACGCCGGCGGATTCGCCGGCTTCGAGGATGGTGGTCGCCCCGTCGGCGGCGACGCTGCCGCGGGTGCCGAAGGTGATGTTTCCGCCGGTGGCGTCGCTGGCGCGATCCAGGGTGAAACGTTCGGTGTGCAGATCCACGCCGCGGTCTTTGGCCCACTGCTCTAGGGTGTTGAGCATGTCGCTGGGGCCACAGGCGTAGATGTCGCGCTGTGCGTAGTCGGGCACCATGGCTTCGGCTTGCTCCAGGGTGACGCGGCCGTCTTCGCTGGTGACCCGCAGATGCACTGTCAGGCCGCGGCTGCTCATGCGGCGCAGATCGTCGGCGAACAGCAAGTCTTCGCGGTGGCGCACGCTGTGCACCAGCACCGCATCGGTGGCGGTTGTGCCGAGGTGTTCTTCGATGCTGCGCAACATGGAGATCACCGGGGTAATGCCGGTGCCGGCGGTGATGAACAGTAGCTTGTCCGGCAGCGGGTGCGGCAGGTGGAAATCTCCCGCAGGGGCTGCCAGGCGCACCGTCATGCCGGGGGTGGCAGTACCCACCAGGTGGTTGGATAGTTTGCCTTTTTCTACCGCCCGGACCGTGACCTCAAGGGTGCGGCTGGTCGGCTTGGGCGCACAGGTCAAAGAGTAGGAGCGCCAGGTGTAGCGGCCGTTGATGGGCACCCCAATGCCGATGTACTGGCCGGCGTGGAATTCCACGGGGACTCCCCAGCCGGGCTTGATGATCAGGGTGACGGTGTCTTCCGTCGCGCGGGTGACGTGCACGATTTGACCGCGCAGTTCGCGCGCCGACCACAGGGGGTTAACCAGCTGGGTGTAGTCGTCGGGAAGCAGCGGGGTGGTAAACCGACGGAGTACTGTCCGGATGCCGCTGAGTTTGGGGCGTGCCACAGATTCTCCTTGGGGGTATAAAACTAGTACGGCACCGTAGCTTACCGTTGCGTAGGTTTCGTGTCCACCAACACGCCCCAACCCCAGCGCCACCCAGGACATCCCCCACCACACCCCAACAAACCACCCCACCACACCCCCAAAAAAACCACCACCAAAACGGCATACAACGCAGCAAAGGCGCCGGGGCCACCACACCCTGCCAGGCAAAGCCCGACAGGCGGTGACACCGACGCCCACAACGTCTTCGCAGGAAACTAGCCCTCGCCGAACACAAAATCCAAGCGAGTCGGCTCCCGATAAGCCATGAAATAATCCTGCGCCTCAGCCAC